>NZ_JARBAE010000013.1:0-171368 GCF_033795305.1 Streptomyces sp. AK02-01A
CCTGAGGAGCGCACAAGCTCGATCGCGTCCCGCTTGTACTCGTCCGAGTACCGCTTCGTGTACTTGCTTGCCACCTGGTCACTGCTTCCTCTGGAACCACTCTGATCCCAGTCTCCAGGTGTCCACGATCAAGGGGAAGCTTCACAAGGCCAGTTCTGGTGCCGTCGTTTCAGGAGCCTGTGCGCGAGGTTGGCCACGGAAGTTTGGGCGCGTAGTTCGTCGTACACATGACGATGTGCGACCCGTTCCAGGTGAAGACGATTGGTACGTTGCGCAGGGCCCCGTCCTTGGCGACGTAGGCCAGGCGAGTCATGTCACGGGCCGGCAGCTCCTGGCGGATCGCGCGGTTCAGAACCTCGACGATCTCGTCGGCTGCATGGTTCGGTTCCTCCTTCTCAGCGCAGTTGCTCGGCCAGTCCGACGATGATGCCCTCCGGGCCGCGGACGTAGCAGAGCAGATAGCTGTCCTCGAACCGGGCGATCTCGCCGACGAGTTCGGCGCCGTGAGGGCGCAGGCGGGCAACGGTGTCCTCGATGTCGTCGACGGCGAACATGACGCGGTGCGTGCCCAGAATGTTGTGCGGCCGGTTGCGCGGCCCGGCGCTGATCACCGCAGGACTGCGGTACTTCGCCAGCTCAAGCCGGCTGTGACCGTCCGGGGTCCGGACCATCGCGATGTCACAGCGGACGCCGTCGAGTCCGGTGCACTGGTCGGCGAAAAGGCCCTTGACCTCCGCCCTGCCCTCCAGCTCCATACCGAGTTCCACGAAGAACGCGATGGCGGCATCCATGTCCTCGACGACGATGCCGACGTTGTCCATCCGCTGAATCGCCATGCTGGTTTCTCCTTCTTCCTCGTGCGGCCGGTGGTGGCCGCTGATGTCCTTGGGACGGAGCTGGTGGCACGTTCTCGACATCCTCAGACCGCCGAAATCCAAAAAAACTGGATCGCGCCTCAGCAGCCAGCCCGTACACGACCAAAACCGTATTCCGGAAAGGCCGGCCGAAGGTAACGGCCCCTTCGCATCACCACTGCCCTGCCCGGAGAGGAACCCGTCCGTGAAGTTTGGGTGGCCTCGCGCCGGAGCGCGGTGAGCAGGGTGCTGCGCTGGCCTCCGTGTGTGCACGCTGTCGCCGACGGAGAGGAATGTCTCGCCCTGGAATGAGAGCAGCAGGAAGCCCCCGCAGGTATGAGACGCACGCGAGGCTTCTCGCTTCTCGCCGCAAGGCTTCAGTCCTGCAGCACGATGCTGCTCCAGTCCGTCGCGGCGCCCTGTTCCAAGCGGTCAAGCGGTCAATACAGAAGCCCCACCACAAGATTCCCTCCAGCCCGGGGACCTGGGTCCACTCCTCCAGCCGCTCATGGGCCAGTCCCGGGTCGGTGGTCATCGGGCACAGGGCCCACGGCCGATCCGGATCGGCGACCAGGGATTCCAGTACCGCGCGGCGCTCGGCGTACGGGCGGACGAGCACTGGGCTGCCGTCGCCCTGCAGAACGTCGAAAGCGACGAAGTGGGCGGACAGCTCGCGGGCCAGGGCGCGGGCGGTACGACTGCCGGCGACGGCGCGGCGCTGCAACGCCTCACGACAGATCGTCGCCGATCGTCACAAGCAGGGCGGACATCCGACTCTCGGCTGGGCAGTTGCGGTCATCCTCCTTGTGCCGCGCCCGCAGGCCCAGTGTCGGCCACGTTATCCAGCGGGACTCGTCACGGACCCGCGAGTCGGGGTACGTGAAGGTGAGCCGAGAAGTTCGACATGCCGCCGCTGGAGGGCCCAGAACGGGCTCTGGACTGGGGCGAGCGGTCCCACCTCAGCTGATGACGGCTGCGCACACCGAGCTGGTCGCCGAGGGCTTCTCTGTCAAGTTCAGCCTGTTGCGGTACGGGAAGCCCCAAGCCCGCAGAAGGCAAGACCGCCGCGCTGACATTCTCCACTACTCGGTGGTACCGTATAGTGGTACTCGGTACTACGCAGTACCGCTAGGGCCGAGGAGGACTCGCGATGGACGACCTGACAGAGATGCTGAAGGGCACGCTCGAAGGGTGCGTACTCGAGATCATCGGCAGCGAGGAAACCTACGGGTACGCCATCACTCGTCAGCTCAACGAGCTCGGCTTCGCCGACGTCGTCGAGGGGACCGTGTACACCATCTTGCTGCGACTGGAGAGGAACAAACTCGTCCAGGTGACGAAACGACCCTCCGGGGTCGGTCCGCCGCGCAAGTTCTACGCGCTCAACGACGCCGGACGCGAGGAACTCACGAAGTTCTGGACGAAATGGCAGTACGTCTCATCACGCATCGACAGGCTCAAGGAGGGCGCGAGATGAACTTCTGGGAGAACATCACAGGCAGCGATCTCACCAGGGATTGGAAGGCGTTCGAAGCCCGGGCCGAGGCCCTGCCAGACGACTACCGGGCGGCGTGGGAACAGATCAAGGGCCACATCTTTCCCCATGGGGACTTCACCGGCCGCAACCTGATGCCGATCCTCGACGCCGCTCTGGGGCTGCTCGAAGAAACAGCGGCGGACGGGCAGAGCGTCCACGAGGTCCTCGGCGACGACATCCGAGGCTTTTGTACGGCGCTGGCCGGCGGAGAAGGGGCTCGAACCTACCGCGACCGGTGGCGCGAGCAGTTGAACAGGAACGTCGCAAGGAAATTGAGCCGGCTGGGAGGCTGACGTGGGCATCCAGGACATCATCGAGGGCAAGAAGCAGTGGCGGGCACATGTGGCTCGGGTCAAGGCGCTCCCGCCGGACTACCGGATCGTCTACGAGGAGATGCAGAAGTACATGTTCAAGGTCGGACCGATCGACCTGCCTGACGGGCCCCTGCTCCCCGGGATCGTCGATTTCTTCGAGGAAGGCGTCGCCGCTGGCAAGGGAGTCCTGGAACTCATCGGCAACGACGTCGCCGCGTTCTGCGACAACCTTGTCAAGGACTCACGCACCTATGCGGACGCCTACCAGGAGTCCATCAGCGGGGAACCCGGCACGGCCGAGAAGTAACACCCGTCGCCTCATGTCAGTGGGCGTAGTAGCGCGCACGCACGGTTCGTTCGGCCCGGCGTAGCACGAACAGGCGCGAGCCGACCGGCCACCTGAAGCCGCCGCAGATCCTGTCCACCGAGGTGGTCTAGCAGGCGGGCGATATCTGACTCAGTCCTGCCCATGCCTCCGGCGAGCAGGTCTCCGGCGGCGGGCCGCTCGACATCATTCCCCAAGACGACACGACAGACGTGTAGTACGGACAGTCAACAACGACAGGATCGCCGCCGAGGGCACCACCGACGAGCTGAAGCGGATCGTCCCGGGCGGACACGTCCGCCTGCGCTTCACCGATCCGGACGCCTACCGGGCCGCCGCCACCGCGCTGCGCGAGGTCACCCACGACGACGAGTCCCTCACCGTGCAGATCCTCAGCAACGGCAGCCAGCGCGAACTGTGCTCCATCCTCGACCGGCTGGACGCCGCCGGCATCGAGGCGGACGAGCTGACCGTGCACACCCCTGACCTCGACACGCATGGGTGGCAGTTCCTTCGGAACCCAACACTCGCTATGGGGGCTCGTCGGTCATTCGGCGACGTCGACGCCGTAGCCGCGGGCGAGGTCCGCCAGTCCATGGTCGTAGCCCTGCCCGACGACGCGCAGCCGCCACCCGTCACCTCGGCGGTAGAGCTCGGCGAGGATCATGGTGCGCTCGGTGGTGGCGGCGTCGAGGGTGGCCCGGGCGGTCGGGGCCGCGCCGATCCCGCAGGTGGCGGTGATCTCGATAGCCCCGACGTCGGTGAAGGTTGCGGCGCCGTCGATCGCGGCAGCGATGGCGATCCGGCGGATCTCCAGGGGCAGTCGCTCCAGGTCGGCAGTGACGGCCTGTTCTGTCGGACCGTCTGTGGCGAGCCGCAGGGTGCCGTCGGGGTGCTCGGGTGCGCCGTAGAAGACGAAGTCCTCGTCTCCTGGTACTTGTCCGTGAGGGTCGACCGCGAAGGCAACGACGTCCACGTCGTAGGGGGTCTGCTGACGCCATGTGGCGGCCACTGTCCAGGCCATGCCGGTGTCGGACAGGTCGATGACCGCCCCTCGGACCAGTACCGCTGCCGTGTCGGGCCGGTTTTCGGCGGTGCTCTGTGCCAGCGCGGGCATCGGCGTAGTCGTGGGTGCGAGGAGCCAGTCGGCGTCGTGGACCCGGAGGCCGAGGGCGGTGATGCGCGTCATGCGCCGGTCCGCTTCGCTGCCGGGCAGCACGACGACGTCGGACACGCTGGCGGAGAGGTTGACCGCCGCGGAGGCTCCCAGGGCGACAGCACGCGCACGTGCCTCGGCGGCCTCTTGGTGAGTGCCTCCCAGGACCAAGACCCTGTGCCCGGTGAGCGGCTGATCCTCGGTAACAGCGGACGCGGTCGGTACGGCAGTCCGCTGTGCCGGGACACTCGGCGTCGGCGCAGGCGGTGCAGTGGGCGGGTTCACGGGAGTCTCCGCCGCGCGCCGCTGCCGGACGGTGCCCTTGGCCTGGCCGGGTTGCACACTTTCGAGCAGTCGCAGATACGTCGGCTCATCCACGAGCGGGACACCCTCGGTCGCGGCGCGACGCAGTTTCCCGGATGCGGCACTGGGGTCGTTGGTGACGACGACGCTGGTCTGGCCGCTGACCGAGGTCGTCATGTTCAGCCCGGCGGCCACCGAGCGGGCGATCAACTCCTCGCGGGAGACCTGGGTGTCCCCGCTGATGGCGACCTTCATGCCCTGAACCAGGGCCCTGCCCGGTTCCAGGCGGCCCGGATTGCGGTACGCGCAGGGCGTCTTGGGGACATACGGCTTGTAGTCCTGGCGGGGCGGGCAATCCAGGAGCGGCAGGGACAGGCCCAGTCGCTCGGCCGCGCTCAGCGAGCCGCGCAGGATGCCCGAGAGCACCCGCACGTCGTCCTGCGCGTCGTGGGCCTTCTCCTGGCGCACGCCGTAGTGCGTGGCGAGCGTGCCCAGCTTGAGATCGGGCGTCGCGGGCCCGACCAGGCGGTTGAGGGCCAGCGTGCACAGCCGTCTGCTGACTGGAACCCAGGAACGGACGTGGGCGAACTCGTGGGCCAGGAAGTCGTAGTCGAACTGCGCGTTGTGGGCGACCAGGACGCGGTTGCTGAGCAGTGCCCCCACCTGCGGTGCGATCTCGTCGAAGGTGGGAGCGCCGGCGAGACGGGCCGGGGTGAGGCCGTGGATGTGCACGGGGCCGGGGTCACAGCCCGGGTTGAGGAGGGTGGAGAACTCCCCCATCTGACGGCCGTGTGCGTCCAGCGTGAGGATCGCAAGCGAAAGGACTCGGTCCCGGCCGGGTCTCAGCCCGGAGGTTTCTACGTCCACCAGCGCCCAGTCGTGGAAATAGTCGGGAAGGGTGGGCCACTTCGGACTCGACGACAGCAGGGCCATACGAGGCTCCCCTCCCCCGGGTGCAGCGGGCGGTACGCCCTGTCTGCGGTGACGATCGACCCGTGGGATTTTCGCACGCGCCAGGCACCGTTTGTGGTGGATCCGTAACGGAGAGCCGGTCGGGAGGCCGACAAGCTGCTGCTCTGTTGAGCCGGCCTCGGTGCCTTCCGTTCACTGAGTGAACGGAAGGCGTGTCCACCCGGTGAACACTCACGCTGTTCACTCGGTGAACAGACTTTGCTGGGATCGTTGCCGTTGCCCACACCACGACGACCGGCCAGTGCCCGTGGCCCGGACCGCACCCCCGCCTATGAATGTTCCTTCGCCCCTCTATGGCGGACGGAGCGAAGGAACGCTTAAGCGGCAACGGTCAGGTCAGCGGAGCGTCCAAGCGCTCCCAAGCGCCGAGGACAGCCTTATGCGCATCCGGCTGCACGTGGGCGTAGCGCTGCACTTCCGGCCCGCGACACGGCACATGGACCGCATGGACGTGGATCGCCGATCACCCCAGCACCGTCCCCAACCCTGTTGAGTAGATTCCGGTCGACCCGCCCCGCACCGTCCGGATCGATGATCGCGACCTGCGAACGGTGCCTCCCCACCGCGAACCCCCGTCCTTCCAGCGCGGAAGGGGGGGCGTCGTTGGGCGAGCAGCCAGAGTTTCGCGATTTCTGACTCGATCGGGTGGAGACGGGCCTCGGCCAGCAGGTCGAGTCCCATGCAGCGGGCGGACCTCCTTGCTCGGCCAGCACGGCGCCAACCAGGCAGATCAAAGCGGTGCGGTCAGGAAGCACCCCGACGACATCGACGCGGTGCCGGATTTCTTAGTTGGGCTCCTCCCGAGGACTGTTCACCCAGATGTCGGCGTCGGGCCGTTCGAAGATGCTCCCGTCGGCCAGCCGGCCGAGACAGCGTCGGTCAGCTCGCGACGCTTACTAGGCACTTGTTCTATCTCAAGAGGGTCTGACCTGCCCAAGAAGTCACTGACACCCCATCAGAACGAGCGTCAAATGAGCGCCACGAGCGTCATTTCAGCGTCAAGATATCGCCCGTAACGCCCACACCGCACATAATGCCCACACGCAAAACCGCAGGTCAGGCGCCCTTCCCCACCGGCTCCAGGATCGCCACGCACTCCACATGGTGCGTCATCGGAAAGAGGTCGAAGGCGCGCAGCGTACGCGGCTTGTAGCCGCCCTCGCGGAAGTACGCCAAGTCGCGGGCCAGGGCCGCCGGGTCGCAGGCGACGTACGCGATGCGGCGGGCGCCCAGGCCCGAGATGTGCTTGACGACCTGCTTGCCGGCGCCGGCGCGCGGCGGGTCGAGCACGATCAGGTCCGTCGACGTGATGTGCGTGCGCGGCAGTACCTGGTCGACCTTGCCCTGCTCGACGCGGACCCTGGGCAGGTCCTGGAGGTTGTGCCGGGCATCCTCCACAGCGCGCTTGCCGGACTCGATGCCCAGCACCGCCCCGGCCTCCCCGACGCGCTCCGCGATCGCTCCGGCGAACAGGCCGACTCCGCAGTACAGATCGAGCGCGGTCTCGCCCTTGCGCGGCATCAGCCCTTGCATCACGGCCTCCACCAGTACCTGCGGAGCCTGCGGATGGACCTGCCAGAAGCCGCCCATGCCGACGCGGTACGTACGGCCGTCGGCGCGCTCGCGGACGAAGGCGCGGCCGTGCACCCGGTGCACACCGCCGTCGTGCTCCTCCACCCGCAGCACGGACACCGGCTTGTCCAGCTCCACCAGCGGCAGCCGACCGCCGGGCCGGGGAGTGAGGACCACCTGACGGTCGCCGGAGCCCGACGCCGCGATCGCCTCGACCGTGGCCATCTGCGGCCACTCGCGCCGCTCGACGCCCAGCTCGCTCACGCCCTCCGTGGCGATCAGGCAGTGGTCGACCGGCTCGATGTCGTGCGACCGGTGCTTGCGCAGTCCCGCGCGGCCGTCCTCGTCGACGGCGTACTGCACCCGCGAGCGCCATGCGGGCACCTCGCCCGGCGGCAGCTTGTCTCCCGGCGCGGGCATGACGGTCCCGTCCCAGCCGGCCTGCTCGGGAGTGAGGCCCGCGAGTCGCTGAAGCTGTTCGGCGATGACCTCGCCCTTGAAGCGCCGCTGCGCGCCGGGCTTGGCGTGCTGCCAGTCGCAGCCACCGCACCGGCCGGGACCGGCGTACGGGCAGGGCGCCTCGACCCGGTCCTTGGACGCGTCGATGATCTTCACCGCGTCGGCGCGGAGATAGCGGGAGTCCTCCTCGCCCTCCGTGACCCGCGCGATGATCTTCTCGCCGGGCAGCGCGTGCCGTACGAACAGCACGCGGCCCTCGTCGGTACGGGCGATGCAGTGGCCGCCGTGGGCGACGGGACCGACCTCGACCTCGTACTCCTCCCCGATCAGTGAAGCCTGCGGTTCAGTTTGCATGAGGGGGTGGCTCCAAAAGATCAAAGGGGACGGCGGGACGACAGCCCACCAGTCTACGTGCGCACGACCGGGCCCCTCGCCACTCCGGATCGCGGCCGCCGTCCGCCCCGGACGAGCAGGTCCTGACCGAGGCGGTACCGGTCGTTTCCCCCACCGGGTCAGTCCTTGGGAGCGGAATCCTTCGGGCGCGAGTCGACAGGTCCACGCCGGACCGAGCCCGGCGCCTGGTACACGGGCCGCCGCTTCGCCCGCTGTTTCGCCAGCTCCGAGGATTCGAGCTGGTACGGCACCGAGGTCACCATCACCCCGGGAGTGAAGAGCAGCCGTCCCTTGAGCCGCAGGGCGCTCTGGTTGTGCAGGAGATGCTCGTACCAGCGGCCGACCACGTACTCCGGGATGTAGATACTGATCGCGTCACGCGGGTTCTCGCTGCGCAGGCCCCGTACGTACTCGATGATCGGCCGGGTGATCTCGCGGTACGGCGAGTCGAGGATCTTCAGCGGTACGTTGATGCCGCGCCGCTCCCAGTCCTCCTTGAGCGCCTTCGTCTCGGCCGGGTCGACGCTGATACTGAGCGCCTCCAGGGTGTCCGAGCGCATCAGCTTGGCGTATCCGAGCGCGCGCAGCGTGGGCTTGTGGACCTTGGACACCAGCACGATGGAGTGCACACGGGACGGCCGGACGCTGTCGTCCGACGGACCCTCCTCGGCGGCGATCTCCTCGGCGACCCGGTCGTAGTGCTTACGGATCGCGGTCATCGTCCCGTAGAAGATCACCATGCCGAGCAGCGCGACCCAGGCACCATGAGTGAACTTGGTCGCCAGGACGACCACCAGGACCAGGCCGGTGAAGAAGGCGCCGAAGGCGTTGATGGCCCGGGAGCGGACCATGTGGCGGCGCTTGGCCACGTTGCGCTCGGTCTTCAGATGACGGTTCCAGTGCCGCACCATGCCGGTCTGGCTGAGCGTGAAGGAGACGAAGACACCGACGATGTAGAGCTGGATCAGCCGCGTGGAGTCCGCGCCGTAGACGGCCACCAGCAGCGCTGCGGCGCCGGCCAGCAGCACGATGCCGTTCGAGAAGGCCAGCCGGTCCCCGCGGGTGTGGAGCTGGCGCGGCAGATAGCGGTCCTGGGCGAGAATCGAGCCGAGCAGCGGGAAACCGTTGTACGCGGTGTTCGCGGCCAGGAACAGGACGAGAGCGGTGGCCGCGGCGAGCAGCACGAAGAAGAAGGTCTCGGGCCCGAAGACGGCCGCGGCGACCTGTGAGATCACCGGGTTCTGGACATAGCCCGGGCCGACGGGAGCGCCGTCGCGGAACAGATCGGTGGCCGGGTACTCGGCCATCCTCACCTTGGTGACCATGGCCAGCACGATGATGCCGCAGAACATGGTGACGGCGAGGCCGCCCATCAGGGCGAGCGTCGTCGCCGCGTTCTTGCTCTTCGGTTTGCGGAAGGCCGGGACACCGTTGCTGATCGCCTCGACACCGGTGAGCGCGGCGCAGCCGGAGGAGAACGCCCGCAGCAGGAGAAAGACGAGCGCGAAACCGGCCAGGCCCTGGTGCTCGGGTTTGATCTGGAAGCCGGCGGTCGGGGCGTTCATGGTCTCCCCGAGCACGAGCCCGCGGAACGCGCCCCACATGATCATGATGAAGACGCCACCGACGAAAACATAGGTCGGGATGGCGAAGAGCTTCCCGGATTCTCGTACGCCGCGCAGATTCATCAGGGTCAGCAGCACGATTATGGCGATGGCACAGAGGACTTTGTGTTCCACGACAAACGGAATCGCGGAGCCGAGGTTCTCCACGCCCGAGGAGATCGACACGGCCACGGTCAGCACGTAGTCGACCAGCAGCGCGCTGGCGACGGTCAGTCCGGCCTTGGGACCGAGGTTGGTGTTGGCCACCTCGTAGTCGCCGCCGCCGCTGGGATAGGCGTGCACATTCTGCCGGTACGAGGCGACGACCGTGAACATCAGGACCACGACGGCCACCGCGATCCACGGGCTGAAGTGGTAGGCCGACACTCCCGCGATGGACAGGACCAGAAGGACCTCTCCCGGCGCGTACGCCACCGAGGACAGCGGGTCGGAGGCGAAGACGGGCAGGGCGACGCGTTTGGGGAGGAGGGTCTCCCCCAGCCTGTCGCTACGCAGCGCCCGCCCGATCAGGATTCGTTTGGGCACGTCGGTCAGTTTGGACACGCAGAGGATCGTATGCGTTCGAACAGCCTGCCGCGCAGTCAGTACCCCACACCGTCTTGGAGTCGTGGCCCCACGGAGATGACAGCTTCACGCCACCGCCGCTTAAGCTCGACCCAGGGGGACACCGTATACACAGTCCCATTTAGTGCGCGGCACGTCGAGAAAGAAGAGTGAACAGGGTGTTTTCGCAGGTCAGCGAGTTCAGGACTGCGGGGTAAGGCGACGTGCACATCGTGATCATGGGCTGCGGCCGGGTGGGAGCCGCGCTCGCGCAGAATCTGGAGCGGCAGGGGCACACCGTCGCCGTCATCGACCAGGACCCGACGGCGTTCCGCCGGCTCGGCTCCGGTTTCGGCGGCCGTCGCGTCGGCGGGGTCGGATTCGACCAGGACACCCTGCGTGAGGCGGGGATCGAGGAAGCCGGCGCGTTCGCGGCGGTGAGCAGTGGCGACAACTCCAACATCATCGCCGCCCGGGTGGCCCGCGAGATGTTCGGCATCGAGAATGTCGCGGCCCGTATCTACGACCCGAGGCGCGCCGAGGTCTATCAGCGGCTGGGCATCCCGACCGTGGCCACGGTCCGGTGGACCGCCGACCAGATGATGCGGCGGCTGCTGCCGTCGGGCGCGGAGCCGCTGTGGCGCGATCCGAGCGGCGGTGTGCAGCTCGCGGAGGTGCACACCTCGGAGAGCTGGATCGGGCACAAGATCAGCACGCTGCAGGAGGAGACGGGCGTCCGCGTCGCGTTCCTCACCCGGCTGGGCGAGGCGATGCTGCCGACGTCCCAGACGGTGCTGCAGGAAGGCGATCTCGTCCACGTGATGATGCGTACCGACGAAATCGAGAAGGTCGAGGCGGCGTTCGCCGAAGGTCCGGACGGAGGCGGGAACTGATGCGCGTCGCGATTGCCGGGGCAGGTGCGGTGGGCCGTTCCATCGCGGGCGAGCTGCTGGAGAACGGGCACGAGGTCCTGCTGATCGACAAGGCGCCGACGGCGATCTCGGTGGAGCGGGTTCCGCTGGCCGAGTGGCTGCTGGCCGATGCCTGTGAGATCACCTCGCTGGACGAGGCGGCGCTGCAGCGCTGCAATGTCGTGATCGCCGCGACCGGCGACGACAAGGTCAATCTGGTCGTCTCGCTGCTCGCCAAGACCGAGTACGGCGTGCCGCGGGTGGTGGCGCGGGTCAACAACCCGAAGAACGAGTGGCTGTTCAACGAGGCCTGGGGCGTCGATGTCGCGGTCTCCACGCCGCGTCTGATGTCGGCGCTGGTCGAGGAGGCGGTGAGCGTCGGCGATCTCGTACGGCTGCTGCGCTTCAGCCACGGTGACGCCAACCTCGTCGAGTTGACGCTGCCTCCGGAGTCGGCTGTGACCGGCACCCAGGTCGGCGATGTGACCTGGCCCGAGGACACCTCCCTGGTCACGATCATCCGCGGTACGCGCGTGCTCACGCCGAACCCGGAGGAGACGCTGGAGGCGGGCGACGAGCTGCTGTTCGTGGCCGCTCAGGCGCGCGAGGAGCAGCTTGAGGATCTTCTGTCGGTGCGCCGCGAGGACGCGGCCGGCTGATCCGCCCCGGCGGTGGACACGCGGAAGGGCCGGCAGGAGTGCCGGCCCTTCCGCACGCGTGGAGCGGAGGCTATGTGTCCCGGCGGTGCCGGGCCGGGCCGTCGGCCGTGGCGGCGGCCGCGGCCTTGCGCTCCTTCTCGGCCTGCTCCTCCGCCTCCATCTCGGCGAAGACGTCGATCGGCGGCGGTGCCTTCGCCAGGAAGATCCAGGTGAGATAGACCGCCAGCAGGAAGGGCGGGATCTTGAGCGCGATCAGCACCCAGCCGAGCTGCGTGGTGTCGGCCCACCAGTAGAGCGGGAAGAGGATCGCGCACTTGGCGAGCAGGATCAGGCCCCAGGCCCAGCTCGCCTTGGCGTACGCCTTCCTGCGGCCCGGGTTACGGGTGCGCCAGGAGAGGTTCTCCTTGAAGACCGGGCCGAGGATGAGTCCGATCAGCGGCACGCCGGCCATGGTGGTCACGAGGTAGGCGACCGCGAGCCCCAGCGTGTAGATCATGCCCGGCAGATAGAAATCCTTGGCGTTCCCGGTCATCATCGCGAAGACGACACCGAAGGCGACGCCGAAGACACCGCTGAAGGCGTGCTTGACGGTGTCCCGGCGGACCAGCCGGACCACGAGCAGCAGCAGCGAGACGGCCACGGCCGCGATCGCCGAGCTGTGCAGGTCCTTGTTGATCGTGAAGATCGTGACGAAGAGCAGACCGGGGAGGACTGTCTCCACCATGCCGCGCAGGCCGCCGAACGCCTCGAAGAGCGCCGCCTCGGTGACGGCTTTCGCGTCTTCGTCCTGCGAGGTCGGTGAGGCGCTGGAAGCGGGCGAGGCGGGAGGCTTGTCGAGTGACGTCACCGGCTACTCCTGTCCGAGCGGTCGGAGCTCGTATTTGGGATTGAACAGCACCCGCCGGCCGTGGCTCAGAGAGATCCGGCCGGAGGCGATCAGCTTGCGGCCCGGTTCTATGCCCACGATGGAGCGCCGGCCCAGCCACACCACGTCCAGCGGCGCGGTGCCGTCGAACAGCTCCGCCTCCAGCGCGGGTACACCGGCCCGCGGACGCAACGTGACCGTCCGCAACGTACCAGTCACCCGGACCACCTGGCGGTCGTTGCAGTCGGAGATCAGCGTGCATCCCGACGCCTGCGTGTCTTCCCGCAGTTCCTCCGACTCCAGATCCTCCTGGGAGCTGGACAGCCGGTCGAACATCCGGCGGAAGCGGCCGGTCGGCTTCTCAGCACTCATGCCTAGAGCGTACCGGGGTACGGACGTGCCCAGGTCATCGTTCGAAGCGGTAGCCCATGCCCGGTTCGGTGACGAAGTGCCGGGGATGTGAAGGATCCGCCTCCAGCTTGCGGCGAAGCTGTGCCATGTAGACCCGCAGGTAGTTGGTCTCCGTGCCGTACGAGGGACCCCAGACCTCCTGGAGGAGCTGCTTCTGGCTGACGAGCCGGCCCGTATTGCGTACGAGCACCTCCAGCAGATGCCACTCGGTCGGGGTGAGGCGTACGTCCCTGCCCTCCCGCTGGACCTTCTTGGCGGCCAGATCGACGGTGAATCCCTCGGTCTCCACGATCGCCGTCGCGTCGTCGCCGTCGCCGCCGACGGGCTCGGCCCTGCGCACCGCGGCGCGCAGCCGGGCCAGCAGCTCGTCCATGCCGAAGGGCTTGGTGACATAGTCGTCGGCGCCGGCGTCCAGCGCCTCGACCTTCTCGTCGGAGGTGTGGCGGGCGGAGAGGACCAGGATCGGGACGCGGGTCCAGCCGCGCAGGCCCTTGATCACCTCGACGCCGTCCATGTCCGGCAGTCCGAGGTCGAGCACGACGACATCGGGATGGCGCGCGGCGGCGAGTTCCAGCGCGCTGGCGCCGTCGGCGGCCGCTTCCACCTCGTACTTGCGCGCTCTCAGGTTGATCACAAGGGCGCGCACGATCTGCGGCTCGTCGTCGACCACGAGCACCCGGGTCATAGAGGTCTGCCTTTCTGCTGTCCCGGTCACGAGGTGACCCGGGCCGGGAGTTCTGGGCGCACCGGAACGAATCCGGGCGCCGCTCTGAGGGTGAGGACCATGGTCAGGCCGCCGCCCGGAGTGTCCTCGGCGGCGAGGGTGCCGCCCATCGCCTCCACGAAGCCGCGGGCGACGGCGAGTCCGAGTCCGACGCCGGCGCCGCGCGGGGCGTCGCCGTACCGCTGGAAGGGCTCGAAGATCCGCTCCTTGGCTTCGTCGGGGACGCCGGGGCCGCGGTCCACGACCCGTACCTCGACCCGGTCGCCGAGCGCGCTGGCGGCGACGTGGACGCGCCGGCCGTAGGGGCTGTACTTGACGGCGTTCTCGACGATATTGGCGACCGCGCGCTCCAGCAGGCCCGGATCGACGGCCACCATGGGCAGCGATTCGGGAATGTCCAGCTCCACGCTGTCCTCCGGTACGCCGCCGAGCGCCACCGGGACCACCTCATCGAGATCGATCTCGCGGATCAGCGGGGTGACGGTGCCGGTCTGCAAGCGGGACATGTCGAGGAGGTTGCCCACAAGATGGTCCAGGCGGTCGGCGCCGTGCTCGATGCCTTCGAGGAGTTCGGCCCGGTCCTCCTCGGACCATTCGACGTCGTCGGAGCGCAGTGAGGTCACCGCGGCCTTGATCCCGGCCAGCGGTGTCCGCAGATCATGGCTGACGGCGGCGAGCAGGGCCGTACGGATCCGGTTGCCCTCGGCCAGTTCGCGGGCCTGCTCGGCCTCTCCGACCAGGCGCTGCCGGTCGAGTACGACGGCGGCCTGGGCCGCGAACGCGGCGAGCACCCGGCGGTCCTCGGCCGGCAGCACCCGGCCGGAGAGCGCCAGCGCCATATGGTCACCGACCGGCATGTCGACATCGGCGTCCTCCGGACGTTCGACCCGGTCGGCCGGTCCGACACTGCCGGCGCAGGTCCAGGGATCGACGTCGCTCTTACGTTCGAGCAGGGCCACGGATTCCATGGAGAAGGTCTCGCGGACCCGCTCCAGCAACGCGTCCAGGGTGGTCTCACCACGCAGCACACTGCCCGCCAGGAAGGAGAGAATCTCGGATTCGGCCCGCAGCCGGGCGGCCTGATGGGTACGACGGGCCGCCAGGTCCACCACGGACGCCACCGACACGGCCACCGCGAAGAAGATCACGATGGCGACCAGGTTCTTGGGATCCTGCACGGTCAGCGTGTGCGTGGGCGGAGTGAAGTAGAAGTTCAGCAGCAGCGAGCCGACCGCCGCGGAGGCGAGCGCGGGCCGCAGCCCGCCGAGCAGCGCCGCCAGCACGGTCAGGAAGAGAAACAGCAGGACGTCATTGGCGAGCCCGAGGGTGTCACTCAGCGCGGTCAGCAGCAGCGACAGCAGTATGGGCGCGGCGACTCCGGCCAGCCAGCCCGAGATGATCCGGGAGCGGCCGAGACGGGCCCCACGCGCCACCGGCAGCCCACGGCCCTTGGCGACCTCCTCGTGAGTGACGATGTGCGCGTCCAGATCGGGTCCGGACTCCCGCGCGACGGTGGCGCCGACACCTGGTCCGAAGATGTACTGCCAGCTCTTGCGCCGGCTGGAGCCGAGCACGATCTGGGTGGCGTTCACTCCGCGCGCGAATTCCAGCAGCGCGGACGGGATGTCATCGCCGATGACATGGTGGAAGGTGCCGCCGAGGTCCTCGACCAGCGTGCGCTGGACCGCGAGTTCCTTGGGCGAGGCGGCGGTGAGGCCGTCGCTGCGGGCTATGTAGACGGCGAGGATCTCACTGCCGGAGCCCTTGGCGGCCATCCGGGCGGCGCGGCGGATGAGGGTGCGTCCTTCGGGACCGCCGGTGAGGCCGACCACGATGCGTTCGCGGGCCTGCCAGGTGCTGCGGATGTTGTGCTCGCCGCGGTACTGCTGAAGGTATTCGTCCACCCGGTCCGCGACCCACAGCAGCGCCAGCTCCCGCAGCGCCGTCAGATTGCCCGGACGGAAATAGTGGGACAGCGCCGCGTCGACCTTGTCCGGCTTGTAGACGTTCCCGTGCGCCATCCGCCGCCGCAGCGCCTGCGGCGACATGTCCACCAGCTCGATCTGATCCGCCCGCCGGACCATCTCGTCCGGCACCGTCTCCCGCTGCCGCACCCCCGTTATCGACTCGACCACATCACCCAGCGACTCCAGATGCTGGATGTTCACCGTCGAGACGACATCGATCCCGGCCCGCAGCAACTCCTCCACGTCCTGATACCGCTTCGCGTTGCGGGAGCCCGGAACATTGGTGTGCGCCAGTTCGTCGACCAGGGCCACCGCGGGACGACGCTCCAGCACCGCGTCCACATCCATCTCCGTGAAGACCGTGCCCCGGTACTCCAGCTCGCGCCGGCGCACCTCCTCCAGACCGTGCAGCATCACCTCCGTACGCGGCCGGTCATGGTGCTCCACAAAAGCCACCACACAGTCCGTGCCGCGCTCCACCCGCCGGTGCGCCTCCGACAGCATCGCGTAGGTCTTGCCGACTCCCGGTGCCGCACCCAGATAGATCCGAAGCTTGCCGCGTCCCATGGCCCCATTGTCTTCCAGAAGAGCCCGCGCGTCCGTAGCACCGGCTGTCCAGAAGCTACGCCCAGCGACAGCGACATTTAGGACAGAAGCCTGAGCCGAGGATGGGTCTTGACACGATTCTGATGTCCGGACGGATCGGCCGCCGCGTGCGGCACCGGCCTCTGACCAGCGGCTGTCCGGACAGCCCGAGCGGCCCGCGGTGGTCTGTGCGCGACAGACCACCGCGGGCCGCGAGGCGGGCGGGCCGGGGTCAGCCGGCCAGTTCCCTGAGCGCGATGTTGAGCGCGAGGACGTTCACCTGGGGCTCTCCCACAAAGCCGAGCACACGTCCGTCGGTGTGATCCCTGACCAGCTTCTCCACCTGCGCGACGGAGAGATGGTTCCGCTCCGCCACCCGGTGCGTCTGGAGCCGCGCGTACTCCGGCGAGATGTCCGGGTCGAGGCCCGAGCCCGAGGAGGTGACCGCGTCCGCGGGCACCGCCGAAGGAGCGACCCGGTAACCGGCCGTGGAGTTGTCCTTGACGACGGCGGCCTTGGCGTCCTTGACCCACTGGATCAGCTCTTCGTTGTCGCCGGAGCGGTTGGTCGCTCCGGAGAGGATCAGCTTGTACTGGGTATTGACACTGTTGCTGCCGAGGCCGTTGGACGGACGCGGCTGGAACCATCTGAGGTCCGGCGCCGGAGTCTCCTGGCCCTCCTTGAGCGGGAGATCGTAGCGCTGGCCGATGAGCGAGGAGCCGACGACCTTGCCGGCCTCCTCGACCTCGGAGCCGTTCGCCCGGTGGTTGAAGAGTCCCTGGGCGATGCCGGTGACGACCAGCGGGTAGATCACCCCGCAGACGACGGTGAGGACGAGGAGGGCGCGCAGCCCGGCCCCGAGCATCCGTGCGGTACTTCCTGCCGAGTTCTTCATAGGAGACATGCCGTTCACCCGATGCCGGGGATGAGAGAGATGACCAGGTCGATGATCTTGATGCCGACGAACGGAGCGATCAGTCCGCCGAGGCCGTAGATCCCCAGGTTCCTGCGGAGCATCCGGTCCGCGCTCGTCGGCCGGTACCGCACGCCCTTGAGGGCCAGCGGCACCAGCGCGACGATGATCAGCGCGTTGAAGACGACCGCGGAGAGGATCGCGGACTCCGGCGAGGACAGGTCCATGATGTTGAGCTTGTCCAGCCCCGGATAGACGACCGCGAACATCGCGGGAATGATCGCGAAGTACTTCGCGACATCGTTGGCGATCGAGAACGTCGTCAGCGCACCACGAGTGATCAGCAACTGCTTGCCGATCTCGACGATCTCGATGAGCTTCGTCGGATTGGAGTCCAGATCCACCATGTTCCCGGCCTCCTTGGCGGCCGAGGTACCGGTGTTCATGGCCACGCCGACATCCGCCTGCGCCAGCGCCGGAGCGTCGTTCGTACCGTCACCGGTCATGGCGACCAGCTTGCCGCCCGCCTGCTCCCGCTTGATGAGGGCCATCTTGTCCTCCGGAGTGGCCTCGGCGAGGAAGTCGTCCACGCCGGCCTCCTCCGCTATGGCCTTGGCGGTCAGCGGGTTGTCACCCGTGATCATGACCGTCCTGATGCCCATACGGCGCAGCTCGTCGAACCGCTCCCGCATGCCTTCCTTGACGACGTCCTTGAGATGGATGACGCCGAGGACACGGGCGCCGTTCTCGTCCTCCGCGGCGACCAGCAGTGGCGTACCGCCGGCCATGGAGATCCTGTCCGTGAGCGTCCGCGCCTCGCCCGAGACCTCGCCACCGCGCTCCTGGACCCAGCCGAGGACCGAGCCGGACGCTCCCTTACGGACCTTGCGGCGCTCGACGTCCACACCGGACATCCGGGTCTGAGCGGTGAAGGCGACCCACTCGGCGCCGGCCAGCTCGCCCTGGTGACGCTCGCGCAGTCCGTACTTCTCCTTCGCGAGCACGACGACGGAGCGGCCCTCGGGCGTCTCGTCGGCCAGTGAGGAGAGCTGGGCGGCATCGGCCAGTTCGGCCTCCGTCACGCCTCTGACCGGGACAAACTCGGCGGCCTGGCGGTTGCCGAGAGTGATCGTGCCGGTCTTGTCGAGCAGCAGCGTCGACACATCTCCCGCGGCCTCGACCGCGCGTCCCGACATGGCCAGCACATTGCGCTGGACGAGCCGGTCCATGCCCGCGATACCGATCGCGGACAGCAGGGCTCCGATGGTGGTCGGGATCAGACAGACCAGCAGCGCGACCAGGACGATCATCGACTGCCGCTGACCGGCGTAGACGGCGAACGGCTGGAGCGTGACGACCGCGAGCAGGAAGACGATGGTGAGAGACGCGAGAAGGATGTTCAGCGCGATCTCATTGGGGGTCTTCTGCCGGGCCGCGCCCTCGACCAGCTTGATCATCCGGTCGATGAAGGTCTCGCCGGGCTTTGTCGTGATCTTGATGACGATACGGTCGGAGAGGACCTTCGTACCGCCGGTGACGGCCGAACGGTCGCCGCCCGACTCACGGATCACCGGAGCCGACTCGCCGGTGATCGCCGACTCGTCGACGGAGGCGACTCCTTCGACCACATCGCCGTCGCCGGGGACGATGTCGCCCGCCTCGCAGACGACCAGGTCCCCGATGCGCAGTTCCGTGCCCGGCACTCGTTCCTCGCCGGCGCCGTGCAGCCGGCGCGCCACCGTGTCGGTCTTGGCCTTGCGCAGCGTGTCCGCCTGCGCCTTGCCACGTCCTTCGGCGACCGCCTCCGCCAGATTGGCGAAGATGGTGGTCAGCCACAGCCAGGCCGCGATGGCCCAGCCGAACCAGTCGCCCGGCTCCTTCACCGCGAAGACCGTGCTCAGTACGGATCCGATGAGGACCACGAACATCACGGGCGACTTGACCATGATCCGCGGGTCGAGCTTCCTCACGGCCTCCGGGAAGGACGTGAGCAGTTGTTTCGGGTCGAACAGACCCCCGCCGACGCGTCCGCTCTCGGCGCTGTGACCGGTGTGCACGTCCTGATGCGGCGCACGGGTCGGAGTGACTGTGGACATCGCGTTTTCCTGGTCCTCCTGCTTCGGGCGAGTGGTCATGACGCCAGCCCCTCGGCCAGCGGTCCCAACGCCAGCGCCGGGAAATAGGTCAGACCGGTCACGATCACGATCGTGCCGACGAGCAGCCCGGTGAAGAGCGGTTTCTGGGTACGGAGCGTGCCCGCCGTCTCCGGGACGGGTCTCTGTTCGGCGAGCGAGCCGGCCAGCGCGAGGACGAACACCATGGGCAGGAAGCGGCCGAGCAGCATGGCCAGGCCGATGGTGGTGTTGAACCACTGGGTGTCGGCGTTGAGTCCGGCGAAGGCCGAGCCGTTGTTGTTGGCGCCCGAGGTGTACGCGTACAGAATCTCGGAGAAGCCGTGGGCCCCGGAGTTGGTCATGGAGTTGCCCGGTGTGGGCAGTGCCATGGCCGCGGCGGTGAAGCAGAGCGCCAGCGCCGGCGTGATCAGGATGTAGATCGCGGCGAACTTGATCTCGCGGCTGCCGATCTTCTTGCCCAGATACTCGGGCGTGCGGCCGACCATCAGACCGGCGATGAACACCGCGATGATCGCCATGATCAGCATGCCGTAGAGGCCCGAGCCGACACCGCCGGGCGCGATCTCGCCGAGCTGCATGCCCAGCATCGTGATGCCGCCGCCGAAGCCGCTGAACGAGGAGTGGAAGGAGTTGACCGCGCCTGTCGAGGTGAGCGTGGTGGCCACGGCGAAGATCGACGAGCCGCCGACGCCGAAGCGGGTCTCCTTGCCCTCCATGGCGCCGCCGGCGATCTCGAACGCCGGCCCGTGGTGCGCGAACTCGGTCCACATCATCAGCGCGGTGAAGCCGATCCAGATCGCCGCCATCGTGGCGAGGATCGCGTAGCCCTGTCTGACGCTGCCGACCATCGTGCCGAAGGTGCGGGTCAGCGCGAAGGGAATGACCAGGATCAGGAAGATCTCGAAGAGGTTCGAGATTCCGTTGGGGTTCTCGAAGGGATGGGCGGAGTTGGCGTTGAAGTAACCGCCACCGTTGGTGCCCAGCTCCTTGATGGCCTCCTGGGAGGCGACGGCGCCGCCGTTCCACTGCTGCGAGCCGCCCATGAACTGGCCGACCTCGTGGATTCCGCTGAAGTTCTGGATGGCGCCGCAGGCGACCAGCACGATCGCGCCGATCACGGAGACCGGCAGCAGGATGCGGACGGTGCCGCGCACCAGGTCCGACCAGAAGTTGCCGAGCTCACCGGTGCGGGACCGGGCGAAGCCCCGTACGAGTGCGACCGCGACGGCCATGCCGACGGCGGCGGAGACGAAGTTCTGGACCGCGAGGCCGCCGGTCTGTACGACATGGCCCATGGCCTGTTCGCCGTAGTACGACTGCCAGTTGGTGTTGGCGACGAAGGACGCGGCGGTGTTGAACGCCTGGTCCGGGTCGATCGAGGAGAAACCGAGCGACCCGGGCAGGCTGCCCTGGACCCGTTGCAGCAGATACAGGAAGAGGACGCCCACCGCGGAGAAGGCGAGGACACCGCGCAGATAGGCGGGCCAGCGCATCTCGGTGGTGGGATCGGCGCCGATGGCCTTGTAGATCCACTTCTCGGCCCTGAGGTGCTTGGGCGAGCTGTAGACACCGGCCATGTAGTCGCCGAGCGGGCGGTACGCCAGACCGAGCGCCACGATCAGCGCGAGCATCTGGAGCACACCGGCGAGGACGGGGCTCATACTCAGAACCTCTCCGGGAAAACAAGGGCGAGGACGAGATAGCCCAGCAGGGCGACGGCTACGACGAGGCCGACGATGTTCTCGGCAGTCATAGCTTCGCCACCCCCTTGGCGATGAGGGCCACCAGCGCGAAGACCGCGATCGTGGTGACGACGAAGGCCACGTCGGCCATCGTGAGCTCCTAGATGAGTCCGGGAAATCTGACTCACTGAGGAAACCCTCTGATTCGGGACGCGAGCCGTTTGTTGACGGGTCCCTTACGGCTGGGGTCGCCGGCTTGACGCACTCCATATGGTCACGGCCGTGACCAGCGAAAACGCCGGTGGGCCGCACCCCATGAACGTCCATGAAGGGGTGCGGCCCACCGGCCACAGGTGTTTCGGGTCAGGCTGTTCAGCGCACCTCGGTGATCTCGGGACCGCGCTGGAGCTGTCCCATGCCACCGGAGAAGCGGGAGCCCTCCTGCTCGTCCTGCTGTACGCCCTCGGGCACCATCTGCGCGTCGTTCGGCAGCTTGAGGACGATCGGGTCGCGTGGCGCCATCGGTCCGTCACCGCGTACGACGACGGTGTCCCGGAAGATCTGCTCCAGCAGACCGGCGGCCTCGGGCTGCACCGCGCCCTGCCCGGAGATCACACCGCGCAGGAACCAGCGCGGCCCGTCGACGCCGATGAAGCGCACGAGCTGCACGCCTCCGGTGCCGTCCGGAAGCTGTACGGGCACCTGGGCCCGCAGCTCCCAGCCCAGCGGACCCTCGACCTCGTCGATGATGCCGCCCTGCTGGGTGATCCCGGAGGCGATCTCCTCGCGGACCTCGCCCCAGATGCCTTCCTTCTTGGGCGCCGCGAACGCCTGAAGCTGTACGGCGCTGTCGCGCACGACGACCGTGGCGGCGACGATCGCGTCACCGGCGACCTCGACGCGCAGCTCCATGCCGTCCACCCCGGGGACATAGATGCCGCCCAGGTCGACCCGGCCCTCGTCGGGCCTGGAGACCTCGGAGATGTCCCAGGGACCGTCGGGCCTGGGCGCCGGCGGGAGGTTGGCCCGGCGGGGCGTGGCCACCGCCTCGTTGTCATCGGCGTTCACGCCGTCGACGACCTGCTCGGTCTCGCCCGCTGCGTCCGCCGCGTCCTCTGCGGAACCACTCTTCTTGCGACGTCCGAACACGTCACTGTCCTTCCCGGTCGGATACGGCCGAAGCGTATCGATTCCCACCCTGTACGCCGCCCACGGCGGCATGACCGCCGGTGGACCCGAAGCCCCCCTCGGCCCGCGCGGAGCCGGGAAGCTCCGCCACCTCGTGGAAGCGCACCCTCTCGACCTGCTGGACGACCAGCTGGGCAATCCGGTCGAACCGCTCGAACCGCACGCTCTCGCGCGGGTCCAGATTGACCACGATCACTTTGATCTCTCCACGGTACCCGGCATCCACCGTCCCGGGGGCATTCACCAGAGCGACACCGCAGCGGGCGGCCAGTCCGGAGCGCGGGTGCACAAAGGCCGCGTACCCGTCGGGCAGCGCGATGGACACTCCCGTCGGCAGCACGGCCCGCTCTCCCGGGGCGAGTTCGGCGGCCTCCGTGGTGACCAGATCCGCTCCGGCGTCGCCCGGATGTCCGTACGACGGAAGCGGTACTTCCGGGTCCACGCGGCGGATCAGCACATCCACAGGAGAGCGGCTCATGGGTTCACCTCGAACGCGCGAACGCGTTTGACCTGGTCGGGATCGGCCATGGCCGCCCGGATCTCCTCCTGGCGGCCGTTGTCCGTGAAATGTTCGACCTTGACCTCGATGAAGAGGGCCTCGGCACGCACGGCGACGGGACCTCCGGGGCCGCCGAGCCGGCCGGTGGCCGTGCCGTAGATCTTCCGTCCATGGACGGCGGTGACCTCGGCCTCCAGATACAGGAGCGTGCCCACCGGTACCGGCAGTACGAACTCGGTTCCCAGCCGGCCGGTCACCGCGATCACCCGCAGCAGCCAGTTCAGCGAACCGAGCGTCTCGTCGAGCGCCGTCGCCAGTACGCCGCCGTGGGCGAGACCGGGAGCGCCCTGGTGGGCGGGTTTCACGGTGAACTCGGCGGTGATGCTCACGCCTTCACCGGCGCGCGCCTTCAGCGCCAGCCCGTGCGGCTGCGCCCCGCCGCAGCCGAAACAGTGTTCGTAGTGGGAGCCGAGCAGCTCACCGGGGGCCGGTGCGTCGGGATGCCGTACCGGCGGTACGGCATCGGCCGGCGGTGTCAGGGTCCCCGGCCCGGCGGAGGATCCGGGGGGCGTCCCCGGGGATGGCACATTACTCACAGGCGCAGACCTTACCCGCGCGGTCGTCCGCCGACCGCACCATGTCAAGCTTGGCTTCATGGAGCCCTCCGCCGCGCGCTACGACGAACGCCTCACCGCACCCCGTTCCTGGTGGGGCATCGCCGCCCTCATCGCGCTCGCGGGCGGTCTGATCCTGCTGCCCCTGGGGCCTGTACCGCTGCTCGGCGGGCTGATCGGCGCGGGTGCGCTGGCGGCGGCCGGAGTGAGTTCCTACGGGTCCGCGCGGATCCGGGTGGTGGCGGACTCGCTGGTCGCCGGTGACGCCCGGATCCCGGTCTCGGCCCTCGGGAAGGCCCACTCCCTCGACAGTGAGGAGGCGCGGGCCTGGCGGCTGTACAAGGCCGATCCCCGTGCGTTCATGCTGCTGCGCAGCTATGTGCCGACGGCGCTGCGCGTGGAGGTCACGGATCCGGACGATCCGACTCCGTACCTCTATCTGTCGACCCGGCACCCGGCTGCCCTCGCGGCGGCGCTGGAGGCGGTACGGGCGGGCTGAATCCGGCCGGAACATACGGGCCCGCTCGGTGCGGGCCTGCCTCGTACGAGCCTTGAGAAGAGGCCCTACGGGCTGTCTCCTCATCCCTGGTGGACCAGCGCGCGGCGTCGGATGCGGTGCGTCGCACGGCGCAGGGGCGCTCGCACACTGGACGTGGACAGCCCTTAGTCCCCGAGCTCCTTGGGCAGCTCGGGCGGCAGCTCCTTGGGCCGCTCCAGCGGCGGCAGTTCCGGCAGCGCGTCCCAGGGGATCTGCCCGCTCCGCAAATCCCTGCGGACGCGTTCGGCGACCTTCTTGGTGTCGCGCCGGTTCATCATCGCGCCGACGGCCGCGCCGATCATGAACGGCACCAGATTCGGCAGACTGCGGACGGTGCGCTTCATGATCTGCTGCCGCAGCTCGCGCTTCATCCGGACGCTCAGCGCGGCATTGACGGTCCCGGGCTTGCTGAGATCGACCCCGCGCTCCTCCGTCCAGGACATCAGATAGACGGTGCTGCGCTCCTTGAGACCGCCGGGCGGCCGCTGTCCGTAGACCTCGTACAGCTCGGCGATGAGCTTCATCTCGATCGCGGCGACGGCCGTGATCTCGGCCGCCAGCTCGGTCGGCATCGCGGGCGGTACGGGCATCATCGCGACCGCGCCGATGCCCGCGCCGACCGTGGAGCTGCTGTTCGCGGCGCCCGCGACCAGCTTGTCGGCCAGCTCCTCCGGGCCGAGACCCGGAAACTGCTTGCGCAGGGTCGCGAGGTCCCGGACCGGAACCCGAGGCGCGTTCTCAATGATCCGGTCGGCGATGTGGACCAGCGCCGCCTTGGCGCTTTCGCCGCCCTTGCGAACACCGCGTTTCACGGCGTCCAGGCGCCGGCCCCCGGTCGCGGGACCGTCGTGGTCGTCCTGAGCCGCTTCGAGCGAGGCCGTCAGGCCCCGCTCGTCGTCACGCGCGTCGGGATGGGGCAGGAGAGCGGACTGCTCGGCAGGCGGCTGAGTGCCATCTGCCGGGCCTGTGCCGCCCTGATACGCCTCCGGCGAAGCCTTGCGCCGGAAGCGCCGTTTCCGAGACGGTGAGTCGCCTGCCACGGCCGACCTGACCTCAGTCGCAGTCGCGGCAGATGGGCTGGCCGTTCTTCTCCCTGGCCAACTGGCTGCGGTGATGTACCAGGAAGCAGCTCATGCAGGTGAACTCGTCAGCCTGCCTGGGCAGCACCCGGACGGACAGCTCCTCGTTGGAGAGATCCGCGCCGGGCAGCTCAAGGCCTTCCGCCTGCTCGAACTCGTCGACGTCCACCGCGGACGTCGACTTGTCGTTCCGCCGGGCCTTCAGCTCTTCAAGGCTGTCCTGATCGACGTCGTCATCGGTCTTGCGTGGGGTGTCGTAATCCGTTGCCATGTCGCTCTCCCCCTCTGGGTGTCTGTGGTGTCTTCAGCGCACGTAACGCGTGAGAGGCCGGACTTGTGCCCGACCTGAGGCGGAGATTTTGCCTCACATCAAGGTCTGTTACTCAATCGACACCCAACCGCACTCCTGACGAGTGATCGGCTTCAGGTGGCGAAGGGGACCGTACACGGTCCTGAGGTCGCACTCCACGGGCGCCACCCCGTGTACTTCCCGTGATCCGGGCCCCCGGAAACCCGGACTTTACCGGCTTTCCGAGGAGGTCCCGATGACGGAGAGTAGATAGGCGGGAATTCGACCCTGTGATCGATCACACATGGTCCCGCCTGGATTGGGGCCTGAGAATTCCGCGCAAAGCGAACAAAGCAATCTCGTCGCCGAACGCTGCGCGCAGCATCTCAGATCGGAAGAGTGACACGCATCACGAGACCACCGCCCTCTCGCGGCTCCGCGAAGATACGGCCGCCGTGAGCGCGGGCCACGGAACGGGCAATCGACAGGCCAAGGCCCACTCCCTTGTCACTGCCGGTGCGCTCCGTACGCAGCCGACGGAACGGCTCGAAAAGATTGTCGATCTCGTACGCGGGAACGACCGGACCGGTGTTCGACACCATCAGGACCGCCTGGCCCTGCTGGATCTCGGTGGTGACCACCACCCAGCCTCCGCGCGGAATGTTGTACCGGACGGCGTTCTGCACCAGATTCAGGGCGATCCGCTCCAGCAGGACACCATTTCCCTGCACGACGACGGGCGCCCGCTCGCCGCGGATCTCCACGCCCTTCGCCTCCGCCTCGCCGAGGGCCTGGTCCACCGCGCGGGTGGCGACCTCGGCGAGATCGACCGGTTTTCGCTCCACGAGCTGGTTGTCGCTGCGCGCGAGCAGCAGCAGGCCCTCCACAAGCTGCTCACTGCGCTCATTGGTGGCCAGCAGGGTCTTGCCGAGCTGCTGGAGCTCCATCGGCGCACCCGGATCGGAGAGATGGACCTCCAGCAGGGTGCGGTTGATGGCGAGCGGTGTACGGAGCTCGTGCGAGGCGTTGGCGACAAAGCGCTGCTGCGCCGTGAAGGCCCGCTCCAGCCGCTCCAGCATCTCGTCGAAGGTGTCGGCCAGCTCCTTGAGCTCGTCGTCCGGGCCGTCGAGCTCGATCCGGCGCGACAGGTCGGAGCCGACCACGCGCCGCGCGGTGCGGGTGATCCGGCCCAGCGGCGACAGGACCCGGCCGGCCATCGCGTAGCCGAAGGCGAACGCGATGATGCTGAGGCCCACCAGGGCGAACAGCGAGCGGGTGAGCAGATCGTCGAGCGCCTGCTTCCGCTGGTGGTTGACGCAACTGTTCATCGCGGCGTTGAACTGCTCGGGCGGCGCCTTGGCCGGGAAGTTGCAGACATCGCTGCTCACATTGCCCGTCACGATCTTGAAAGGCAGTTCGCTGCCCACATGCAGGGCCTGTGCGGCCAGCAGATAGATGATCGAGAGCAGCAGGATGCCGGCGATCAGAAACATCCCGCCGTACAGCAGCGTCAGACGTATCCGGATCGTCGGCCGCACCCATGGCAGGGCCTGATCCGGCCGCCGCGGGTCCCAGGTCGGTTTCGGAGGCGCGGCGGGAGGCGCCGGCGGGGTCGTCGCCACGGACATCAGATCCGGTAACCGGAGCCGGGCACCGTGACGATCACAGGTGGCTCTCCCAGCTTGCGGCGCAGTGTCATGACGGTCACCCGGACGACATTGGTGAAGGGATCGGTGTTCTCGTCCCATGCCTTCTCCAGCAACTGCTCCGCCGAGACGACCGCTCCTTCGCTGCGCATCAGGACCTCCAGCACCGCGAACTCCTTGGGCGCGAGCTGGATGTCCTTGCCGTCGCGGACGACCTCGCGGCGGTTGGGGTCGAGCTTGATCCCCGAGCGCTCCAGGACGGGCGGCAGCGGCACGCTCGTACGGCGGCCCAGCGCCCGTACCCGGGCGGTGAGCTCGCTGAACGCGAAGGGCTTCGGGAGATAGTCGTCGGCGCCCAGCTCAAGGCCCTCGACCCGGTCGCTGACATCGCCCGAGGCCGTGAGCATGAGAACCCTGGTGGGCATTCCCAGTTCGACGATCTTGCGGCACACGTCGTCGCCGTGGACCAGCGGGAGATCGCGGTCCAGCACCACCACGTCGTAGTCATTGACTCCGACACGCTCCAGGGCGGCGGCGCCGTCGTACACGACGTCGACGGCCATGGCCTCCCGGCGTAGTCCGGTGGCCACCGCATCGGCGAGCAGTTGCTCGTCCTCGACGACGAGTACGCGCACGTCGCTGTTCCTTCCTCTGAGCCCCGTCATCCGTGATCAGGGCAGGTGGTAGCACTGGCTGTGCGGCTACATCCTGCCCGTTACGCCCATAAACCGGCGGTAAGACGATGCGGACGACCCCGCACGACCGGGAATGGAATGGATTCTTTGTCGGGTTGAGGTTTCTCGATGACGGAGCCTGGGGAAGACGACTGCACACCCGAGATCACGCCCTGTTTGTGGCATGCCACACCCTTATCTGTCATCCAGAGACAGTGGGTGCGTGATCCATCCGCCGTCGGCACACTCCCGTGCCACTGACCAAGACGTCGGCACACCCCCGTGCCACTGACCCACGACGAGGGGGCGCAATGGACGCGTTCACCGCCGGGCTGCTGCAGCGTATAAAGGCCACGGAAACTGATCTCACCCGAGCCCGCGAAATGGGCGACGACTTCCTCGCGGACGTCGAACAGGAAGAGCTGGACGATCTTCGCCGGCTCGCCGCCGAACACGGTGTGGAGGTAGGCGCCGCAAGCGTCTGACCCACGCCACAGATGTACGTTCCTGGACAGCCCTACCACTTACAGAGCCACACAGAGCCGTACAGAACCAACGAGCAGGGCCCCGGTGCCGAGGGGACGGCGCCGGGGCCCTTCCCTGTGCCCGCCGCCGGCCGGTCGGCGGGCACAGCGGGCCGGCTCAGTCGTGCCAGGCGCCGTACTCCTCCAGCAGCGCCAGCAGCGGCTCGAAGACACCGGGCGTCGCGGCCACCGTGAGATCCCAGCCGGGCGGCGTGCCGGGACGGCCGCTCGTGAGCGCGCCGGCCTCGCGCGCGATGAGATCTCCGGCGGCGAGGTCCCAGGGGTGCAGTCCGCGCTCGTAGTAGCCGTCCAGCCGGCCGGCCGCGACGTCGCACAGGTCGATGGCCGCCGAGCCGCCGCGCCGGATGTCGCGCAGCAGCGGGACGAGCCGGGCGGCGATCTCCGCCTGGTGGGTGCGGACGGCGGTGACGTAGTTGAAGCCCGTCGACACCAGAGCGCGCTCCAGCGGCGGCGCGGGACGGCAGCGGACCGGCCGGTCGTTGACGAAGGCGCCGCCGCCCAGCACGGCCCGGAAGGTCTCCCGGCGCATCGGGATCTCGACGACCCCGACGAGCCTCTCGCCGTCCCGCTCGGCGGCGATGGAGACGGACCAGGTCGGCAGCCCGTAGAGATAGTTCACGGTGCCGTCCAGCGGGTCGATGACCCAGCGGATGCCACTGCCGCCGGGCGAGCTGGCGCCCTCCTCACCGAGGAAGCCGTCGTCGGGACGGTGCTCCGCGAGATAGCCGGTGATCAGCTTCTCGGCGGCGATGTCCATCTCGGTGACGACATCGACGGGACTGGACTTCGTGGCGGCGACGGCGAGATCGTCGGGACGGCCGTCGCGCAGCAGCGCGCCGGCCCGGCGCGCCGCCTCCAGGGCGAGTGCGAGCAGTTCGTCGGTCAGTGCGGCATCGGGCCGGGCGTCGGTCACTGCTTGGCTCCTTCAGGCGTACGGGCTGTCGGCGCCCGCCGCGGCGGGCCTGGGGGCACGGGCCGGGCAGCACCCGACCGGGCAGAGATCATGGCTCGGGCCGAGCGCCCCCAGGGCGCAGCGTTCCACCGCGCGCCCCCGCTCGGTCGCGGCGCGCTCCAGGACGAGATCGCGTACGGCGGCGGCGAAGCGCGGGTCCGCTCCCACCGTCGCCGAGCGGCGGACGGGCAGGCCGAGTTCCGCGGCCTTGGCGGTGGCCTCCGTGTCGAGGTCGTACAGGACTTCCATATGGTCCGAGACAAAGCCGATGGGAGCCATCACGACGGCCGGGACGCCTTCGCCGTGCAGCGTCTCCAGGTGGTCGCAGATGTCCGGTTCCAGCCACGGGATGTGCGGAGCGCCGCTGCGTGACTGATAGACGAGGCGCCACGGGTGTGCGACGCCGGTCTCCTCGCGCACCGCCTCCGCGATCAGCCGGGCGACATCGAGATGCTGCGCGACATAGGCACCGCCCTCGCCGTGCTCCTCGGCGGGCCCTGAGGTGTCGGCCGCCGCGTCGGGGATGGAGTGGGTGGTGAAGGCGAGATGCGCTCCGGCGCGTACGTCCTCGGGCAGGTCCGCGAGCGAGGCGAGCACGCTCTCGATCATCGGCCGCAGGAAACCCGGATGGTTGAAGTAGTGCCGCAGCTTGTCCACCCGCGGCGGTTCGAGGCCCTCCGCGGTCAGCGTGGCGAGCGCGTCGGCGAGGTTCTCGCGGTACTGGCGGCAGCCCGAGTACGAGGCGTACGCGCTGGTGGCGAGGACGGCGATCCGGCGCCGGCCGTCGGCGGTCATCTCGCGCAGGGTGTCGGTCAGATAGGGCGCCCAGTTGCGGTTGCCCCAGTAGACCGGCAGGTTCACGCCGTGCTCGGCGAAGTCCTCGCGCAGCGCGTCCAGCAGGGCGCGGTTCTGTTCATTGATCGGGCTCACTCCCCCGAAGAGGAAGTAGTGCTTGCCCACTTCCTTCAGCCGCTCCTTGGGGATACCGCGGCCCCGGGTCACGTTCTCCAGGAACGGAACCACGTCGTCCGGGCCTTCTGGGCCGCCGAAGGACAGCAGGAGCAGGGCGTCGTAGGGAGAAGTCGCAAGCTGTTCGGACATGTTTCGATCCTGCCATCCGCCCCGGTCCGCGGGAAAACCGCGGCGCGGACGGCGCACGGACGGCCGTAAGCTGTACCGGCCTGATTCATCACTTACCGGAGCGTCCGTTGCCCAGTTCCTACCGTGCGATATTCGCCCCTCCCGGCACCAGGGAATTCAGTGCGGCCGGATTGATCGGCAGGCTGCCGCTGGCCATGACCAGCATCGGTGTCGTGACGATGATTTCGCAGCTCACAGGACGTTATGGGCTGGCAGGAGCGCTCTCCGCGACGATGGCGATGTCGGCCGCGGCGCTGGGCCCGCAGATCTCCCGGCTCGTCGACCGGCACGGCCAGCGCCGGGTGCTGCGTCCGACGACATTGATCTCCGTGGTGAGCATCGCCGGGCTGCTGCTCTGCGCCCAGCAGAGCGCCCCCGACTGGACGCTGTTCGTCTTCGCCGTGGGCTCGGGCTGTATGCCGAGTGTGGGCGCGATGGTGCGGTCCCGCTGGGCGGCGATCTACCGCGGCCGACCGCGTGAACTGCACACCGCGTACTCGTGGGAGTCGATCGTCGACGAGGTGTGTTTCATCTTCGGCCCGATCATCTCCATCGGGCTCTCGACTGCCTGGTTCCCGGAGGCGGGCCCGCTGCTCGCGGCGGCGTTCCTGGTCGTCGGAGTCCTCTGGCTGACCGCGCAGCGCGCCACCGAGCCCGTACCGGGGCCACGTGAGCACCACACCGGAGGTTCGGCGCTCGGCTCTCCTGGTCTGCGGGTGCTGGTGGCGACCTTTGTGGCGACCGGGACGATCTTCGGCGCGGTCGATGTGGTGACGGTCGCCTTCGCCGAGGAGCAGGGCCACAAGGCGGCGGCGAGCCTGGTGCTGGCGGTCTACGCGCTGGGATCCTGCACCGCCGGCGTGGTGTTCGGGCTGCTGCACCTCAAGGGGTCGGCCCCGCGGAGGTGGCTGGTGGGTGTCTGCGCGATGGCCGTGAGTATGATCCCCCTCCAACTGGCCGGGAATTTGCCGTTTCTGGCCGTGGCGCTCTTTGTCGCGGGCCTCTCCGTCGCACCGACGATGGTGACCACGATGGCCCTCGTCGAAGCGCACGTACCGCGCACCAAGCTGACCGAGGGCATGACCTGGACCAGTACCGGGCTCGCGGTCGGAGTGGCGCTCGGCTCATCGGCCGCCGGCTGGGTGGTCGACGCCGCCGGTGCCGAGGCGGGGTACGGGGTGCCCGTCGTGGCGGGCGCGGCCGCGGCCGTGGTGGCGTTCCTGGGGTATCGCCGGCTGCGCGAGCCGGTGCCGATTCTGGGAGGGCGCGGGGCGGATGACCAGGACCCACACACGCACGGCGGCAAGGAGCGCGTGGCGTAACTGGGCGGGGAACGTCACCGCCCGGCCGGCCCGGGTGGTGTCCCCGGCCTCCGCCGAGGAACTCACCGAGGCGTTACGCGAGGCGGCGCGGGACGGCCTGCGGGTCAAGGCGGCCGGCACGGGACACTCCTTCAACGCCACCGCCGCCACCGACGGTGTGCTGATACGGCCCGATCTGCTGACCGGCATCCGGGAGATCGACCGGGCCGCCGGCACGGTCACGGTGGAGGCGGGCACTCCGCTCAGGCGGCTGAACACGGCGCTGGCCAGGGAGGGACTGTCGCTCACGAACATGGGCGACATCATGGAGCAGACCGTCGCCGGCGCGACCTCCACCGGAACCCATGGCACCGGCCGCGACTCGGCCTCCATAGCCGCTCAGATCCGGGCCCTGGAGATCGTCACGGCGGACGGCACACTGCTGCGCTGCTCCGCCGAGGAGAACCCGGACGTCTTCGCCGTCGCCCGGATCGGGCTGGGCGCGCTGGGTGTGGTCTCCGCCCTCACCTTCGCCGTGGAACCGGTCTTCCTGCTGACGGCCCGCGAAGAGCCAATGACCTTCGACAGGGTCACGGCGGAATTCGATCAGCACGTCGCCGAGAACGAACACTTCGAGTTCTACTGGTTTCCGCACACCGGCAACTGCAACACCAAGCGCAACAACCGCAGTTCGGGGCCCGCGGCGCCGCCCGGCCGGGTCGGCGGCTGGGTGGACGACGAATTCCTCTCCAACGGCGCCTTCCAGGTGGCCTGTTCACTCGGCCGAGCCGTGCCCGCCGTCATCCCGGCCATCGCCAGGATCTCCAGCCGCGCCCTGTCCGCCCGTACGTACACGGACCTCCCGTACAAGGTCTTCACGTCTCCGCGCCGGGTGCGATTCGTGGAGATGGAGTACGCGCTGCCCCGGGAGGCCGCGGTCGGAGCGCTGCGCGAGGTCAAGGCGATGATCGAGCGCTCACCCCTGAAGGTGAGTTTTCCGGTGGAGATACGGACGGCTCCCTCGGACGACATCGCGCTCTCGACGGCTTCGGGACGCGAGAGCACATACATCGCGGTCCATCTCTACCGGGGCACGCCGTACCGCTCGTACTTCACCGCGGTTGAACGGATCATGACCGCGCACGGCGGACGGCCGCACTGGGGCAAGATCCACACGCGGGACGCGGAGTATCTCTCCGAGGTGTATCCGCGCTTCGGCGAGTTCACGGCCTTGCGCGACCGGCTGGACCCGGGCCGGCTGTTCGGCAACGACTATCTGCGACGAGTCCTCGGAGACTGACCGCCGGTGGCCGTCTCAACGATCCGTCTCCGTCTGCCGGTCCGCCGTCCCGGGACCGGTGTGCCGGCCCGTCACGCCGCCGTCGGCGCCACCGGCCCCGGCGGTGTCTCCGGGAGAACCGGAGGGAGTCGGTGTCGGACTGGGCGTCTGCGAGGCGGGGGTGTCGCCGGGACGCGAGGGAGTGGGTGTCGGAGAGTGCGGTGTGGCGCTTTCGTCATCCTGTTCCGGTCCGGTGCTCGGACCGTCGCCGGCCGATCCGCCAGGAGTGACGCCGTCGTCCGGGGTCCGGCCGCCCGGCGTCGGGCCCGGGTCCGGCGAGTCGGCGGGAGCCTGCGGAGGTACGGACCGGTCGCCGCCGCGTACGACAGAACCCACGGTCGTTCCCTTGCCTCCGCTCAGGTCCTGACCGGAGATCAGTTCGTATCCGGTGATCCCGATCATCGCCACCACGAAGACGGCGACGGCGCCGAGCGCGGGACGCTTCCAGCCCCGTATCCGGCTGCCGTGCGTGGTGGCCTCGCCGAACCGCCCGTCCCGGCCCGCTGGCCCGGACAACGCCCAGGTCACGTCACCCGGGTCGCCCGGATCATTCCGGCCGTCTCGCACCGGCCCGCGCCGGCCGCCCGGCTTCGTCTGGACCGTGACCACTCGTATCTGCTCGCCGGTACGCCGGAAGAGCTGCTGGAAGACCGAACCGCCGGCGGTGGCGACCACGCTGACCACGCCCGCGCCGATGACCGTGCCGTACACGCCGAGCTGGGAGGCGAGCACCGCCGCGGCGACCGCCGCGAGCGCGCTGCCCGCGACCTGCGGCACGGTCAGATCGAGCCGCCGTTCCCGCTGCCGCACCTCGCCGTCCCGCTGTTCCGTGCCGCCCAGCTTCTGATCCATCTCCGCCCTCTGCTCGCCCAGCCGTTCTACCCCGCACCAGTGAGGGACAACTGAGCGAGGCGAATAGTTCCGTTTTTGTAGGTTCTGTGAAACATGACACCCGTCGCGGGCCTCCCGGCGCCTCAACTCCCGCGCCCTGGGAGAACTTGGGCGGCGCGCCGGTCCACCCGCATGGCCCGAATGGAGTACTGTGGCGAGCCCTGGGGCCGGACTCCCTCATGGGCGTCCGGGACCTGCGGGAAGGGGGCCGAAGGTGGCACTCGATCCGGCGGCGCCGTGGCTCCGCACGGGCGCCTGCTGCACAGAGTGACCGGGTATGTCACTCTGCGTCGCAAATAGGTAACCGTGCCATAACGGCGGTCCAGGGCTCACGCCCGACACGCCGGGCAGCACGGCAAGGTTGTGGCAGGCTGCACCCGGGCAGGCCACACTCGACTAGCGGAAGCAGCGACGCACGTGACGTCGGCAGGCACCACCCGGGAGGTTCCCATGCCCGAACTGCGTGTCGTGGCCGTCTCAAACGACGGCACACGACTGGTGCTCAAGGCTGCCGACAGCACGGAATACACGCTTCCGATCGATGAGCGCCTGCGCGCCGCCGTGCGCAATGACCGTGCCCGCCTCGGTCAGATCGAGATCGAGGTGGAGAGCCACCTCAGACCGCGTGACATCCAGGCGCGGATACGGGCCGGTGCCTCCGCGGAGGAGGTCGCCCAGTTCGCCGGTATCCCCGTCGACCGGGTCCGCCGGTTCGAGGGACCGGTGCTCGCCGAGCGCGCCTTCATGGCCGAGCGCGCCAGAAAGACCGCCGTGCGCCGCCCCGGAGAGAACACGGGACCCCAGCTCGGCGAGGCGGTGCAGGAACGGCTGACGCTGCGCGGTGCCGAGAAGGACACCGTGCAGTGGGACTCGTGGCGCCGTGACGACGGCACCTGGGAGGTCCTGCTCGTCTACCGGGTCGCGGGCGAACCGCACTCGGCGAGCTGGACGTACGACCCGCCGCGGCGGCTCGTCCAGGCCGTCGACGACGAGGCGCGCGCGCTCATCGGTGACACCGATGACACGGTCACGCAGGAGCCGAGCTTTCCGTTCGTCCCGCGTATCGCGCGGCTGCCGCGCGACCGGCCGCTGGACCGCTCCCTCGACCGCGCGCTGGAACGGCCCGCGCTGCCCGAGTCCGACGAGAACAGCGAGCGCGACTCCCTGACCAGCCTGCTGGAGGCGGTGCCCAGCTTCCGCGGCGACATGGTGGTGCCCGAACGGCCCGCGCCGCCGGAGCCGCCGGACCTGGATCCGGGACACGATCCGGAGGCGGAGGAGCCGGTGGCGCCCGCCGCGTCGGCCGGTGCGGGATCGGCGTACGCGGATGTGCTGATGCCGCGTTCGGTGACCGGGCACCGGGACCGGCTCACGGGTACGACGGACCGCCAGGCCGAGGCGGACGGTGTACGTCCGGGCCGCCGGGCGGCGGTCCCGAGCTGGGACGAGATCGTGTTCGGTACGCGCCGCAAGAAGCAGGAGTAACCCGTCCCGCCCACGACCGGAGCGGGACGCGGACGTTGGTGACGCGCACAGCGAGGGCCCGTACGCCATGGGCGGATTCTCGGGGTCCTCGCAACACCTGATGGCCTACGCGGTCGTCAGTAGATCACGCAGGCGCTCGGCTGGGGTTTTCCAGCCGAGCGTTTTGCGTGGTCGGCCGTTGAGTTGCTGGGCGACGTGTTCGAGGTCTGCGGCGCTGTGCACGGACAGATCGGTGCTCTTGGGGAAGTACTGTCGCAGCAGGCCGTTGGTGTTTTCGTTCGATCCGCGTTGCCAGGGGGAGTGCGGGTCGCAGAAGTAGACCGGTACTCCCGTGGCCACGGTGAACTGTTTGTGCGCGGCCATCTCGCAGCCCTGGTCCCAGGTCAGCGAGCCGCGCAGGTGTGCGGGCAGGGTCTGGATCAAGGGCACCAGCACGTCACGGACCTCCTCGGCGGTGTGCCCGCCCGGCAGGTGCCCCAGCAGGACGTAGCGAGTGGAACGCTCGACCAGCGTCACGATCGCGCTCGCGCTGCGGGGGCCGACGATCAGGTCGCCTTCCCAGTGGCCGGGCACCGCCCGGTCCTCGACCTCGGCAGGACGCTCGGAGATCATCACCATCTCGTCGACGAACCGGCGGGTGCGCTGGTCCGGGCTGCGGTGGGGCTTGCGGCGGGTACGCCCGCTGCGCAGTGCGACCGCGATCTCGCGGCGCAGTCCACCTCTGGCCTGGACATAGATCGCCTGGTAGATCGTCTCCGGACTCACCCGCATGCTCTCGTTGTCGGGGTACTCGATGACCAAAGCGTGACAGATCTGCTCCGGCGACCATCGCTCCCGCAGCCTGTCCGCCACAAACTCACGCAGCGGGCCGTCCTGGGCGAGCTTGGACTCCTTGGGCCGTGGACGGCTCTTCGCCCACGTCCGCTGGGCCCGGTGCGGCAGGTAGACGCCTTCGACGGAGTGGGCATCGATCTCGCGCTTGACGGTGGATGCCGGCCGGCCCAGTGCCCGTCCGATGGCCCGCAGCGCCTGACCGCAACGACGCAGGTCGGCGATCGTCTCCCGCTCGGCCACCGTCAGGAACCGAGAGTGCAGCTCAGCATCGACTGCCGCGAGGGACGGCTCTGCCGCAGCAGTAACGATGGTGGTCACACTGGTCTTGTAGTCGATCCGGCGCCCATCGGCGTGCAGGCGCGCGCCGTTGCTCTTGCGGATGCCGCGGTCCCAGTCCCGGGCGGTACGTTCGTGGACCCCGGCCCGCGCCGCGGCCTCCCGCCGCCGCATCCCGGCCGCTCGAAGACGGTCGTACTCCTCCCGGCCCGGATGCGCGGCCGCGCCGGACTTCCCACGGCCACGCACACCGGCCTTCCGCGCCCACCCGTACGCCGTGGCCCGATTCACCCCGACCGCCCGAGCAGCCCCCGAGATGCTCCCGTCCTCCCGGTCCAGCACCTCGAAGAACCGCGCCCTCAACTCCTCAAAAATCACGATCCCCGCAACTCCCTGAACTACAGGGTGTTGCGGGGATCGCTAGAACCCGCCCATGCGCGTACGGGCCCTCGTGTCCGGGGCTACCGCGGGTCGGGTCCCGTGGCCACCGGGCGGTCACCGGCCGCGGACCACTCGGACCAGGAACCCGCGTACAGAGCGGCCTGGAATCCGGCGATCTCCAGGGCGAGAAGCTCATGGGCCGCGGAGACTCCCGAGCCGCAGTAGACACCGATCTCCTTGGCGTCCGCCGCTCCGAGCCCGGCGAAGCGAGAGGCCAGCCGTTCGGCCGACAGGAAACGGCCGTCCTCGTCCACGTTCTCCGTCGTGGGAGCCGACACCGCGCCCGGGATATGACCGGCGACCCGGTCGATCGGCTCCACATCACCCCGATAGCGCTCGGCCGCCCGGGCGTCCAGCAGCAGACCGTCGCGGGCCAGGGCCGCCGCGGCGTCCGCGTCCAGCAGCGGAAGCGAACCGGCGACGGGGCTGAAATCGCCCGCTTCCGGAGCCGGGATCTCGGTGGACAGCGGACCGGTCCAGCCCGCGAGGCCGCCGTCCAGGACCCGGACATCACGATGGCCCGTCCAGCGCAGGAGCCACCAGGCACGGGCCGCCGCCCAGCCCTGACCACCGTCGTACACCACCACGGGCGAGTCCGCCGAGACCCCGGCGCGCCGCATCACCGCGCCGAAGGCCGCCACGTCGGGCAGTGGATGCCGGCCGCCTTCGCCCGGCGGACCGGCGAGTTCTGTGTCGAGGTCGACATACACGGCGTCCGGCAGATGCCCGGCCTCGTATTCCGGGCGGCCGGGCGGCCCGCCCAGCGCGTAGCGGACATCGAGCAGTACGGGCGGACGCGTCCCGGCCGACTCGCCGACGAGTTGGGCCGCGTTGATGATGGCTGTCATGGAATCCATCCTCGCGCACGGTCCGTCCCGGCCCCAACCACTGAGAAAAAGGCGGTAAACACCGAATCGAGATCCCGCCAAAAGCGGCGCGGCCCGGAGCGCCGCATGCCGGTGGGTGCGAGCATCGGCTGGGGTGCGGCGACCGCTTCGGCTCGGGGCCCGTGCCCGGCCTCCGCACACCACCACGACGGTCCGAGGAGAGTGACGATGACCGAGGCAGCGACCCGGCGCACACCCGGCACGCCATGCTGGGTGAGTCTGATGGTGCACGGCCTTGCCGCGACTCAGGATTTCTACGAAGCGCTGTTCGGCTGGGAGTTCAGACCCGGACCACAGCAGCTCGGACCGTACGTCCGCGGGCTGCTCGACGGCAAGGAGATCGCGGGGATCGGCCAACTGCCGCCCGACCGCCATCTGCCGATCGCCTGGACGACGTATCTGGCGACGGACGACGCCGACAAGACCGCCGAGACGATCAGGAGCCACGGCGGCACGGTCGGTGTGGGGCCGCTGGACGCGGCCGAGGCCGGCCGGATGGCCATAGCCTCGGACCCGGCGGGCGCGGTCTTCGGCATCTGGCAGGCCGCGGCGCACACCGGGACGGCGGTGGCCGGGGCGCATGGCACCCCGGTCTGGAATGAGCTGGTCACCCGCGAGACGTCCGTGGTCGGCAAGTTCTACGAGGCACTCTTCGGCTACGAGGTCGACGCGGTCGTCTCGGCCGACTTCGACTTTCTGACACTTCTTCTGGAGGGACGGCCGGTCGCCTCACTGCACGGGGTGGGTCGGGCGCTGGCCCGTGACCGGGGCGCGCACTGGATGACCCATTTCGAGGTCGACGACACCGATGCCACCGCGCGCCTGGTCACTGAGCTCGGCGGGCATGTGCTCCAGCCGCCGCGGAAGAGCGTGAACGGACGGATCGCGACGGTCGCGGACCCGGAGGGCGCGATCTTCACGATCGTACGGTCGTCCGGCGTCTAAGGGCCCTCCCGTGCGCGGGACGCGCCTCGGGCGGACAGTACGTCCGGGCAGAGCGCGGCAGCGGCGGTGGCACCGGTCATCCAGCGCCGGTGGTGGCGTCGGCACAGCACCTCGTCACCGGCCCCGTCACCCGGCCGGCGGACTGCGTGGGCCCGCGAAGGTCGACCGGCCAGGATCGAGGAGAAAGCCGTGTTGCCCAGCGTTCTAGCGGTCTTTGCGCACCCTGACGATGAGGCGATCGTGTCCGGCGGCGTCCTTGCCCAGCACGCCGACGCGGGTGCCCGCACTGCCGTCGTCACCGCCACTTGGGCACCCGACAGCCCGCGCGCTCCCGAACTCACCGACTCCGTGGCGGCCCTGGGAATCCGCGAGCCGCCGCGCATGCTCGGCTACGCCGACCACCGCGTGGCCGAATCCGCGCCCGGACGACCGCGATGGTGCGAGGTGCCCCTCGACGAAGCCGTCGGCCGCCTCGTCGCTCACATCAGGGAGGTCCGGCCCGAGATTGTCATCACCCACGACGCCTACGGCCAACTGACGGGACACCGCGATCACCGCCACACCCACCAGATGACCATGCTCGCTGTGACCGCCGCCGGGCTCAAGCAACTCCACCTCGAAGCAGGTGAACCGTGGCAGCCTCGCGCCGTCTATCTGGCGACCCATCCTCACTCGGGCGTCGGCGATCTCGGCGACCTCCTGAGCCGGGTCGGCAAGTCGGCGTTGAGCGTGCCGGACGACCACGTCACCGCGACGGTGGACGTCCGGCCGTGGCTCGATCAGAAGTGGCGCGCGATCCTGGCGCACCGCAGCCAGGTGGAGCGGGAACGGCCGCTGCCCGGAATCCTGTCCCGCCTCCCGGAGGAGACCCGGAACCGAATCCTCGGCACCGAGTACTACACCCGTATCAGTTTCGTCCCTTCTCCGGGCGGGTTGAGGCAACTGACGACCTGATCCTGCGCATCAGCGAGGCCGCATCGCTCTGCCGCCGCCCTTGTCCCTCCAGAGGCCGGCCCGGCCCGACCGCGTCACGCCGCTGTCAACGGCTGCCGTCCCGCGACCTGCGAACCTTCGTAGCCGGACGCTCTCGACCTCCATGTCGCCCTTCGGCACGAACGCGTACGTCACCGCGCCGAAGCGCGGGCCTGACGTGTTCACCGGCCGAACAGATGTCAGCCGGGTCCGAAGGAGAGACGCGCCGACCGGCTGGACCGGGTAAGTCCCGGCGGGATGAAGGTCCAGGGACTGTCCCGTCATCCCTGGTGGATCAGCGCGCGGCGTCAGATGCGGTGGATCGCGAGGCGGAGGCGTGTCGCCGTACTGGTGTATGAGGGCGTTCCGACAACGCGGCGAGATGCCGCGTCTGACGCCGTGCCGTAGCTGACGCCGCGCGCCCGCCCGGGATGACGGGACAGCCCTGAGGAGCGTCACCGTCAGCCACATGGCCCTGCCACGGCCCAGCGGATGGTTATTCGGCCACTTCGCGCGAATAACCTGAGAGGCCGAACACTTTCATTTCGGCGGAGCATTCATTGGTGTTCTGTGCAATTTCCGGCGCCGCGTAAATGGAGAATTCCCAGCCGGGGAAATGGGAAAATCGCAGCGGCCGCAGCCGGGTTATGCGGTTGGAAATAATACCGCGGGACACGACTGTGCCGGGAACGGCCATTCCGGAGAGGCGGTGCCGCCGGAACGCGGACAGCCGGCATCACAGGTCCGGGCATATGTCGGAAACATGAGACATCGAGTGGATTCCGACCTCCGATCACGGCGACACCGCAGCCCAGCGCCAGGCGGAGGGTCGCCGGGCGGTGACGCTTCGCTTCCGTCACCTTGGGCCGCCGGACGGCGACTACCGAGATGTGACTAAATCTTTCATGACTTCCCCGGGAGACAGCCGTTTAATCTTGGCCTTACTTCTAAACACACAAGGCCGCACTTTGCAATATAAGGGGGCCGAGGGTAATGCAGGCCGACTGCTTCCTCAAGTGCCCCCCCGAGTGATTTTCCACTCAAAAAAAGATCTTGAAACCGCTGGAGTCAATAGGCGTGCCCGTATTAAATTGTCTCAAGTTCTGTTCGTTGGCGTAGGGCATTCATGCGGAGTTATTCATGACCATGCTGACATTTCGTGACAATGATCTCCCCCAGGACACCGCCCCGGTGTCGCCTCACCTACCGGTGCAGGGACAGAACAGGGCCCGTTCTGAGCTCACGTACCTGCTCTTCAACGGCGACGAGCAGGCACGGGTTCATGGAGCATGGCGTAACCTCCTCTCCACCGGGGAGTTCCGGCACCGTCCCGGCCTCTCCCCCGCGGAGCGCGTCGAACTCTCTTACTCCCGCCTGCGTTTGGTCAATGAGGCTGCCGGTTCTCCCACGGACTTGGCCCTCGATCCGCAGCGGCTCTCGGCACTCCACGAGTGGACGGGAGTGGTGGACGGCGGCCTCTGCACCCTGGCGAGCATCCACTACAACCTGTTTCTGGGCAGCCTGCTGGAACAGGACGCCGACAGCGGAGGCCGCGATCTGTCCGCCTTCACCGAGATGCGGCGTACGGGCACGTTCCTCTGCACCGAGCTGGGTCACGGCAACGACGCGGCGGCTCTTGAGACGACCGCTGAATACGACCGGGAGACCGGCGGGTTCATCCTGCACACGCCCAATGACCGCGCGCAGAAATTCATGCCGAACACCAGCCTGGCGGGCGGCCCGAAGTCGGCCGTCGTGGCGGCGCGGCTGGTGATCGACGGCGAGGATCAGGGAGCCTTCCTCTTCCTCACTCCGCTGAGCGACGAGAACGGCCATCTGCCGGGAGTCCACGTCAAACAGCTCCCGGACCGCACCGGCACGCCTGTCGACCACTGCCTGACCCGCTTCCACATGGTGCGGCTGCCGCGTGAGGCGCTGCTCGAAGCGGAGCACGGCCGGCTGGACCGGGAAGGCCTGCTCCACAGCACGCTGGGCAGCGCACGCAAACGGTTCCTGCACTCAATCGGCCGTGTCACCAGCGGCAAGCTCTGCATGAGCGCGGGCACCCTGGGCATGTCGAGGGCTGCCCTGACCATCGCCGTGCGGCATGCCCACTCCCGGCACATCAGCGGGATGAAGCGCGGTGAGCGCATTCCGCTGGTGGCGCATCGCAGCCATCACAGCCGACTGCTGGACTCGATCGCGACGGCGTACGCCATGACGCTCCTCCATCGGGAGGTGGTTTCCCAGTGGGTCGGGCACACACCGGAGAACCGGGCCGATACGGAGCGACTGGTCGCGATCACCAAGGGATGGATCACCTGGCAGGCCCGCGCGATCGCGATCGAGTCCCGGGAGCGGTGCGGAGCGCAGGGACTCTTCCCGGTCAACGGCATATCCGAACTGCCATTGAACATAGAGGGCGGCATCACCGCAGAGGGTGACAACCTTGTCATCTGGAACAAGGCGGCATCCGAGATGCTCTTCGGCCATCAGATGGAACGCCGTCGGGCGTGCGACGAGCCGCTCGCCGAGAGATCGTTGACCGATCTCGGCTTTCTGCGTGATCTTCTGGCCGAGGTCGAGTCCGACGCGCAGCGCAGGGCGAGGAGCGCTCTGCGCCAAGGTCCTGCGGGCGATCCGCTCGGACGCTGGAACGAGGCATCCGAAACGGCTCTGGAGATGGTTTCGGCGCATGTCTGCCGCGAGGCCGCCGACGCGTTCATCGCCGCGGCCGCCCGGGCGGCCGATCCGACGGCACGGAGCCTGCTGGAGGACCTGTGCCGGCTGTTCCTGCTCCGTCAGCTCGACTCGCACACCGGGAGGCTGCTCGCCGAGGGACATCTGACCGCCGATCACGTGCGGGCCTTCCCGGATGTCCGCAACGACATCATCGCCGGCCTGGCCCCTCACATGCTGAGTCTGGTGGACGCGTTCGATCTGCCCGCCGAGTTCCTCGCCACCGTGCCGATCGCCAGCGGCGGCCGGATCGGTGACGAGGGGGACATGTGGTCGACGTGGCCACGCGCCTCAGTCTCGGCTTCCACGGCCGAGTGATCTCAGCCCTTCATCCACGCCAGGAAGCCACTCCAGAACTTCCCCTTCTGCGGTGCGGACGCGTCCTCGGTCCGAGGTCCGCCGGCGGCGCGGACCGCCGACCGGGGCGCGGCGGTTTCCCGCCGCGAGATCCGGACGGGAGTGAACCGGGCGGGCAGTGAACTCAGTGCCCGGTGGAACGGGCCCGGCCGGTAGGCCAGATTCTCGGAAGGAACCGCCAGCTCGATGTCCGGCAGGTCCTTGAGGAGGTTCTCAATGGCCTGCACGGAGATCAGCAGCGCGGGATCCTTGGCCGGGCAGGCATGCGGCCCGGCTCCCCAGGCCAGATGCGCTCGCTTGCTGAGCGTCTGCCGGTCCCCGGACAGATTGGGATCGGTGTTGGCCGCGGCGAAACTGATGAGCACCGGATCCCCGGCGTCCAGCCGGTATCCCGACAGTTCGACATCCTGCAGCGGAAAATGCGTGGCGTAGTTGGAGATGGGGGCGCTGTTCCAGAGGACCTCGTTGACGGCGTCCTCGACCAGCAGACCGCCGGAGTGCAGCCCGGCGATCGTCTCTTCGGAGAGCAGCACCGCCAGGGCGCTCGCGATGAGATTCGCGAGCGGCTCTGTCCCGCCACCGATGAGCTGGATGATCTGCGGGATCATCTCCTCGTCGGTGAGAGCGGCCGGATGCTGCATCAGCCAGGAGATGACGTCCTCGCCGGGCTCCTTCCGCTTGAGCGCCACCAGCTCGAACAGTGCCTCCCCCAGCACCTTGTTGGCCCTCTCCGCGTCGGTTCCGTCGAAGATGCCCGAGATGCCGAACACCACCCGGTCGCCCACGTCCGCGGGGCAGCCGAAGAGCTCGTTGAAGACGAGCAACGGGAGGACCTGCGCGTATTCCCGCACCAGGTCGACCGTGCCACGGCCCTTGAACTGCTCGATCAGGTATTTGGCGATTCGTTCGCCCAGCCGGGTCACCCAACGGCTGTCGATCTTCGCCAGACTGTCCGTCATGGCTTGACGGAGCCTCAGATGCTCGGGCCCGTCGGTGAAGAGCGGCCCCGGTCGGAACGCCATCATGGGCAGGACGGGACTGTTCATCGGTATGCGGCCCTCGTTGAGGGCCCGCCAGCGTCGTGAGTCACGGCCGAAGACGTCCGGGTTCTGGAGCACATGGAGCGCCGCCGCGTAATCCGTGACCAGCGAGGCCTCCACACCGGGCGCGAGCTCGACGGGCGCGGCGACCCCGAAGCCGCGCATGTACTCGTAGTGGGCCTGCGGGTCATCGGCGAAATCAGCTGTGTACAGGGGGATTCCCTTGCCGCTGTTGTGCGCCGGGCAGCCTGGCGGCGGGGCGGGGATATCCGCAGGAGAGGGCATGGGTCGGACTCCTAGTTGAGGCGTGACTGGAGGTAACGAACGAGAGCGATGAGGGCGTTCGCGGACGAACGCTGGTCACGGGCGTCACAGTTGACGAGAGGTGTCTCGGGAAGGAGATCGAGCGCCTCTCTGATCTCGTCGTCGGAGTGATCCGGTCTCCCGACGAATCTGTTCACCGCTATGGCATACGGGATTCCGTAGTGCTCGACCAGGTCCATCACCGGGAAGGACTCTTCGAGGCGCTCCGGGTCGACCAGGACCAGCGCGCCGAGCGCGCCGCGTGACATGTCCTCCCACACCTGCACGAAGCGCTGCTGTCCGGGTGTTCCGAAGAGATAGAGGACCAGCTTCTCGCTGAGTGTGAGACGGCCGAAGTCCATGGCGACCGTCGTCGTGGTCTTGCTGGAGGTGCCCTTGAGATCGTCGACTTCCTCGCCGGCCCGCGTCATGACCTCTTCGGTACGCAGCGGGGGAATCTCGGACATGGTCCCGATGAAAGTGGTCTTGCCAACGGCGAAATGCCCGACCACAAGGATCTTGGCCGCCGTCTGCACCGAATCGCGCAGGTAGACGCCGTCATCCAAAGCGAGCTTGGAGCCCATTCAGCACCTCCTCAAGAATTTGCCTGTTGACTCTTTTTGCGGGCGGGATGGGGGCACGCGTGTAGAGATAGCCCTCCGCCGTGAGATCGTGCAGGAGAATCTTGACGATGCCGACGGGGAGCTGGATATGCCCGGCTATTTCGGCGACCGACAGAAAACCTCCGGAGCACAGCTCCATCAGCCGACGCTTCTCAGGATCCAGCAGACCGTTGTGCGGAACGTCCTCCGAGACCGTGACCAGGGTGATCAACGAGAAATCGTTGTCGTCGATCAGTTCGCGACCGTTGGCGATCACATACGGTCGCACTAAGGGCGTGGCCTCTACCTCGGGCTCGTCCGGCGTGGTCATGCCCTCGCCTCGGAATTCTCACGGGGCGGGCTCGTCAACGCCTTCCCGAGCTGTCCGACGAGCTGCTGCATACGGAAGGTGATCTCCGCCATGTCGACCTCGGGTGAGGCGGAGACAGCGAGGTAGGCACCCTCACCCGCGGATATGAGGAAGACCCAGCCGTGGTCGAACTCGACCAGGGTCTGACGCCACTGGGGGCGCTGGTCGGGCCCGCCGCAGAAGTCGGCGACCGTACGGCTGAGCGACTGCATGCCGCTCATCGCGGCGGCGACGGTGTCGGCGTGGTCCTTGCCGACATCCTTCGAGCGCGCCATCAACAGACCGTCGGCGGAAACGAGAATCGCGTGGCGTGCTTCGGGCACTTCCAGAGCACTGTCAAGCATCCACGAGAGATCGTAATTCACTGAGCCTCATGCCCTTCACTGCTTGTGTTGGTGGAACGACGGCCCGACTGCGTCCCCCGCTGGAACGCGCCCATGACGGAGGCGGCTTGTTCGCTGCTCCGGGCCGGGGTGTCCGCGTTCTCGGCTGCCGGCACGATGGATATCGCACCGCGCCGTCGGCGTTTCGGCAGACCGCCGAACGTGGTTGTGGGGGGTACCGCGTTCTCTTCCGGCGGCATCGGGGAGGACGCGGCCACGGCGGAACTCTCCTCGGGCTCGGGCCCCGGCTCGGGCATGGCTGTGAGGAGTTCCTCGGGAAGAAGCACGACCGCGCGCACGCCACCGTAGGGAGAAGTGGAATCCACCGAGACGGTGAAGCCGTAGCGGGCGGCGAGCACACCGATCACGGTGAAGCCGAACTGCGGCGGGTTACCGAGACCGGAGACACCGGGTGAGCGCTCACTCGAAAGGAGCTTCGCCGCCCTGCTCTTCTCTTCTTCGTTCATGCCCACACCGGCGTCGTCGACGATGATGCAGACGCCCTTGGGCACGGGCCGGATATTGATCTCGATGATTGTTTCCGGCGCCGAGTAACTGGTGGCGTTGTCCAGCAGTTCGGCGAGCGTGAGCGCGACCGGTTCGACGGCGCGGCTGACGATCGCGACGTTGCTCTGGGCGCGGATTTCGACACGCGTGAAGTGGCGGATACGGCCCTTGGCGCTGCGGACCACATCGTAAAGAGAGGCCGCGGCGCGCTGCCGGCCGAGCCAGCCGTCGCAGAGCACGGCGATGGACTGGGCGCGCCGCGCGAACTGCGAATTCATGTGGTCAATGTCCAGGAGGTCCTGGAGAATCTGGAGCTCTCCATATTTGTCCTGGATTTTGGTGATGGCGAGCTGCTGCTCACTCGCGAGACCCTGAAGAGTCCGCATAGCGGCCTTCAGCGCATTTTTCGTGGCCTCTTCGGCTGCGTCCTTGGCCTCTTCCACGGCCTCGGTGTAATGGTCTTCCAGTCTGGCGTAGTGAGACTTGAGCTCCTCCTTCTCCTTCCGCAGCGCGGTGATCGATTTTCTACCGCGGACAATCGCGGTTGCGGCGATAGGAGTACCAGCGATCAAACCCCAAAACGCTGGATCCTGAAAGTATTGCGTCACAGGACTCTCTTCGGACGAGTGTACGACCGGGCACTGAATGCCTAGAGTGTGCGTTGGAATGAGCACACGGTCATGGACATACGGGATGGGCCGCGCACGCCCGCCCGCATTGAAGGCCGGACTAATGGCACAGTTCTCCCAGGGATAACTGACTTTCTGAGCCGATGCGTTGAATTCACAACGCTATAGCGAGTTTGGCACTACTTAGCAAGTCTATCACCACGCCATGATCCGACAGCCCGGCCGACCTGTTCCATTTCTGGCATCTGACGGGTTTTCAGCAGGATTTCCGTTTTAAGATCATTGGCGCCAATTAGCCGCCCCCGAGGGTGCCCTCAGAACACTTACCCCTTTCCAGCCGAACCACCCGTTTTGCATGGCGACCCGACGTGCATTCGCGCGACGAAGGTGCACCACGAAGCGTGCGGACTCGGCCGTCCGCGCCTCTCCCGATGGTTCGTTCGCGGATGCCACGAGGCGCTCCCGCGCCGCCGGACGGCTTCGGTTGAGGATCTGACCAGCGACCCGGTCAAGGCCGGGCACGTCGGCGGCGGAGGGAATGACTGGGGCCTCGCCCGGCGCCCGAGCGAGGCCGGCTGCCCGACGGATCAGCGGCCCCGTAAGCCCTTCACGGAATCTTTCCCATCCGTTCATAGGTCCGCCCGGATCGGCGGTTGAAACACCTCGTCGCGCCGCTTCCAAGTGCCCTTACGAGCCCTGTCCGGACGAATGAACATTCTCTGTTCTCCGGCATTGAGAATAGGCACACGTTGCCGTGTGCAGGACGCCGATAAAAGGATTTCCGACGTAGTTCCTGTCGCCGGTCAGCGTCTGTCGGGGATTACGGCACAGCCCTTCGAGAGAGCACCGCAAGAGCGGTTGCGAGGAAGTCCGGCTCTGCCGTCACACCGATGTCGGACTCCCTTCTTCCAGACGCGCAGGTGATTCTCCGGAAGCGATCAGCATGTGGAGACGATCGAGGCCCTCCCACGGACTCAGGCGCCCACGGTCCCGTCGATACCCTCACGCAGAAAGTCCGCGTGCCCGTTGTGGCGGCCGTACTCCAGAAGCACGTGCACCATCACCATCCGCAGCGATACCTCCTCGCCCCATCTCGGCTGATACCCAGCCAGGTCCAGGGAGTGAGCCTCCTGTTCGATGCGGCGCGAGTTCCTCACCTCGGCCTCCCAGACCGTGAACGCCTCGTCCCTCGTCGACGCGCTCGCGTCATACGCGGCCTGAAAGTCGATCTTGTCGGACCAGACCATGGGCGCGTCGTTGTCCTCGAACGCTCGACGGAACCAGGCACGCTCCACCTCCGCCATGTGCCGCACCAGGCCGAGCAGCGAAAGCGTCGACGGCGGCATCGACCGCTGCCGCAGCTCCTCGTCGGTGAGCCCTTCGCACTTCATGGCGAGGGTCGCCCGGTGGTAGTCGAGGAAGGCCCGCAACATGTCGCGTTCGCTGCCAAAGCTGGGCGGTCCTATGCGATTTCCGTTGGTCACTGACCGTGCTCCTCATCCGTGCCGGTGTTCAGGGCCGCGACCGCCGCTGCCCCTTGGAATCAATCATCCGGAGGAGAACGGTCAGGCGTGGTTGACCGGCAGGACGTCCGGGGAGAGAGCGCTCGCGTGGGCCGAGGCCGACGTCATGTGGCGGCGGTGGTGGCGACGGCAGAGGACCTCGTAGCCGATCTCTTCGGCCGGCCGGTTGACGTCGCCGACGACGACCTGAGCGCCCTCGACGACCATCTCGCCGTCCACCGTACGGGCGTTGTGGGTGGCGCGGGCCCCGCACCAGCACAGGGCCTCGACCTGGAGCTGCTCGATCCGGTCGGCCAGCTCGATCAGCCGCTGCGAGCCCGGGAACAGCTTGGTGCGGAAGTCGGTGGTGATCCCGAAGGCGAAAACGTCCAGCCCGAGGTCGTCCACGACCCGGGCGAGCTGGTCGATCTGCTTCGGGGCGAGGAACTGCGCCTCGTCCACGATCACATAGTCGGCCTTGCCGCCCTTGGAGAGCTGGTCCACGAGGTAGGCGTACAGGTCCATGCCCTCGGTGGCCTCAACCGCCTCGGTGACCAGGCCCAGGCGGGAGGAGAGCTTGCCTTCGCCCGCCCGGTCGTCGCGGGTGAAGATCACGCCTTGGAGCCCGCGGGCCGAACGGTTGTGTCCGATCTGGAGCGCCAAAGTACTCTTCCCGCAGTCCATGGTGCCGGAGAAAAACACCAGCTCTGGCATGACGGAGTGACGGCCTTTCGGTTAAACGGCTGCGCGGTCGGATCTCCACGCGCACAGGTGTCTCACGCGCGTGTACGGAGGTCGGTGGTCGCTCGGGCGGCTACGAGCGTACTTCGAGGAGCGGGACGAGCTGCTCGACGGAGGTCATCGAGCCGTGCATCCCGACCATCGCGGACTCGTGCGGTTCCTGGACCGAGGCGGTGACGACCACATCGTCGTGGGCCGCGGCGACGACATCGCCGATCCGTCCGTACACCCGCTCGTCCATCGCGCCCGGCGGGCCGAACCAGCCCGCCGCGATCGCCTCGTCCCGGCTCGCCACCCAGAACTGCTCGCCCAGCACCTCGCGCCAGACGGTGAGCACATCGGCCTCGGCGCCCGGCACCGCGTAGACATGGCGGGCCCGGCCCTCGCCGCCCAGCAGGGCGACCCCGGCGCGCAGCTCCCAGTCCTCGTCGAAGTCGATGCGCGACCGCTCGTCGAAAGGGATGTCGATCATGCCGTGGTCGGCGGTCACATAAAGCGCGGCGCGGCGCGGCAGTTGCTCGGCGAGCCGCTGGACGAGCCGGTCGACATACATGAGCTGGCCGCGCCAGGCGTCGGAGTCCACACCGAAGCGATGGCCCTTGCCGTCGACCTCGCTGTAGTACGTGTAGACCAGCGAGCGGTCTCCCGCGGCGAGTTGCTCGGCGGCCAGGTCCATCCGCTCCTCGCCGGAGAGCCTTCCGAGGAAGGTGCCGCCGCTGAGCGCGACCTTGGTGAGCGGCGTGTGCTCGAAGGTCGGCGAGGACACCTGGGCGGTGTGGACGCCCGCCGCGTCGGCGAGCTGGAAGACGGTGGGATACGGCTGCCAGACATGCGGCGCGGTCCACGGCTTCCAGCGGAGCTGGTTCATCAGCGCGCCTGTCGCGGGATCGCGGACGGTGTAACCGGGCAGGCCGTGTGCGGCGGGCGGCAGGCCCGTACCCACGGAGGCGAGCGAAGTCGCGGTGGTGGCCGGGAAGCCCGCGGTGATGGGCCGGCCGGTGGAGCCGCGCGAGGTGCCGAGCAGCGAGGTCAGATAGGGCGCTTCGGCCGGGTGCGCCTTGATCTGCTCCCAGCCGAGGCCGTCGATCAGGAAGACGCAGTTCCGGTCGGCGGGAGTCAGCTCGGGGATGGCGGCGGTCAGGTCCGGTACGCCTTGGCCGGCCGCGAGCGTGGGCAGCAGGTCGGCGAGCGAGCCGCTGCCGTACTCGGGAAGCGGCGCGGCGCCGGGATCGAGAGGGACGGGATCCGGCCAGAGGGGCTGGGCGGTCATCAGCGGCCGGTCGCCGCGGTGGCCGCCGCGGTCGCTTCGGAGAGGGACTGGGCGAACGCCAGCGTCTGCCGGACCGCGTCGGGGCCGTCGCCGGCCTCGCTGACCCGCAGGCTCAGGTCGTCGGCGGTGGAGCTGCCGGTGTAGCCGTGGTCCGCCTCGCAGTTCGGATCGCCGCAGGCGGCGGGCTCCAGATCGATCCGGGAGACGGCGCCCCAGCCGATGGTGAGGACGACTTCGCGGGGCAGGGTGCCGGGTGTGTAGGACTCCGGGTTGGCGACGACGCGGCTGACCACGACGGACGAGATCCGGTCGAGCTTGACCGACTCGGTTGAGGTGGTGGCGTACGGAGTCGGGGAGCTGGAGTCGGCGGCCTGCTCGTCGGTGTGGCTGACGATGAAACGGTGGACCGTCAGCACGAGGACGGTGACATGCCTGCGCACCTCGTTGGCGTCGAACGTGGTCTCCTGGTGCACCAGGTACGACGCGATCTGCTCGCCACCGACAGCGGCCTCCACCGCTTCGGCCACGAGAGCCGGGTAGTAGCCGCTGCGCTCGATCGCCGTGCGCAGCCCCTGGGTCGTCGTACCGGTCTTCGCCATGGGCTCCATCCTACGGTGGCCGGATGGCTGCCGGAGACGCTCCGCGAGGCGCTCACCACAGCCCCGCGCCGCCGCTCAGTAGCTCGGGAGGCGGCGCGGACCGAGGTCGTCGCGGGCGGGCCTCGGCGCGAGCCGGACGCCGGCGCCGAGGACGGAGAGTCCGTGTGTGGCGACGACCACCGGTTCCAGGCTGACGGAGACGATCTCCGGGTGGGCGTGGACCAGCCGGGACACCCGCAGGAGCAGCTCCTCCAGTGCGGCGGTGTCGACGGGTTCGGAGCCGCGCCAGCCGAACAGCAGCGGGGCCGTCCTGATGGACCGGATCAGCTCGGCGGCGTCGCGGTCGGTGGCCGGAACCAGCCGGTGGGCGAGGTCGCCGAGCAGCTCGGAGGCGGCGCCCGCGAGTCCGAAGGAGAGGACGGCACCGGCGGCGGCGTCGATCGCGGCCCGGACGACGGTGTCGACGCCGCGAGGCGCCATGGCCTGGACGACGGGCTGAAGCTCGGCGGGCCCTCCGAATGTCTCGGTCAGCTCGCGGTACGCGAGGCGCAGTTGTGCCTCGTCGGCGAGATCCAGCCGTACGCCTCCGAGGTCGGCGCGGTGGCGCAGTCGCGGCGCGGTTGTCTTGAGCGCGACGGGATAGCCGAGCCGGGCGGCCGCGTCGGCGGCTTCGTCGGGACCGGACGCGGGCAGGGCCGGCCGCACGGAGATGCCGTACCTGGCGAGGAGTTGCCGGGCGTCGGCAGGCGCGAGGGACACGCCGCCGGGGTCGGTCGAGCCGCCGAGGAGTCTTCCGATCGACGCGGCGGCGCCGCCCTCGTCTATGTCGTCGTACTCGGGGACCTTTCCCGGCTCGGCGGCCTGTCGCCGCCACTGGGCGTAGGTGACGGCCTCGGACAGCGCGCGGACGGCCCGCTCGGCGGCGGGATACGCGGGGATCCGCGCGGTGCCGGGACGCGGCCCGGCGGGCTCCGGCCCGGCGGGCTCCGGTCCGGCGGCGGCGGTCGCGGAGGTCACGGCGCCGGCCGGCGGCCGCGCCGTACCGGTGGCGTCGGCGGCCCGGCCGTCCGGTTCCGTGGAGCGGACCGCCGGGCCGGGCGCGCCGCCGGTGACCGCCGACAGCGCCTCCGCCAGGCCGACGATCTCGACATGGACCACCGCCACCGGCTTGGCCGGGCCGCCCGCCGCCGCCGCGCGCAGGGCCCTGCCCAGAGCTCCGCCGTCGGAAGGGTCCATCGTGCCGGTCTCACCGACGCCGGGAATCGCCGTCACCACGACCGCGTCGCACGCCGGGTCGGCGAGGGCCGTCACCAGTGCGTCACGGAAGTCCGCCGGGGTCGCGGCGGTCGTCAGATCGCGCGGCGGGAGCGGCTGGAGCCCTTCCGTCAGGCAGGCGTCGTAGGTGAGCAGGCCGAGGGACTCGGAGTTGCCGAGGATCGCCACCCGAGGGCCGGACGGGAGGGGCTGGGAGGCGAGCAGCAGGCCCGCGTCGACCAGTTCCGTGACCGTGTCGACGCGTATCACTCCGGCCTGGCTCATCAGCGCGGAGACCGTGGCGTCCGGGATCCGTGTCACCGGGACCGCGTGTCCCGGCGGTGCGCTGCCGCTGTGGCGCGCTCCCTTGACGACCACGACCGGCTTCACCGCCGCGGTGCGCCGGGCGAGCCTGGTGAACTTCCGTGGATTGCCGATCGATTCCAGATAGAGCAGGACGACGTCGGTGTCCGGGTCCTCGTAGCAGTACTGCAGGAAGTCATTGCCGGAGACGTCCGCGCGGTTGCCGGCGGAGATGAAGGAGGACAGGCCCGCGCCGCGCCGGTAGAGCCCCGAGAGCAGAGCGATGCCGATCGCGCCGGACTGGGTGAAGAGACCGATCCGTCCCCGGTCGGGCGGCTCCGGCGCGAGGGACGCGTTCAGCCGGACCGCCTCGGCCGTGTTGATGATCCCGAAGGCGTTGGGGCCGATGATGCGCATCCCGTACGAACGTGCCTGGCGCACCAGTTGGCGCTGGCGCTCCCTTCCTTCCGCGCCGCTCTCCGCGTAGCCGGCGGAGAGGACGACCAGGCCCTGGACGCCGTGCGCACCGCAGTCCGCGACCGCTTCCGGCACGCGCTCGGCCGGCACGGCCAGTACCGCGAGGTCGACGGGCTCGCCGGTCTCCGCGACGGAGCGGAGTGCGGGCACGCCGTCGGTCTCGTCCAGGTCCGGTGCGAAGGCGTGGTTGACCGCGTAGACGCGGCCGGTGAAGCCTCCGTCGAGCAGGTTGCGCAGCACGGTGCGGCCGACGCCGCCGGGCGCGCGGCCGGTGCCGACGACGGCGACCGAGCGCGGCGTGAGGAGGCGCTGCACGGAGCGTGCCTCGGCACGCTGCTCGCGGGCGCGCTGCACGGCGAGGGACTCGACAGTCGGTTCGAGGTCGAGGCTGAGGTGTACGGAACCGTCCTCGAAGCTGCGTCTCTGGGTGTATCCGGCGTCCCGGAACACCTTGATCATCTTGTTGTTCGCCGGCAGCACCTCGGCGGCGAAGCGCCGGATGCCCCGCTCGCGGGCGACAGCCGCGATGTGTTCGAGCAGCGCGGAGGCGACACCGCGGCCCTGGTGCGCGTCCTGGACGAGAAAGGCGACCTCGGCCTCGTCCGCCGGGGCCGAGGCGGGGCGCCCCAGACCGTCGATCCGGTCGTATCGCACGGTGGCGATAAACTCGCCGCCCACCGTCACCGCGAGTCCCACCCGGTCCACGTAGTCGTGGTGGGTGAAGCGGTGTACATCCCGGTCGGAGAGCCGTGGATAGGGAGCGAAGAAGCGGTAGTACTTCGACTCGTCGGAGACCTGTTCGTAGAAGCTGACCAGCCGCTCGGCGTCCTCGGTGGTGATGGGCCGGATCCGGGCGGTGGCTCCGTCGCGCAGCACCACGTCCGCCTCCCAGTGTCCGGGGTACGCGTGGTCCGGCGGCGTCTCCATGTCCCAGAGCCTACGGTGCCCGCCCGGGCCCGGGCGGTGGATGCGCCAGGCCACTCTGGGGCACTCTGGTGTGGCCCGCCCGGGGGCGGTCCCGAGTCCGGGGCCGACCGGAAGGTATTCCGCGGAACATGAGAGACTGGTCTAGACAACATCATGAGACTTGAAGGGCAACACCATGGCTGAGCGCCGCGTCAACGTCGGCTGGACCGAGGGCCTGCACGCCCGCCCCGCCTCCATCTTCGTCCGCGCCGCCACGGCCACCGGCGTCCCCGTGACGATCGCGAAGGCCGACGGCAACCCCGTCAACGCGGCCTCCATGCTCGCGGTGCTCGGCCTGGGCGCGCAGGGCGGCGAGGAGATCGTGCTGGCTTCCGAGGCGGACGGCGCCGACGCCGCTCTGGACCGGCTGGCGAAGCTGGTCGCCGAAGGTCTCGACGAGCTTCCCGAGACCGTCTGACGTCGGCCGACCGGTGATGTCTCGGCGGTAAACGTCTCGACGGTAAAATGTCGGACGAAAATGTCCCGTACAGACAGGGCCGTACGGGACTTTTTCATGACGGAGCCGCGGTGCGCGGAATTCAGCGCACCGCGGCTCCGTAGTTTTTGTACGGGCAGCAAAGAATACGGCCCACGTATTTCTTCTCTTTGTATACGGCGCGATTGTTAATTGCGGGCACTCGCGATGTTTACGGCATGTTGCGAAGCCCTCACCTTTTCCCGGCCGCGATCCGGCCGCCGCAGCCGGTGCACCACCGCCGTGCGCTCCGCGTGCAGCGCCGTCAGCGTCCGTGCGCGCTCCGCGTCACCGCGCGCCACCGCGTCCACGATCGCGCCGTGCTCCGCCCAGGACTCCACGGGATGAGCGGGCTGCTCGACGATGTACATCCAGGCGATCTTGTGTCTGAGCTGGGTGAGCAGCGCGGTGAGCGCGGGGCTTCCGGACGCCTGGGCGAGCGTCTCGTGGAACCAGGCGCCGAGCGAGCGCAGATCCTCGCCCTGACCGCGGCGGGCCCGCTCCTGGCCCAGCCTGACCAGGCCGCGCAACACCTTGAGATGGGCTTCCGTACGGCGCTGGGCCGCGCGCGCCGCTCCCAGCGGCTCCAGCAGGAGCCGCACTTCCAGAAGGTCAGCCGCCTCCTGCTCCGTGGGCTCGGCCACGCACGCGCCGACATGGCGGCGCGTGGTCACGAAACCCTCGGATTCCAGGGTGCGCAGGGCCTCGCGCACCGGGACGCGGGAGACGCCGTAGCGCCGCGCGAGCTGCTCCTCGGTCAGTCTGGCGCCGCGCTCGAATACACCGGAGATGATGTCGTCACGGATCGCTGTGCATACCGAGTGCGCGGGAATGCGCATGTCCGAACCTCCGTTTTAATCCGCGCGAAACGCTGCCGATTGACTCCTGTTCCGTGACTCTATTGCAATCAACGAGAAATTCCGATGGGTGCCCGGAATCGATGGATATCTTTTGGCCAGTACGGCGGACGCGGAAGGCCCCGGCACGGAACCGGGGCCTTCGGAAACGGTCGGACAACTCAAAACGGCCGGAATGAACCGGAACAGCCGGAACAGCCGGAAGCTGCCCATCCTGTCGGTCCTGTCGGTCCTGTCGGTCCTGTCAGTCCTGTCGGTCCTGTCGGTCCTGTCAGTCAGACGTTCACACCGTGCGTGCGCAGATAGGCGACGGGATCGATGTCGGAGCCGTAGTCCGGGCCGGTCCGGGCCTCGAAGTGGAGGTGCGGACCTGTCGCGTTGCCGGTCGCACCGGAGAGCCCGATCCGCAGGCCCGCGGTGACACTCCGACCGGCCGAGACGCCGATCGACGAGAGATGGCCGTACTGCGTATATGTGCCGTCGTTCATCCGGAGGACGACGTTGTAGCCGTACGAGCCGGCCCAGCCGGCCTCGACGACGGTGCCCGCGCCCACGGCGACGACCGGCGTGCCGGACGCGGCGCGGAAGTCGACACCCGAGTGGCTTCCGGAGGACCAGAGAGAGCCACCGGACCGGTACCCGGTGGTGACATACGAACCGGCGACGGGAAGCCGGAAGGCGTTCAGCCGCTTGCGCTCGGCCGCGCGGGCGGCGCGCTCCTCGGCGGCACGGACCTCCTTGGCGCGGGCCTCGGCCATGCGCTCCGCCCTGGCCATCGCCGCGGCCCGCTCGGCGGCGGCGCGCTGGGCCTCGGCCTGGTCGTCGATCGCGCCGGCCAGGGAGTGGTCGATGGCGATGGCCTGGGCCAGGCCGGTCAGCCGGGCTGACGGAGCGTCCGTGTCGGCGGCGAGCGCCGGAGAAGCGAGGGTACCGATGGCGCCGCCGGCGGTGAGCGTCGCGACACCGGCGATGCTCACGCCCCTGCGGATCCTGCGGTTGCGGGCACGATGCTTCCCGGTGGCACGGGTGAACGCCATGAAGAGGCTGGTCCTTTCCTTCCTTCTCGCCTACCGGGTTAGCTGACGGGTTCGGAGCAGGAAGGTCTCCTACGGACCCCTCCGCACGGGTTGGTGCGAAGGCGTCCGATTCACCCCGGGGACTGCGTGTGGGTCCCCGGCTCCCCAGGCTCGCGCCTGACGGGGACTCGGCGATGGCTGTCCGGCGCCGCGGTCGCGGCGGGCAACTGGCGAACAGCCGGACCGACGCTAAGCGGGTCATCTTTCAAATACCAAACAGAGCGGCCCATTTGTAGCGCACACCACAGGGCAGACAGGCCGTCTCTCCAACAAAGAGGACATAAAGACAAACCCCGGCGAACTGGTTCGCCGGGGTCCCTCTCACTGGCCGGATCAGCCGGTGACCACCGTCACCTCACCGATTCCCAGAGCCGCGACCGGCTCCTTGATCTGAGCGGCGTCACCGACGAGCACGGTGACGAGCCGGTCCACCGGGAAGGCGCTGACCACGGCGGCGGTCGCCTCGACGGTGCCGGTCTCCGCGAGCCGCGCGTAGAGCTGCGCCTGGAAGTCGTCCGGGAGATGCTGCTCGACCTGGTCGGCCAGCGTGCCGGCGACGGTGGCCGCCGTCTCGTACTTGAGCGGTGCGACCCCGACCAGATTCTGGACGGCCACATCGCGCTCGGCGTCGGTGAGACCTTCGGCCGCGAGGGTGCGCAGCACCTGCCAGAGGTCCTCCAGCGCCGGACCCGTGGACGCGGTGTCCACGGAGCCGCTGATGGCGAGCATCGCGGCGCCCGTCGGCCCGCCCGGCTCGGAGGGCGCCGAGGAGCGCAGCACCTGCCCGAAGGCCCGCACGCCGTAGGTGTAGCCCTTCTCCTCGCGCAGCACCCGGTCGAGCCGGGAGGTGAGGGTGCCGCCCAGGCAGTACGTACCCAGCACCTGGGCCGGCCAGACCCGGTCGTGCCGGTCGGCGCCGATCCGGCCGATCAGGAGCTGGGTCTGTACGGCGCCGGGGCGGTCCACGATGACCACACGGCCCGTGTCGTCGGCGGTCACGGGCGGCACGGGACGGGGAGCGGCGGTGTCACCGGTCCAGGAGCCGAGCGTGTCGGCGAGCACCTCGTCGAGATCGACGCCGGTGAGGTCACCGACGACCACCGCGGTGGCCGTGGCGGGACGTACATACGCCTCGTAGAAGGCCCGTACGCCCGCGGCGTCGATGCCCGCCACGGTCTCCTCGGTGCCCTGGCGCGGCCGGGACATGCGCGAGGCGGCCGGGAACAGCTCCTTGGAGAGCTGCTTGGCGGCCCGGCGGCCCGGGTTGGCGGTCTCGTGCGGGATCTCGTCCAGGCGGTTGCGGACGAGCCGCTCGACCTCGCTGTCGGCGAAGGCGGGCGCGCGCAGCGCCTCGGCCAGCAGGCTGAGCGCCTTGGGCAGCCGGGAGACGGGGACCTCCAGGGAGAGCCGTACGCCCGGATGGTCGGCGTGCGCGTCGAGCGTGGCGCCGCAGCGCTCCAGCTCGGCGGCGAACTCCTCGGCGCTGTGCTTGTCGGTGCCCTCGGAGAACGCCCGCGCCATGATCGTGGCGATGCCGTCGAGCCCCTCGGGCTCGGCGTCCAGCGGAGCGTCCAGATTGATCTCGACCGCCACCACCTGCTGGCCGGGGCGGTGGCAGCGCAGTACCGTCAGGCCGTTGTCGAGCGTGCCGCGCTCGGGAGCCGGGAAGGCCCAGGGCCTGGCCTCGCCAGGGGCCGGCTGCGGATGGAAGTCCATGGTCACGGCAGCGTCGCTCACTGGTCCGCCCCCTCGTGCTCGTCGTTCTCGTCATCGGCGGCGTCGTCGGCGGCGGTCAGCGGCTCGTACACCAGCACCGCCCTGTTGTCCGGGCGCAGCCGCGCCGCGGCGACCGTCCGCACCTCGTCGGCGGTGATGTCCAGCACCCGGTTCACGGCGGTCAGTGCGAGCTGCGGGTCGCCGAACAGCACGGCGAACCTGCACAGTTCGTCCGCGCGGCCCGCGACCGTGCCGAGCCTGTCCAGCCATTCGCGCTCAAGCTGGGCCTGCGCCCGCTCCATCTCCTCCGCGGTCGGTCCCTCGTCGGCGAGACGGGCCAGCTCCTCGTCGACGGCGGCCTCGATCCGCGGGATCTCCACGCCGCCGGACGCCTTCACGTCCAGCCAGCCGAGCGAGGGCGCGCCGGCCAGGCGCAGCAGGCCGAAGCCCGCGGCGACGGCGGTCCGGTCCCGGCGCACCAGCCGGTTGTGCAGCCGGGAGGACTCGCCGCCGCCGAGGACGGCGAGCGCCAGATCGGCGGCGTCGCACTCGCGGGTGCCGTCGTGCGGCAGCCGGTAGGCGGCCATCAGCGCGCGCGCCGGGACCTCCTCGTGGATCTCCTCGCGCAGCTCCTCGCCGATGACCTCGGGAAGGGCGCCGTCGCGCGGCGGCTTCTTGCCGTCGTGAGCCGGGATCGAGCCGAAGTACTTCTCGACCCAGGCGAGCGTCTGCTCCGGGTCGATGTCGCCGACGACGGAGAGCACCGCGTTGTTCGGCGCGTAGTTCGTCCGGAAGAACGCGCGGGCGTCCTCCAGGGTCGCGGCGTCCAGGTCGGCCATCGAGCCGATCGGAGTGTGGTGATACGGATGACCCTCGGGGTAGGCGAGCGCGGTCAGCCGCTCGAAGGCCGTACCGTAGGGCACATTGTCGTACCGTTGGCGGCGCTCGTTCTTGACGACGTCCCGCTGGTTCTCCATGGACTCGTCGTCGAGCGCGGCGAGCAGTGAGCCCATCCGGTCGGCTTCCAGCCAGAGCGCCAGCTCAAGCTGGTGGGTGGGCATGGTCTCGAAATAGTTGGTGCGCTCGAAGCTGGTGGTGCCGTTCAGCGAACCACCGGCTCCCTGCACCAGCTCGAAGTGCCCGTTTCCCTTCACCTGCGCCGAGCCCTGGAACATCAGGTGCTCGAAGAGGTGAGCGAGTCCTGTACGACCCTTGACCTCGTGGCGTGAGCCGACGTCGTACCAGAGGCAGACCGCGGCGACCGGGGTCAGGTGGTCCTCGGAGAGCACCACGCGCAGGCCGTTGGCCAGCCGGTGCTCAGTCGCTGTCAGGCCGCCGGAACCGGCCTGCGCTGTGGCCGTGTGACCCATGGGCATGTACGTCCCTTCGATCGCGATATGGAGAAGTCCTGCCACTGTATGCAAGCGTGCTGCCACCTGGCGAAGTTCCCGTGCCCGGTACGTTCAACGACGGGTCGAGGTCGGCGTTGTCAGAGGCGCGGTCCACAATGGTCCGCGTCAGTTCAAGAAGTTGCCGTACAGAACCTGTGAAGGAGCCGCAGCAGCGATGGCCCGCCGCAGCACGAAGACCCCGCCGCCGGAGGACTTCGAGGAGAAGATCCTCGACATCGACGTGGTCGATGAAATGCAGGGCTCCTTCCTCGAGTACGCGTACTCGGTGATCTACTCCCGGGCCCTGCCGGACGCCCGGGACGGCATGAAACCGGTGCACCGCCGCATCGTTTACCAGATGAACGAGATGGGCCTGCGCCCCGACCGTGGCTATGTGAAGTGCGCGCGCGTCGTCGGCGAGGTGATGGGAAAGCTTCACCCGCACGGAGACTCGTCGATCTACGACGCGCTCGTCAGGATGGCGCAGCCGTTCTCGATGCGGCTGCCGCTCGTCGACGGCCACGGCAACTTCGGCTCGCTCGGCAATGACGACCCGCCGGCCGCCATGCGCTACACAGAGTGCCGGATGGCCGACGCCACGTCACTGATGACGGAATCGATCGACGAGGACACCGTCGATTTCGAGCCGAATTACGACGGCCAGGAGCGAGAACCGGTCACGCTTCCGGCCGCGTATCCGAATCTGCTGGTCAACGGCGCCTCCGGAATCGCCGTCGGGATGGCGACGAACATGCCGCCGCACAATCTCGGCGAGGTCGTGGCGGCGGCACGCCATTTGATCAGGCACCCTGCCGCGGACCTGGAGACGCTGATGCGTTTCGTACCGGGTCCCGATCTGCCGACCGGTGGCCGGATCGTCGGCCTGACGGGGATCAAGGACGCGTACGAGAACGGCCGGGGCACCTTCAAGATCCGGGCCACCGCGACGGTCGAGGACGTCACCGCGCGCCGCAAGGGCCTGGTGATCACGGAACTGCCCTTCACGGTCGGTCCCGAGAAGGTCATCGCGAAGATCAAGGACCTGGTCTCGGCCAAGAAGCTCCAGGGCATCGCGGATGTCAAGGACCTCACGGACCGCGCGCACGGTCTGCGTCTGGTGATCGAGATCAAGAACGGCTTCGTGCCCGAGGCGGTGCTGGAGCAGCTCTACAAGCTGACGCCGATGGAGGAGTCCTTCGGTATCAACAATGTGGCGCTGGTGGACGGCCAGCCGCTGACGCTGGGGCTGAAGGAGCTGCTGGAGGTCTATCTGGACCACCGGTTCACGGTGGTGCGCCGGCGCAGCGAGTTCCGGCGGACCAAGCGGCGCGACCGGCTGCATCTCGTCGAGGGGCTGCTTGTCGCGCTCATCGACATCGACGAGGTCATCCGGCTGATCCGGTCGAGCGACAACTCCGCGCAGGCGAAGGAGCGGCTCATCGAGCACTTCTCGCTGAGCGACATCCAGACGCAGTACATCCTGGACACTCCGCTGCGCCGGCTCACCCGGTTCGACCGGATCGAGCTGGAGAGCGAGCGCGACCGGCTCAACGGCGAGATCGACGAACTGACCGGCATCCTGGACTCGGACAACGAGCTGCGCAAGCTGGTCTCGGGCGAACTGGCCGCGGTGGCCAAGAAGTTCGGCACGCCACGGCGCACGGTGCTGCTGGAGTCCGCCGGTTCTTCGGTGGCCTCGGTGCCGCTGGAGGTGGCGGACGATCCGTGCCGGGTACTGCTCTCCTCGACCGGCCTGCTGGCCCGTACGGCCAACGGCGAGCCGCTGGAAGGCGGCGGCGGCCGGCGGGTCAGGCACGATGTGATCGTCTCGGCCGTCCCGGCGACGGCTCGCGGCGATATCGGCGCCGTGACGTCCGCAGGACGCCTGCTGCGGATCGCGGTGATCGACCTGCCGCAGCTTCCGGACACCGCCTCGGCACCGAATCTGTCGGGCGGTGCGCCGATCTCCGAGTTCCTCGCGCTGGAGGACGACGAGACGCTCGTCTGTCTGACCACGCTCGACGAATCGTCACCGGGGCTCGCGCTGGGCACGCTCCAGGGCGTCGTCAAGCGGGTCGTGCCCGACTATCCGGCCAACAAGGACGAGTTGGAGGTCATCACGCTCAGGGAGGGTGACCGGATCGTCGGTGGCGCGGAGTTGCGGACGGGCGAGGAGGATCTCGTCTTCATCACCTCCGACGCCCAACTGCTGCGCTACCAGGCCTCGCAGGTACGGCCGCAGGGCCGGCCCGCGGGCGGGATGGCGGGTATCAAGCTGACCGAGGGCGCCGTGGTGATCTCTTTCACGGCGGTGGACCCGGCCGCGGACGGAGTGGTCTTCACGGTCACCGGCTCGGACGGCACGCTGGACGACTCGGTGCGTACGGCCAAGCTCACGCCGTTCGACCAGTATCCGCGCAAGGGCCGGGCGACCGGCGGAGTGCGCTGTCACCGGTTCCTGAAGGGCGAGGACAAGCTGGCCCTGGCCTGGGCGGGAGCGAGCCCGGCGCACGCGGCGCAGAAGAACGGCACACCGGTGGAGCTGCCGGCACCGGACCCGCGCCGGGACGGCTCCGGTACGCCCTTCACCTCGGAGATCGAGACCCTGGCCGGCCCGGCGCTCTGACCGGGGCCTACAGCGACCTGTCCGGGCTCTCGGGCTCGGACAGGTCGGGTACATAGCGCAGGACGCCCCACATACTCCGCTCGTCGGCGGCGTCCCGCGACGCGTCCTCCCGGGTCCCGTCCGCGTCTGAGCTCTCCCGGCACGCTTCGAGCTCCTTGTGCAGGGCGTCGCCGTCGATGCCCGAGCCGATCAGCACCAACCGCGTGAGGCGCTCCTCACCGCGTGGCCAGGGCTCCGGATAGAAGCGGAGAAACCGGCCGACCGCGTGCACGGCATAGCGGTTGGCCGTGTCGGCCGCGCCGAAGTCCACGAATCCCTTGATCCGGTAGAGCCCTTCGGTCCTGGAGTCGAGGAAGTCCATGAGCCGCCGCGGGTTCATCGGTGTCCGCGCGGTGTACGAGACGCTCTCGTACGCAGTATGCGGATGGCCGTCGTGCTCCGCGTGCTCGTCCTCGCGCAGATCCTCGAAGCTGAGCTGACGCGCCTTCGTCTCCTCGTCCGGCCGGACGGCGGGGTCGAGGAGCAGCTCCGGGTCGATCCGTCCGTACGCGGCCGAGACCACCGGCGTACCGGGCCCGAGCGCGCCGAGGACGGACCGGAGGCGCTGCCGCTCCGGCTCCGCCACCCGGTCGGTCTTGTTGAGGACCACGAGATCGGCGATGGCGAGATGGCGGTCGATCTCGGGATGACGCTCCCGGGTGGCGTCGAACTCGGCGGCGTCGACGACCTCGACCAGTCCGCCGTACACGGTGCGCGGATTGTCTCCGGCGAGGATCATCCGGACCAGTTCCTGCGGCTCGGCCAGTCCGCTCGCCTCGATGACGATGATGTCGATCCGGGCGGCGGGCCGGGAGAGCTGCTCCAGATATCCGTCGAGTTCGCTCGCGTCGACGGCGCAGCACAGACAGCCGTCGCCGAGCGAGACCGTCGAACCGACCTGACCGGCGACGGTCATGGCGTCGATCTCGATGGCGCCGAAGTCATTGACGACGACCGCGATCCTTCGTCCCGCGCGGCGGCGGAGCAGATGGTTGAGCAGGGTCGTCTTGCCGGATCCCAGAAAGCCCGTGAGGACGACCACCGGGATCTGCTTGCTGCTCAAGGATGCGCCTCCGTGCCGCGTCGGGCCCGTCCGGGTCCCGCTCCGTCCAGGTCCCGCGCGGACAGCCGGCAGCGGCTGCGGCGGGGGCGGTCCCGCGTCGGGGCCACCGGGCGGATGATCTTGGAGTCCTCCGCCCGCTCCAGGATATTGGCGCTCGGCTCGGCCCGCCCAGGGCCCTGCCCTGAGCGGGCGGAGCGCCGGGCGGACGGGTTGCCGGATGGCCGAGGAGCCGCCGGCCGGACGCCTCGGCGCCCGCGACAGCGTTGTCAGGAGCGCTGTCGCGGGCGCCGGGACGTGCGCGGGAAGACCGGTGGCGCCGGCCTCGGTGTCAGCTTCGCAGCCAGGCCGCCGTGTCGCGCGGGAGACGTCCGTCGCCGTCCAGCGGACCGCTGGTGAGCAGGAGCTGACTGTGGCCGGGCAGCTCCGCCGGTTCAGCGACGAGGTTGACGACACAGATCAGACCGTCGGTCCTGGTGAAGGACAGCACACCGGGAGCGGCCTCCAGCCAGCTCATCGGCCCGTCTCCGAAACCGGGCTCGGTGCGCCGCAGCCGCAGCGCCTCGCGGTAGAGATTGAGCATCGAGTCCGGGTCGCCCGACTGCAGATCGGCGGCGTAGGAGGACCAGGACTCCGGCTGCGGGAGCCACGGCTCGGTGTCGGAGCCGAAACCGGCGTACGGCGCGTCCGCCGTCCAGGGCAGCGGCACCCGGCAGCCGTCCCGGCCCGGGTCCGTACCACCGGAGCGGAAGTGCATCGGGTCCTGGATCCGGTCGAGCGGGATGTCGGCTTCCGGCAGGCCGAGCTCCTCACCCTGGTAGAGATACACGGCGCCGGGAAGGGCCAGCGAGAGCAGCGCGGCGGCGCGGGCGCGACGGGTGCCGAGCTCCAGGTCGGTCGGTGTGCCGAAGACCTTCGCCGCGAATTCGAAGCCGGTTTCCACCCGCCCGTACCGGGTGACCGTACGCGTCACATCGTGGTTGCAGAGCACCCAGGTGGCCGGGGCGCCGACCGGCGCGTGCTCGGCCACGGTCTCGTCGATCGCGCTCCGCAGCAGGTCCGCGTCCCAGGGGCAGGCCAGGAACTTGAAGTTGAACGCGGTGTGCAGCTCGTCCGGGCGCAGATAGCGTACGAATCGCTCGGTATCGGGCAGCCACACCTCACCGACGAAGATGGCGTCGTACTCGTTGGCGATGGCACGCCAGGAGCGGTAGACGTCGTGCAGCTCGTCGAGGTCCACATACGGATGCGGATCGCGGCCGGGAGTGAAGTCCGGCAGCGCCGGATCCTTGGCCAGCAGCGCGGCGGAGTCGATCCGTACACCGGCCACCCCACGCTCGAACCAGAAGCGCAGCACGTCCTCGTGCTCCTGGCGCACCGCCGGGTGGGCCCAGTTGAGGTCGGGCTGCTCCGGCGCGAAGAGATGCAGATACCACTCGCCGTCGTCGAGGCGGGTCCAGGGTGTGCCGCCGAACTCGGAGATCCAGTCGTTCGGAGGGATCTCGCCGTTCTCGCCGCGCCCGGTCCTGAAGTGGAACAGCTCGCGCTCGGGGCTGCCGGAGCCGGCGGCCAGCGCCGCCGTGAACCAGGCGTGCCGGTCGGAGACATGGTTGGGCACGACGTCGATGATCGTGCGGATGCCCAGCTCGCGGGCCTCGGCGATGAGTTTCTCGGCCTCGGCCAGAGTGCCGAAGGCCGGGTCGATGGTGCGGTAGTCCGCCACGTCGTAGCCGCCGTCCGCGAGGGGCGAGAGATACCACGGGGTGAACCAGAGTGCCTCCACGCCCAGTTCCACGAGATACGGCAGCCTCGCCCGGACACCCGCGAGATCGCCGGTGCCGTCGCCGTCACCGTCGGCGAAGCTGCGTACGTAGATCTGATAGATGGCGGCGTCCCGCCACCAGTTCGTGTCGGCGGGCTCCAGAGGGCTGCCTTCCATGCGATGTTCCTTTCGGGCTGGTGCGGTGGCCCTCACGGCGGTGCCTTCCGTGACGAGGCGAGGGTGGTTCGAAAGCTGCGCACCGCCGCCCCACAGCGGGGACTGGGATGGGTGACGGCGGTGCGCAGGACGGTCGGCCGGGCCTGGGTCCGGCTCGGTCCTTGCCGCGGTGGTGCCGCAACACCGTCAACGCCGCGGGCGTGGACGGCTTTTGAGGCAGAGGAGAGCTGTCTCGCCGTACGGGCCTTCGGCATTGAAGGTGAGGGAGGTCGGTCCGGTGGGGAGTGATCGGAGGTGATGCGGGCCGGTCGCGGACAGGATCCGAAGTGGTCAGCCCTTGGTACCGCCGGCGCTGATACCGGCGATGATGTGGCGCTGGAAGACGAGGAACATCGCGACCATCGGGATACTGGCGATCACCATGGCGGCGATCAGCACCGAGAGCGGGATGTTCTGCGAGAGCTGGACGAGCGCGACGCTGATGGGTTGTTTGTCGGTGTCCGGGAAGACCATCAGCGGCCAGAGGAAATCCTGCCAGACGGCGACCAGCGCGAAGATCGACACAACGCCGAGCACCGGCCGGGACATGGGCAGCAGGATCGACCAGAGCGTGCGGAGCTTTCCCGCGCCGTCGATCTCCGCCGCCTCCAGCACGTCACGCGGGATCTGGTCGAAGAACCGCTTGAGCAGATAGAGGTTGAAGGCGTTGGCGACCGCCGGCAGCCAGATGCCCAGCGGATCATTGAGCAGGCTGGTGTGGATCAGCGGCAGATCGGCGATGGTCAGGTACTTCGGTACGAGGAGGGCCTGGGCCGGGACCATCAGCGTGGCCAGGATGCCGCCCAGGATCACCTTGCCGAACGCCGGCTTCAGCTTGGACAGGGCATAGGCCGCGGCCGTGCAGAAGACGAGCTGGAGGATCCAGGCACCGGCGGCCTGCACCACCGTGTTCCAGAGATGCCGCGGAAGCTGCATCAGGTCCCACGCGTCGGTGTAGGCGCTGAAGTGCCAGGTCTCGGGGATGAGGGTCGGCGGTGTCTGCACCAGTTCGTCCGGGGATTTCATGGCGCCGGACGCCATCCAGTACACGGGGAACAGGAAGGCCACGCCGAAAGCCAGCACGACAGCGCTGAAGACGATCCAGTAGAGCGTCTTGCCGCGGGTGCTCGCGAGCGCGAGCGGGGAGACAAGGGTGCGTACGGCCTGGCTGTCCGTTTTTCCGCCGGCGCGCTCACCGGACGCGGGGGGTGCCTGCCGGGGAGGCGGCGCGATCTGTGTCATGGCGCTGCGCTCCTCTCAGTCGTCGGTGCGGGTGAGCCGCAGATAGAGGGCGGAGAAGAGGCTGAGCGCGAGCAGCAGCAGCACGCTCAGGGCGCAGGCCCCGCCGAAGTCGTTGTAGAGGAACGCGTACTTGTAGATGAGATAGAGGATCGTGACGGTGGAGTTCTCCGGGCCGCCGCCGGTGATGACGAAGGGTTCCGTGAAGACCTGCATCGTGGCGATGATCTGGAGCAGCATCAGCATCAGGATGATGAAGCGGGTCTGCGGGATCGTCACATGGCGGACGCGCTGGAAGATGTTGGCGCCGTCCAGCTCCGCCGCCTCGTACAGCTCTCCCGGGATTCCCTGGAGAGCGGCGAGGTAGATGAGGACCGTGCCGCCCATGTTCGCCCAGGTGGCGACGATGACCAGGGAGAGCAGCGCGGTGTCCGCGCCGTTGGTCCAGTTCGACGTCGGCAGGTGGAGAAAGCCGAGGGCCTCGTTGGCGAGGCCGGCGCCCGGATCGTAGAACCACTTCCAGAGCAGGGCGCTGACCACCGGCGGGATCATCACCGGAAGGTAGACGACCACGCGGAAGAACGACTTCGCGTGGCGCAGTTCATTGAGCACGAGTGCCATCAGGAACGGCACCGCGAAGCCGAGCAGCAGGGCGATCACCGTGAAGGTGAGCGTGTTGCGCCAGGCCGCTCCGAACTCCGGGTCGTGGAAGACCTGAGTGAAGTTGGCGGTCCCCACCCATTCCGGAGCTGATCCGGGGGTGAACTTCTGGAAGGCGATGATGACCGCGCGGATCGCCGGATACCAGGAGAACAGCGCGAAGCAGATCAAGCCGCCGATCAGGAAGCCATAGGCGCGCACCTGATGGGAGAGCTTGCGGCGGAAGGGGCTGGGGGCCCCGCGGCCCGCCGGCCGCTGCCCCGTTGTGGAGGGCGGCACGGCGGCGGACCGCTGGAGGGCCTGGGCAGTCTTCATCGGTGCGTCAGCCTCGCGCCAGAATTCCGTCGATCTTGGACTGCGCGTCCTTCAGCAGATTGTCGATGTCGGCGTCCTTCTTGGTGAGGACCGAGGACACCGCTCCGTCGAGGACCGAGTAGATCTGCTGGGCCTTCGGCGGCTCCAGCTTGAGCGTGAGCTGCTGGCTGCCGTCGAGGAAGGGCTGGTAGTTCTCGACCGGGACATTGGCGTACTGCTTCTTCAGCGCCAGGTCCTTGGTGTCGGTCGCGCCGGTCCACAGACGGGGCTCGGGAAGACCGACGGGAGCCTTCAGGTCGGCCGCGCGCTTCCAGTCGTTCAGACCGCTGCCCGGGGTGTTCGTCTGGAACGCGAGCCACTTCAGACCGGCCTTGATCTGCGCCGGAGTGTTCTTCTTGTTGAACATGTAGCCGTCGCCGCCCGCGAGCGTGCCCTTGCCGCCCGGCATCGGAGCGAGCGCCAGATCCTCGTACTTGCCGCCCTTCTCCTTCACCAGGATCGGGACATTGTCCGGGGCCGAGATGTACATGCCGAGCTTGCCGGAGCCCATCATCTGCTGGACGTCGTTGAGGATGAGGAGCTGCTTGGTGCCCATGGAGTTGTCGGTCCAGCGCATGTCCTTCAGGGTCTGCAGGACCGCCTTGCCCTCGGGGCTGTCGACGGCGCCCTTCTTGCCGTCGGGAGTGACGACGTCGCCGCCCTGCGAGTACATCTCGGCGGTGAAGTGCCAGCCGCCCTGGTTCTGGGCGCTGTAGTCGGCGTATCCCACATAGCCCTTGCCGAGACCCGCGATCTTCTTGGCGGCCGCTCGGACCTCTTCCCAGGTGGCCGGCGGCTTGTTGGGGTCGAGGCCGGCCTGCTGGAAGAGCTTCTTGTTGTAGAGGAGGCCCATCGAGTAGTTGGTGCGCGGGACGCCGTAGACCTTGCCGTCGACCGTGTAGACGTCGCGCAGCGACTGCTGGATGTCGCCGTAGCCCGCCATGTCCTTCACGTACGACGTGATGTCCGCCGCCTGGTTGATGTCGACGACGTGCTTGGCGTCCGTGAAGTACGTGTAGAAGACGTTCTCCATCTGGCCGCCGGCGAGCTTGGCGTCGAAGGTCTTGGGGTCCTGGCACGGGAAGGCGTCGTGGCCGACCACGTCGATGTCCGGGTTCGCCTTCTCGAACGTCTTGATGTCGTCCTCGAAGCTCTTCCGGTCGATCTTGGCACTCTTGGGCGGCATGCAGTTCACGGTGATCTGCGTCTTGCCGCCCGCGGTGTCCTCGCTGTCCGAGCCGCATGCGGCCAGTCCAGTCAGGGCCAGAGCGGAGGCTATGGCAGCGGTACAGGTGCGGCGGAACCCGGAGCTTCTCATCGGTGGGACCCCTCTTGGGCAGGAGCGTGGGAAACCCACAGCTGCTCGCTGTGTGGCGGCGCTCACTCAACCACTAACTACGGATGTCCGCAATATGTCGCTCCGATTTCGCAAATACTTGACAGCAACCTGCATGAGCGGGGTTCGGAGGAGCGTCCGTACCCTATGCTTTCGGACCAACCGCACAGGGGCGCCCCGCTGCTTCCTGATGCCCTGTCCGGCCTGCGTGCGCCGCGCCGACGCGCCGTCGGCGCGCACGACACGGAGGACGAGGTTCCACCGCGGGCCGTCAGCACACCTGGCGCCGCGGACGGTACTTTCGGCCCTGCCGCGTTGACCCGGGTGTTCTCGGTTTCTTGCGAACGCCGCGAAGCGGCAGCGCAATTCTTACGCGGATGCCGCAAGCGACTTGCCCGCGCCAGCGCCTTTCCAGCGACATCCAAGCCGGAGGCCGGGCCCGTCTCCGTCCGGGCCGAACCGCCGCTCCACCTCGGGCGCTCCGCCTCGGACCGGCCGCGCTCCGTACGGCGAACGGCGTAGCTCCGGTTGGACCGCGTGGACCGCCCGGCGTAGCCGAAGTCCTCTTTCCCGGGCCTCACTTGACGGTCAACAGAGGTACGCGGACGGAGCGAGTGGCCGAAGACGCCGTCCGGGCGGGACTCCGGGCCGGAATCAGCGAAGAAGCCCATTGAATGTCTGGCTTTTGCGCCATCCTCACGAAAAGTTGCCGAGCCGGGATCTCCCGGAGGAGAAGGTATGCCACCACACGAAGACCATCCGCTGGTCGGCGCGCGAGCCCTGCGCAAGGTCTACGCCGTCTCCGACACCCGCTCCCCGGTCCGTCCGGCCGGACACCGGCGCCGCACCGCGCGTGCGACGCCCGGCGCTCCGGGAGCTCTCGTACTGGCTGCACCGGTACCGGCGCACCTGGCGCGGGAGAACGGCTCGTATCCGGCCTTCCTGACTCCGGGCCTGCCGGCCGCGGCGAGCATGCGGACGGCGTATGTCGACTCGGCCGGACCGGTGTACGAGTCGACCGGGCCCGGAGGCCACTACCGGGCCGCGGCGGCGACTCCGCTGCGGCCCGCCGACATCCTCCACGGCCATCTGCTCTTCATCCTGGTACGGCTGACGCTGAGCGCCTTCCTCTTCACAGCGGTCGCGACGGCCTTCGGCGCCGTGGCACCCTCCCGCGCCGTCCTACTGGTCCCGGCGGCCGTACTCACCGGCTTCGCCTTCGCCTCGGTCGGCCTCGCGGTCGTCACCTTTCTGCGCGACTGCCAGGACTTCCAGTTCATCCAGCTCGCGATGTTGCCGATGTTCCTGTTCGCGACGACCTTCTATCCGCTGGACGTCTATCCGCGGCCGTTGCGGATCGTGGTCGAGTGCCTGCCGCTCTACCAGAGCATCGAGCTGCTGCGCGGCCCGTTCCTGGGAACCGCCGGCCTTGGGCTGATCTTTCCGGCCCTGCATCTGCTCGCGCTCGGTGCGCTCGGCCTGGCGGTGGCCGCACGCCGGCTGGACGGCATTCTGCGCACCTGAAGGACCCGTTTCCAGGTCCTGGAGATGGCCGCGAGGCCCGTAAGCGGGCCCCGCGGGCATTTCTCGTGGGCAGATGTCCGTAATATTTCGCGTGCGTTTCGAAAAAGTTTGACAGCCCGTGTCCGGCTGTCAGCCGCGCGCCACCGCCTCGGCTCCCACCGCCTGCCGGGGAGCCTGCGCCGTGGAGCCCCGTACCACCAGCTCCGGCTCGAAGAGCAGCTCGCCAGGAGGGACCGCACCACCCTGGATCTGGGCAGTCAGCATCTCGACGGCTGCTCGTCCCATGGCCTCGATGGGCTGGCGGACCGTGGTCAGCGGGGGCTCGGTGCAGTTCATGAAAGCGGAGTCGTCGAAGCCGACCACGGACACCTCGCGCGGCACGTCGAGACCGCGCCGGCGGGCCGCCCGTACCGCACCCAGCGCCAGCGGGTCGCTGGCGCAAATGATCCCGGTGACCCCTCGGTCCAGCAGGCGCGAGGCCGCCGCCTGCCCGCCCTCCAGCGAGAACATGGTGCGCTCGATGTATTCGTCCGGCAGCTTCGCCTTCGCGGCCTTCGCCGCCGCGAGCGCCGCGGCCAGCTTGCGCCGGGACGGCACATGGTCGGACGGACCGAGCACCAGACCGATGCGCTCATGGCCGAGGGAGGCGAGATGGCGCCACGCCTGCTCGACGGCGACGGCGTCGTCGCAGGAGATGCACGGGAAGTCGAGATTCTCTATCGGCGCGTTGATCAGGACGACCGGGATCTTGCGCTCGGCGAGCTGCCGGTAGTGGTCGTGCGGCGCGTCCGCCTGCGCGAACAGGCCACCCGCGAAGACCACTCCGGACACCTGCTGCTGGAGCAGCAGCTCCACGTAATCGGCCTCCGAGACACCGCCCTTGGTCTGGGTGCAGAGCACGGGTGTGAGGCCCTGCTGGGCCAGCGCTCCGCCGATCACCTCGGCGAACGCGGGGAAGATAGGATTCTGCAGCTCCGGCAGCACCAGCCCGACAAGCCGGGCACGCTCTCCCCGTAGCTGCGTCGGGCGCTCGTAACCAAGGACGTCCAGCGCGGTCAGCACCGACTGCCGTGTGGCCTGTGAGACACCGGGCTTGCCGTTGAGCACCCGGCTGACCGTGGCCTCACTGACCCCAACCTTCTTCGCCACCTGAGCAAGTCGTCGCGTCATACACGCAAGACTATCGCAAGGGATGCAAGCTACTTGCTTTGCAGCGTAAAGAGGCCAACAGGCGCGATGCCGGCCGGAAGAATCCGGCCGGCATCGCTCCCTGGACCCGTCACCGGGCCCGTCCGCGGCCCTCCCTACGGATTGATGTTGATCTTGAAGCCGGGCGTCGTGTTCTTGATGTCCACGGCGTTGTTGTTGAGCGTCAGGCCGTTGAAGGTGACCTCACCGACCGCCGGTCCCTGACCCGCCTCCGGCAGCTCGTTCGCCCACAGTCCGAAGCCGGACTTGGCGTCGAAGGCGTCACCGCTCTTGCGGGCGCCGGTGATCGAGATGTCGCTGAGGATGGTGTCCTTGATCGGGAACTGCGGCTGACCGCCCACGTAATTCGTCTGGAACATGATCCCGCTGTAGGTCGGATCGACGATGTCGACGTTGTTGATCCGGATCCCCTGGAACACCTTGGACGCGGAGAACAGCCAGATTCCCGGGAAGGTCTGCGAGCCCCAGAAGTGGCCGCCGGACCGGATGACCGACACATTCTCGATCGTCGTCGGATCCGTCCCGAAGCCGTTCATCGCGTAGCCGAAGTCCAGCGAGCTGACCGTGATGCCCGAGTACACGAGCGTGTCCGCGATGGTGATGTTGCGGAAGGTGTTGTGGTAGCCGCCGTATACGGCGAGGCCCGCCGCACGCCAGGTGAGGAGCGAGGTCAGGTTCTCGTAGACGTTGTTGTACATGTCCGCGCCACCGGCGTCGATCGCCGAGAAGAGCGCGAAGCTGTCGTCACCGGTGGCTCGCGCCTCGTTGTTGACGACATGGTTGTCCGTGCTGCCGTTGGTCATGTTCACACCGTCGGCGAAGGTGTTGCGGATCCGGGAGTTCTTGATGGTGATCCGGTCCGCGTTGGCGCCCCAGTAGAGGCAGACCGTGTGCTCGTTCCAGATGTTGTCGATGGTGATGTCGGTGACGTTGGAGAGGTCGAACACCTTGCCGGGGCCGTCGATGCGCGAGGTGTAGTTGCCGAAGTACGCGAAGTTGGTGAAGGAAGAGCCCTTCGCGGCGGCCTCCACGCGGAAGCCGACATCGGTGTTCTCCTGGCCCGACGGAGCGAAGAACCTGGTGTACCAGGAACCCGCGCCAAGGACCTGCACCGGCTTGCCGTACACCTGGAACTTGCTGGACGTCTGGTAGTCACCGGGCGGCAGGTAGACACCGACGAGCTTTCCGGTGGTGTCCATCCGGACCCGGTCCAGAGCGTTCTGCACGTCCTGCTGAGTGAAGCCGGCCGGGGTCGTGTAGGTGGCCGGGTCCGGGTTGGCGACCTGGGAGACCTGCTCCAGGTTGACGAAGTCGATCGCGTACCTGGAGGTGTTGGCGGAGTCCTTCTGCAGCCTGATCCTGCTGCCCGCCGGGACGGTCTTGCCCAGCATGACGTTGGCCTCGTCATAGATGTGACGGGGACCGCCGGAACCGGGCGAGTTGCCGGGTCCGGTCTCCGCGCCGTACAGCCAGGCGTACTTCGAGGTGAGGTCGATGGCCTTGAGGAACGTACCGTCGACGTAGATGTTCAGGTTGGAGTTGATGCCACCGCCGCCGGCCGAGTCCGGGATGGAGAAGCGCGTGACCAGTGTGTTGGTGCTGGCCCTCGTGGTGAACTCGACGTAGTTGCCGGTGTCGTTGAGGGTGACGGCCTTACGGCCGGACGCCTCGCCCGCGAGGTCGCCGACGGTCCGGTTCGGACCGACCACCTGCGCGCCACCGCCCGCGACGCCGTCCTCCGCCTCGTACATGTCGTACGGCATGTTGGCGCCGCGACCGACGAAGAGCGGCTGCGAGCTGGTGTTGTTGGTGCGCTTCACCGGCAGCTCGTTGGCGTCGTCGGCGAGGACCACCTTCACCGTGTACGAGCCGTTGGCGGCCGTCCAGGTGCCGAGGCCCACCTGCGCCGAGGTGGCGCCCGCGGCGATGGCGCCGTTGTACGCGCCGGTCAGCGTCTTGACCGTGGCACCGGAGGAGTTCACCACGGAGAGCGTGATGCCGTGGCTGCCCGCGGCGGACGCCACCGTGCCCTGGTTCTTGATGGCCACGGAGAAGGAGACGGTGTTTCCGGCCGCCGGGGCGGACGGAGACGTGCTGACCGAGGTGGCGACCAGGTCCGAGCTGGCGACCGGCCGCACCACCAGAGAGGTGGCGCTGGTGTAGGTGTTGTTGGTCTCGTTCTGCTCGATGATCGCGTCGGCCGGGTCCGCCACCGCGCTGAGCTGGTACGTACCGGCGTCACGCGCACCGATGTTCGCGGTGACCGTGGCCGAGGCTCCGGCCGCCAGGGCGCTCACCGAACCGGTGCCGACCTTGGTGCCGCCGAGCCGGAATTCGACCGAGCCGGCCGGTGCGGCGATCGCTCCGGCGTTGCGTACGGTCGCCGACAGCGTGATCGCGTCGGACTCGACCGGCGAGGCGGGAGACGCGGTGAGGGCCGTGACCTGGAGGTCCGGGTTGGGCGCCGGGTCACCGAGGATCTGGAACTCCGCCACCTGGCCCGCGCCGGAACCGGTGTTGGAGTTGAACTTGAGCTGGACGTCGGCGACCCGGGAACTGACCGGGATGGTCACCGAGTTGCCGCTCGCCGGGCTGAACGCGTAGTCCCTGGCGGCCACCAGGCTGGTGTAGCCGGAAGCGCTCTGCTCACGGCCGAGCACCTGGATGTTCTGCGTCCGCGCGCCCCAGCTACTGTCCGGGTTGAGCTTGACGACCACGCTCTGGGTGTCGGCGTTGGCTCCCAGCTTCACCGTGAGGGTGTTGGGATAGCTGCCGCCCGCGCCCTCCCAGTAGGTGCTGGTGCTGTTGTCGTTGGCGTTCTCCGCGACAAAGGTGAAGACCGAGGAGGACGCGGTGATCGGCTTGCCGACGGCGAGGTTCGACGCCGAACCGCCGTTGCCGTTCCTGGTCACCGTGTTGCTGTTGCCGGACTGGTTGCCCGCCGCGTCCTTGGCCCGCACGTAGTACGAGACCGTGGTGCCCGCGGACTGCGTGTCCGTGTAGGTCAGGACATTGCCCGCGACGCTGCCGCGCAGCGTGTTGTTGGCGTAGATGTCGTAGCCGGTCACGCCCGTGTTGTCCGTCGACGCGCCCCAGGCCAGCCTGATCTGCCCGGAGGACGGCTCGGTGAAGGCGAGGTTGGCCGGGACGGTCGGCGCCTGGGTGTCACCCGTGTCTCCCTGACGGGTGACGGTGTTGCTGTTCGACGACACATTGCCGGCCGCGTCCTTGGCCCGTACGAAGTACGAGACGGTGGCGCTGTTGGGCTGGTTGTCCGTGAAGGTCGTGACATCGCCCGCGACGCTGGTCCGCAACTGGTTGTTGGCGTAGATGTCGTAACCCGTGATGCCCGTGTCATCCGTCGACGGCCGCCAGGACAGCCTGATCTGGCCGGACGCCGGCTGGGTGTACGTCAGCTCGGTCGGCGCGGTGGGAGCCGTGGTGTCACCGGTCTCGGGACCGTAGACCTCAAGCTCGGAGAGCTGGCCGCCGGGCTGACCGGTGTTGGCCGTGATCAGCACCCGGACATAGCGCTGGGTGGTGGCGTCGAAGGGGATCGTCACCGTGTTCGCGCCCGCGGAGTTGAACGTGTACGCCTTGGAGGCCGTCAGATCCGCGAAGTCGATGTTGTTGGTGGAGCCCTGGACCTTCAGGGTCTGGTCCCTGGCGCCCCAGCCGTCCGGCAGCCGCAGCACCACCTGGTTGACACGGACCGAGGAGGCGAGGTCGGCCTGGATCCACTGCGGGAAGGCGTTGTTCCTGCTCTCCCAATAGGTGGCCTTGTTGCCGTCGTTGGCGTTTCCGGGGCCGTAGACCTCGGTGAAGCTGCTCGCCGTGAGGGTCTTGCCGAGAGCCAGGTTCACCGACGCCGCGGCGGCGACGCGCACCTCCAGCTCGGAGAGCTGGGCCTTCTTGCCTGCTGAGTTGGCCGTGATGTCGGCCCGTACGAACCGTGTCCTGGTGGCCGGGAATGAGACGGTGACCTTGTTGCCCGCGCCCTTGCTGAAGGTGTACGTGGCCGAGCTCTTCAGCGTCGTGAAGCTGGTGCCGTCCTCGCTGCCCTGCAGCGACAGGGTCTGCTGACGGCTCTCCCACCCTGCGGGGAGCTTCAGCGTCACCTGGTCGACGCGCTTGCTGGACCCGAGGTCCGACTGCACCCACTGGGGAAACTTCTTGCCACCGCCCTCCCAGTAGGTGGACTGGTTGCCGTCCGTGACATTACGGGCGGTCGCGTCGCCCGTGGTGGCGCTCGCCGCCGCGGTCCGCCCCGCGGCGATGTTGGGGCCGTCGGCCGCCGAAGCGGCGAGTGACGGCCAACCGACCATCAAAAGACTGGTGGCTACGGCGGTCGAGAGGACCCGCCATCTCCGGCGTAGCGATCTCATGGATCCCCGATCTTCGGCCTCGGCGCGGGGGCGGCGAGGGCGCGGCTCTGGCTGCGTGCCTGTCCGGCAAGCGTTTCTGCACTAATGAACGGAGTCTTTTGCGTTTTGCGGTCAGAGAGTTGCAGAGAAATGCGAGTCCGTCCACAGCCCGGACAGAACCAAATCGCTTGGCCGGCCTCCTGAGTTGGCCCGCGTAGTTCCACACCACGCCGTTTCTGGCCGCCTATCAGGCAAACGTAAGCAACCTGCAAAACTTGCAAGCCATTTGCGTCAGAGTGGAAATTTCAGAAAGGAAGCCTGGCCCTCTACCGTTCGTACGCATGAGCGCCCGACCGAGCATCGCGGGAAGACGACGGCGATTCGGCTGGCCACGCCGGGTCTTCTCCCAGGTGCTGCTGATGCAGCTCGCCATCGCCGCGGGCGTCACCGTGCTGGCCACCGGGCTCTTTCTGGCGCCCTTCAGCTCCGAACTGGACGACCAGGCGATGCGCCGCGCGCTCGCCATCGCCGAGACCACCGCCTCCAGCCGGGTCGCCGGCGAACTGCTGGCATCACGGCCGACGGCCGACGGGCCTCTGCAGACCGAGGCAGAACGCATCAGAAAGGCCACCGGCGCCGAGTATGTGGTGATCATGGACAGACGAGGGGTGCGCTGGTCCCACACCGACATCGGCCAGATCGGCAAGGTCGTCTCGACCGATCCCAGCGAAGCCCTCGCGGGCGAGCACGTCATGGGCATCGACAACGGCACTCTCGGCCGCTCCGCCCGCGGCAAGGTCCCGCTGCGCGACGAGACGGGAAGGATCGTCGGAGCCGTCTCGGTCGGTATCGCGTACGACAGCGTCCGGGACCGGCTCCTCGCCGCGATCCCGGGGCTGCTGGCGTACGCGGGCGGCGCTCTGGCGGCCGGGGCGCTCGCCGCCTATCTGATCTCCAGACGCCTTCAGCGGCAGACGCATGACCTGGCCTTCTCCGATATCTCGGCGCTGCTCGCCGAGCGCGAGGCCATGCTGCACAGCCTGCGCGAAGGAGTCGTCGCACTGGACGGAGCCGGCCGGATCCGGCTGATGAACGACGAGGCGCAGCGGCTGCTGGGGCTCGGTCCCGACGCCACCGGCCGGCCGCTGGACGAGATGCTCGACGGCGGACGCACCACCGATGTGCTGACGGGACGGGTCAGGGGCGAGGATCTGCTCGCCGTGCAGGGCCCCCGCGTGCTGGTCGCCAACCGGATGCCCACCGACGACGGAGGCGCCGTCGTCACACTCCGCGACCGTACGGAGCTGGAGCGGCTGGGCAGAGAGCTGGACGCCACCCGGGGTTTGATCGACGCTCTGCGCGCCCAGGACCACGAGCACGCGAACCGGATGCATACGCTGCTCGGGCTGCTGGAACTGGAGATGCACGAGGAGGCGGCGGAGTTCGTGACCGAGGTCGTCGGAGTGCACCGGGCCACCGCCGAGCAGATCACCGAGCGGATTCACGACCCACTGCCGGCCGCGCTGCTGGTCGGCAAGGCCACGGTCGCCGCCGAGCGAGGTGTCTCGCTGCGGCTGTCGCCCGGCTCTCTGCTGCCGGACCGGTTGGTGGACCCGCAGGGCCTGGTCACGGTCGTGGGAAACCTCGTCGACAACGCGCTGGACGCGGCGGCCGGCTCCGGGGATCCGCGGATCGAGGTGGAGTTGCGCGCCGAGGGCCGTACGGTGGTCGTCCGCATATCCGACAGCGGACCCGGTGTGCCGGTGGACCAGCGGGAGCTGGTCTTCTCGGAGGGCTGGTCGACGAAGAAACCGCCGGTCCACGGCAAACGCGGCCTCGGCCTGGCCCTGGTACGCAGACTCGCCGAGCGGCAGGGCGGCAGCGCACGGGTCGGCCGATCGGCGGACGGCGGCGCCGAGTTCACGGTCGTCCTTCCGGAGGCACTGGCGGAAGCGGCCGGACCGGTACCGGACAGGACGGCCGCCGCCGGGCCCGGCACGGCGGAAGGAGCACGGTGATCGACGTACTGGTCGTGGACGACGACCACAGGGTCGCGGAGATCAACACGGCCTATGTGGCCAAGGTGGCGGGCTTCCGCGTCGTCGCCCGGGCTCACTCGGCGGCCGAGGCGCTCGCCAGGATCTCCGAGCGCTCCATCGATCTCATCCTCCTCGACCACTGGCTGCCGGACGAGGACGGGCTCACCGTGGTGCGGGAGTTGCGCCGGCTCGGCCATCCGACCGATGTGATCATGGTGACCGCCGCGTGCGATGTCGCCACCGTCCAGGCCGCGATGCGCCACGGCGCACTCCAGTACCTGATCAAACCCTTCAATTTCGCCGGGCTGCGGGCCAAGCTGGAGGCATACGCGACGCTGCGCCGCACCGTGGACGGCGGCGGAGAGACCGAACAGTCGGAGGTGGACCGGATGTTCGGGGCGCTGTCCGCCTCGGCCGCGCCGTATCTGCCGAAGGGCCACTCGACCGCCACCGCCGAGCTGGTGCGCCAGGTGCTGCTGGGCGCCGAAGAACCACTGTCGGCGCACGACATCGCGGAGCACGTGGGGATGAGCCGGCAGACCGCGCAGCGCTATCTCAAACTGCTGGAGCGGACGGGCCAGGTGCGGCTCAGCCTTCGGTACGGCGAGACGGGACGCCCGGAGCACCGCTACACCTGGATGACGGGCGCCCGCCCGTAAGGGCCTGGGCTGTTCCGCGAAGCACGCCTCACACGGCCCCCGCGCCGGTCAGCGAACGGACCTCGGTCTCCGCGTGCTTGGCCTCGTCCGCCGGCTCGGACGAGAGGACCGTGCCGATCCAGCCGGCGAGGAAACCCAGCGGGATGGAGACCACGCCGGGGTTCTGAAGCGGGAAGACATGGAAATCCACTCCGGGAAAGATCGCCTCGGGGCTGCCGGAGACCACGGGTGAGAGCGCCACCAGCACGATCGCCGGAACCAGTCCTCCGTACACGGACCAGACCGCGCCACGGGTGGTGAACTTCCGCCAGAACAGCGAGTACAGCAGCACGGGCAGATTGGCGGAGGCCGCGACCGCGAAGGCGAGACCCACCAGGAAGGCGACGTTCAGATCCTGGGCCAGCAGGCTGAGCGCGATGGCCACGGCACCGATCCCGGCCGCGGCCACCCGGGCCACGGCCACCTCGCTCCGCTGCCTGGCGTGCTTTCGTCTGAGCGAGGCGTACAGATCATGGGCGACGGAAGCGGAGGAGGCGAGCGTGATGCCCGCGACAACGGCCAGGATGGTGGCGAAGGCGATCGCCGCGACCACCGCGAAGAGGACGGTTCCGCCGGTTGATCCCGCTCCGCCGCCGAGATCGAGGGCGAGCAGCGGCACCGCGGTGTTCCCGGCGGCGTTCGAGGCCCGTACGGCGTCGGAACCGACCAGTGCGGCCGCGCCGAAACCGAGCACGATCGTCATCAGATAGAAACCGCCGATGAGTCCGATGGACCAGACGACCGACCGGCGGGCGGCGCGCGCGGTGGGCACGGTGTAGAAGCGGGACAGGATGTGCGGCAGTCCGGCCGTGCCCAGCACCAGCGCCAGGCCCAGGCTGATGAAGTCGAAGCGCGCGGTCCAGTCTCCGCCGTACTTCAGGCCGGGTGAGAGGAACTCCGCTCCGTGACCACTGTGTGCGACGGCGGTGTTCAGCAGATCGTTGACATCGCCCTGGAAGCGGACCAGGACAAGGACGGTCAGCGTGATCGCGCCGGCCATCAGCAGGACGGCCTTGACGATCTGGATCCAGGTGGTGGCACGCATCCCGCCGAGCGAGACATAGACGACCATCAGCGCGCCCACTCCGATCACGGTCCAGGTGCGCGCCGCTTCGCTCGTGCCGCCGAGCAGCAGCGCGACCAGGCTTCCCGCTCCGACCATCTGCGCCACCAGATAGAGCACGGACACGGCGACCGAGGAGGTGCCCGCCGCGATCCTCACCGGCCGCTCCCTCATCCGGGCGGCGACCACATCGGCCAGGGTGAACCGGCCGCAGTTACGGACGAGTTCGGCGATCAGGAACAGAACCACGAGCCAGGCGACCAGAAAACCCACCGAGTAGAGCATGCCGTCGTAACCGAAGAGAGCGATCAGGCCCGAGATCCCGAGGAAGGACGCGGCGGACATGTAGTCACCGGCGATGGCGAAGCCGTTCTCCATGGGCGAGAAGAGCCTGCCGCCCGCGTAGAACTCCTCCGCGGAGCCATGACGTTTGCGGCCCGCCCAGGTGGTGATCCCCAGGGTCAGCACGACGAACGCGCTGAACAGCAGCAGCGCCAGGGTCTGGTGGTCGCCGCTCACCGGTCGATCCCTCGCGTCATCTCCTGGGTGTCCCACCGCAGTTCGAGGGCCGCGTGGTCCCGGCGCAGCCGGGCGTGGCGCGCGTACGCCCAGGCCAGCAGGAAGGTGGAGAGGAACTGGCCGAGCCCGGCCGCCATCGCCACATTCACCGCGCCGGCCACCGGCCGGGCCATCAGCTCCGGTGCCGTGGTCGCCGCCACGACATAGGCGAGATACCAGACGAAGAAGGCGATCGAGGCCGGGACGACGAACCTCCGATAGCGGCGTCGCACCTCCTGGAAGGCGGCGCCGCGCTGTACCTCCACATAGATGTCGGCGGCGCTGTGGCCACGCCCGGGGGCCACTGTCCCGTCCGGCGCGGCCGGCGTCGCGGGCGTGACCGTACCGTCCAGCTCGCCCCAGCCGTCGTCCAGCGCGTCGTACCACGGGTCGTCGAGCCGCACCGCTGCGGCATCACGCCCTTCGTGCTTCTCCACCGGTCAGCTCTCCTTGTCAGCGAACCTTTTCGGCCGCGACCCAAGGATTGGGCAGAGCGGGAAGATCCCGTTCCCTCTCTGCTCCGACTTCACCCCATCAGGTGATAGTTGTCCCGGGTGGTGCGATAAGTCCCCGCTGATAGGCGTATCGCACCGCCTGCGCGCGGTCGCGTACACCGGTCTTGGCGAAGAGATTGTTGATGTGCGTCTTGACCGTGGCCGCGCCAATGTGGAGGCGTCCCGCGATCTCCTTGTTGGAGAGTCCCTCGGCGACCAGGGTCAGCACCTCGGCCTCGCGGGCCGTGAGCCCGTCCGGCAGCTCCGCCGGCGGCGGTGCGGCGGGCGGGGCTGTGACCCGTTCAAGAAGCCTGCGCTGCACGGCGGGTGCCAGCCCGGCCTCTCCGGCCAGTACGTCCTCGACGGCCCGGACGATCTCCTCGCCGCGGGCGTCCTTGGTGAGATAGCCCCGGGCGCCCGCCCGCAGCGCGGCGAACAGCGAGTCGTCGTCGGCGTATGTCGTGAGCACCACGACCTGGGTCTCCGGATGATCGGCGCGGATCCGGCGGGTGGCCTCGACGCCGTCGCAGCGCGGCATGCGCAGATCCATCAGGACGACGTCGGGCGCGAACTCGGCGACGAGGGCGACGGCCTCCTCGCCGTCCTTCGCCGCGCCGACGACCTCGATGCCAGGCAGCAGCCCGAGCAGCATGACGATGCCCTCCCGCACCACGGCCTGGTCGTCGGCCACGATCACCCTGGCCGTCACGCGGGCACTCGCAGACGCACAGTGAAACCCTTCTCGTCGGGGCTTTCAGGGCCGGCCTCCAGGGTGCCGCCCAGCAGCTCGGCGCGCTCCCGCATCCCCAGCAGACCGTACCCGGAGCCGGACGTCCCGAGCCCGGCCGGGCCCGGCCCGCTGCCGCCGGAGTCGCGTATGTCCAGGGCCACCTCGCCGGTGCCGTACGTGAGCCGGATCCACACGCGGGCGCCGGGCGCGTGCTTGCGTACATTGGTCAGCGCCTCCTGCACCACCCGGCGCACCGTCTGCGAGGCCTCCGCCGGCAGCGGCCGCGGCTCGCCGGCGACCTCGACCTCCGCGGCGTCCACCGTGGCCAGCTCGCGGAGATACTCCCCGAGAGGTGCCATCTCTCCGCGCAGCGCGGAGAGCGCCTGGCGGGTCTCGGCGAGTCCCTCGCTCGCCATGGAACGCGCGGCGACGACCCGTTCCAGGATCTGGTCGCGGAACGGGCCGTGCGGTTCCCGCTCGATCCGCAGCCGCGCCGCCTCCAGATGCACAAGCTGTGCGGAGAGGCTGTGCGCCAGGACGTCATGGATGTCGCGGGCGATCCTGGCGCGCTCCGCGAGAGCGGCGGACTCGGCCTCGGCGGCCCGGGCGGCCCGCTCCTGGGCCAGCAGCCGCTGGGCGTTCCCGCGTGCCTCGGCGTCCAGCCGCAGCACATATCCGCCGAGGACCAGGCCTCCGGTGGTGATCGACGTGGTCAGCCAGGTACCGCTGTCGACCAGCGTGTAGCCGGCCAGGGCGGCGAGCGTGGCGGGCAGGGCCGCCGCGAGCGGCAGCCGCTCCATACCGGCGATGGCACAGCCGCACCACAGCACGACCGCCGGGACCGCGAATCCCGCCTGCTGCACCGCGACGGCTCCGCCCATGAGCAGCAACAGCAGCCCCACCGACGGCCAGAGATCGTGCCGCAGGGTGGTGCGGTAGAAGGCCCAGACACAGGCGGCGACGGCGAACACTCCGGCGACGGCCGCGACGGCCACCCAGCCGTACACATGACGCTGGCTGAAAGTCGACCACAGCAGGGCGCCCAGGACGAGCGCGCGAATGGACCGGGCCGGCCAGCGCCGGGCGCCGCTACGGCCCTCTCGGGAGAGTGCCTCCCGGGAGGGCCAGTTCGTCCAGGCGTCGGGCGTCACACACGGTCCTTCCAGGCCAGGGCTGCGTCGCCGGCGGACGACGGCCGGTCCGCACGGACCCGCCACCCCAGCATGCCTCCGCGCACCAGCACGGAGGCCGCCAGCGCCAGCAGCAGCGCTCCGGTGCCCTGGTGCACGCCGGCCAGCGCGCCGATGCCCATGAGCGCGGCGCGGGCGGCGAGTCCGCCGATCCAGACCGCCGCGGTCGCCTTGGTGCCTCTGGCCCACACCGAGCCGTCCTCGGCCGTCCAGATACGGCTGGTCCGGGCCCAGCCCGCGCCCAGCAGCAGCCCCACCGCCAGCTCCGCGCCGAGCAGCAGGACCGACACGGTGCGCTCATGCGCGTCAAGGAGCCCGGGCTCGCGCAGGGCGAGGAACACCAGCACGGCCGGCACGACCAGCAGGCCCCGGCCCTCGACGGTGATCCGCTGTGGCCGGAACTGGCGCACGACGACGAGCGCGACCACTCCGGCGATCAGAAGGACGTCGATGAACGAGGACATGCGGGCCTCCGGAGACGAAGAAGTGCAACGACTTCGACGCTATGGAGAAACCCCTGGCCGGGGCATCGGCGCTGAGGTTGACCGCGGGTGGAGCCGCGGTCTCCGCCCAGGGGTGGAGACGCCTGTCCGTACGGGCCTCAGGCGTCGATGCGCGAGCGGTCCAGGGTCGCCGCCGAGCTGGTGATGAACTCCTTGCGGGGCGCGACCTCGTTGCCCATCAGCAGATCGAAGATCTGCTCGGACGACTCAAGGTCTCCGATGTTGATCCGCCGCAACGTGCGGTGGCGCGGGTCCATCGTGGTCTCCGCGAGCTGGTCCGCGTCCATCTCACCGAGACCCTTGTAGCGCTGGATGGAGTCCTTGATCCGGACGTTCTTGCGCTGGAACTGCAACAGCGTCTGCCGCAGCTCGCCGTCCGAGTACGTGTAGACGTATTTGTCCTGGCCCTTCTTGGGCTGGACCAGCTCGATCCGGTGCAGCGGCGGCACGGCGGCGAAGACCCGGCCCGCCTCCACCATCGGCCGCATGTAGCGCTGGAAGAGCGTGAGCAGCAGACAGCGGATGTGGGCGCCGTCGACATCGGCGTCGACCAGGAGCACGATCTTGCCGTAGCGGGCGGCGTCGATGTCGAAGGTCCGGCCCGAGCCCGCCCCTATGACCTGGATGATCGCTCCGCACTCGGCGTTCTTGAGCATGTCCGAGACGGACGATTTCTGGACGTTGAGGATCTTGCCGCGGATCGGCAGCAGCGCCTGGAACTCGCTGTTGCGGGCGAGCTTGGCCGTACCGAGCGCGGAGTCACCCTCCACGATGAACAGCTCGCTGCGCTCCACGTCGTCACTGCGGCAGTCGGCGAGCTTGGCCGGCAGCGAGGAGGACTCCAGCGCCGTCTTCCTGCGCTGTGCCTCCTTGTGCTGACGGGCGGCGATACGCGTGCGGGCGGCAGCGACGGCCTTCTCCAGGACGGCACGGGCCTGCGCCTTCGCGTCGCGCTTCGTCGACGTCAGGAACTCCTTGAGCTCCTTGGCGATGACATTGGCGACGATGCGGTTGGCCGCGGACGTACCGAGGACCTCCTTGGTCTGACCCTCGAACTGCGGCTCGGCGAGCCGCACCGTGACCACGGCCGTGAGGCCCTCCAGAGCGTCGTCCTTGACGACGTCGTCCTCGGCGACGCGCAGCATCTTGGCCGAGCGCAGCACCTCGTTGACCGTCTTGGTCAGGGAACGTTCGAATCCGCTCACATGGGTGCCGCCCTTGGGGGTGGCGATGATGTTCACGAACGACTTGACCGTGGTGTCGTATCCGGTGCCCCAGCGCATCGCGACATCGACGCCCAGCTCCCGCGTGACCTCGGTGGGGGTCATATGACCGCGCTCGTCCAGGACGGGCACGGTCTCCTTGAAGCTGCCCTGGCCGGTCAGCCGCAGCACGTCACAGACGGCCTTGTCCTGCGCCAGATACTCGCAGAACTCGCTGATGCCGCCGTCGAAACGGAACGTCTCCTCGACCGTGCCGTTGCCCTCGCTCTCGCCGGCGCCCCGCTCGTCCCTGACGACGATCGTCAGTCCGGGGACGAGGAAGGCGGTCTGGCGGGCGCGCTGGTGAAGCGTCTCCAGGGAGAGCTTGGCGTCCTTGAGGAAGATCTGCCGGTCGGCCCAGTAGCGCACGCGGGTGCCGGTGCGGGTCCTGGGCACCCGCTTGCCCTTGAGCAGACCGTTCGCCGGGTCGAAGGGCGCGTCCGGGCCCTGCTCCGTGAAAATACCGGGGACGCCGCGCCGGAAGCTGATCGAGTGGGTGGAGCTGTTGCGGTCGACCTCGACGTCCAGCCGGGCGGAGAGGGCGTTGACGACGGAGGCACCGACGCCGTGCAGACCGCCCGACGCGGCGTAGGAGCCGCCGCCGAACTTGCCGCCCGCGTGCAGCTTGGTCATCACGACCTCGACGCCGGACAGGCCGGTCTTGGGCTCGACGTCGACGGGGATGCCGCGGCCGTTGTCCTTGACCTCGACCGAGCCGTCCTCGTGGAGGATCACCTCGATGTGGTCGCAGTAGCCGCCGAGGGCCTCGTCGACGGAGTTGTCGATGATCTCCCAGAGGCAGTGCATCAGGCCGCGGCTGTCGGTCGAGCCGATGTACATACCGGGGCGCTTGCGGACCGCTTCGAGCCCCTCAAGGACGAGCAGGTGCCGCGCGGTGTAGTTGGAGCCGTCACGGTCTGCAGCCAGCAGCGCAGTGGACGGCACGGACGTCTCGGCGGTCACGCGGTTCGCTCCTCGCTGAATTTGAGATGGGGCCCCGTGGGGTAAGGGCCCGGCGTCTGTCACCGGTCAGAGGGTACAGAGGCCAGGTAGAGCCGTTGTCACGCCACCCACACGAATCCTCATGCTAGTCCAAGGTCGTATAGGTGTTCGATCCCTCGCCGGAGTGAAGCACACATCACGTTCCCTTCCAGGCATGAACCATTTAGGCTCCGGGCACGTCCTCATCTACAACCGGCAAGCCGGCCGGGAGGGCGCACCCCCCTGACAAGCACTGTCAAGCAACGCGAAACCCGTAGCGCGGAGCCCAAGCGAAGCAATACGGCCCATTCGCCGCCAACCGCCAGCAGCCGACCGACCACGGAAAGAAGTTTCGAGGAATTGCCGTAAGCGGGAACGTTTCCGGCCTGGTTGGATGTTGACCCTGGTACGACAGCTCGTCGAGCTAGAGAAGAGGCGACGTGACTACTGTTCTGACCCCCGCGAGCCCGCTGACGGCGGCTGACCGCTGTGACCGCTGCGGCGCCCAGGCATATCTGCGCGTCGTCCTGTCCAGCGGTGGTGAACTGCTCTTCTGCGCCCACCACGGACGTAAGTTCGAGCCGGAACTCAAGAAGATCGCCGCGGAAATACAGGATGAGACCGACCGGCTGACGGCTGCGCAGGCCGCCGGCGGTGAAGAGGATCACTGACGCCTCACATCCACGACGAGCAAAGGGCCGGCCAGGCCCTGCCTGACACATCCCGCCCGGCTCGCGACGCCTGGCACGGGCGCTCGCCACTCCGTTCGGAGTCAACCTCGTACATCCAGTACGAGGCTGAACTTCCGGTCTGACGGCAGCGCGCACCGGATGTCATGAGTCCCGCCCTCCGGGGCGAACGGGGTCATGTGTCGGACAGGACCTGGAACCGGTCGACGGGCGGCCGAACCTGCTCAGCAGGGTCGGCCGCCCGTTCTCGTCATCGCGCGGCGCCCGCACCGATCGCTTCGGCGACCGGCCGTACCGCCGTGGTGACGCGGGTGTAGACGCCCGGGCTGTCCGCCCGGCCACAGCCACTGCCCCAGGAGACGAGCCCGATAAGCCGTCCCTGGGCCACCAGCGGTCCCCCGCTGTCGCCCTGGCACGCGTCATGGCCGCCGCCGGGATCTCCCGCACAGAGCATCGTGGAGGGCTCGTAGCGGCCTCCTGAGTCCCCCGGGTATGCCCGCTGGCAGTCGGTGTCCGGCAACACCCTCACGGGCGCTGCGCGCAGCGTGGAGGCGTAGGCGCCACCGCCTGTGGTGTCGCCCCAGCCATAGACCGCCGCCGCGGTGCCTGGCGCGGAGGCGCGATCACCCGGTTTCGCGGGCCGGATCGCATACGACTTGGGCAGCGCGCTGGACAGCGTCAGCACGGCGAGGTCCGACGCGTTGGTGTCCGGGTTGTACGCCGGGTCGACGCGGACCGTCCGCACCGCGGCCTCCCGGCCGCCGCGGCCGAGCAGCCCTTCACGGCCGGCGATCACCCGCAGATCCCGCACCTCGGCCGGCGAGACCCCGAGGACCTCCCGGCTCACGCAGTGGGCCGCCGTCAGCACTTTCGTCGGTGCCACCACCACGCCTCCGCAGAATTGTCCCGCCCGCGCACCGCCGAAGCGGTCACGGCTGGACAGGGCGACGACCCAGGGATTGTCCGCGGCCCGTACCGGCTGACCTCCGACGACCACACTGTCCGCGGCGGCGGAGACGGGCGAGGCGAGCGTCGGCGCGGCCCCTGCCGTGATCACGGCCATTCCTCCCGTCAGCGCTCGGGCAAGGGAACGACGCATACAGGCTCCTGACTCTCCGGTTAACTCTGTTCTACCCAGAGTCATCCAACCGGCCGAGTCTCGCACCCCGCGCACAGCGCGAGGGCCCGGATTCCCGAAGGAATCCGGGCCCTCGCGCCGATGTGCTTCCGTGCGCCCCCGGGGCTGTCAGTCGAGGTAGTCGCGCAGCACCTGCGAGCGCGACGGATGACGCAGCTTCGACATTGTCTTCGACTCGATCTGACGAATGCGCTCCCGCGTCACGCCGTACACCTTGCCGATCTCGTCCAGCGTCTTGGGCTGGCCGTCGGTGAGGCCGAAGCGCATGGAGACCACGCCGGCCTCACGCTCGGAGAGCGTGTCGAGCACCGAGTGCAGTTGCTCCTGAAGGAGCGTGAAGCTCACGGCGTCGGCCGGGACGACGGCCTCGGAGTCCTCGATGAGGTCTCCGAACTCGCTGTCACCGTCCTCACCCAGCGGAGTGTGCAGCGAGATCGGCTCCCGGCCGTACTTCTGGACCTCGATGACCTTTTCAGGGGTCATGTCGAGCTCCTTGGCCAGCTCCTCCGGGGTCGGCTCGCGGCCCAGGTCCTGGAGCATCTGGCGCTGCACCCGCGCGAGCTTGTTGATGACCTCGACCATGTGCACCGGGATACGGATGGTGCGGGCCTGGTCGGCCATGGCGCGGGTGATCGCCTGGCGGATCCACCAGGTGGCGTACGTGGAGAACTTGTAGCCCTTGGTGTAGTCGAACTTCTCGACCGCGCGGATCAGACCGAGGTTGCCCTCCTGGATCAGGTCCAGGAAGAGCATGCCGCGGCCGGTGTAACGCTTGGCCAGCGAGACCACGAGCCGGAGGTTGGCCTCCAGCAGGTGGTTCTTGGCGCGGCGGCCGTCCTCGGCGATGATCTCCAGTTCGCGCTTGAGCTTCGGCGCGAGCTTGTCGGAGTTGGCCAGCTTGTCCTCGGCGAAGAGACCGGCCTCGATGCGCTTGGCGAGTTCGACCTCCTGCTCCGCGTTGAGGAGCGGGACCTTGCCGATCTGCTTCAGATAGTCCTTGACCGGGTCGGCGGTGGCACCGGCGACGGCGACCTGCTGGGCCGGCGCGTCGTCCTCGTCGTCGTCGGAGAGTACGAAGCCCTTGTTCTCGCCCTCGGTCTCCTCCTCCTCGCCCTTGCCGGCCTGGACCTCATCAGCGAGCTCTTCGCCGTCGACTGTCTCGTCGGCGTCCTTCTTGCCGGTGGCCTTCTTGGCCGTTGTCTTCTTGGCCGCGGTCTTCTTGACCGTCGCCTTCTTGGCCACGGTCTTCTTCGCGGCCGCTTTTCTGGCGATGGCGCCTGGCTCGTCGGCCGCGGCGTCCACGGCCTCCGACATCGGAGCGGCACTGGCGGCCGCGACGGTCTTCGTCGTGGTCGTCTTGGCCGCGACGGTCTTGGTGGCGGTGCGCTTGACCGGGCTCTTCGCTGCGACGCTCTTGCGGGCGCGCTTCGGCGACTCCGCGGCACTGACCATCAGCGTCACACCCTCTTCCTCGAGGATCTGATTGAGGCTGCGCAGAACATTCTTCCACTGGGTTGGCGGAATCTGGTCAGCCTCGAAGGCCCGACGCACGTCATCGCCGGCGATCTGCCCATCAGCCTTTCCCCGCTCGATGAGCGCCATCACAGACTCGGACTCGGCGATCTCCGGCGGGAGCGTACGGGATGTGCTGGCCGACACGAACAACCTCTCGGAACGATGGAAACGGCTTCCGGCCCCGCCCATGATCGGGCCGGAGCCGACGACCGCCGGCTGGGGATGTTGCCGACGACGCGGGCTTGAGCCTCAGAGGTGAATACAGCGCCATGCGCGGCGGTCGTATTCCCTCTTCGACTGTCACCTCTTAGGTCATCGCACTGTGTCGAGGAGTGTTACGCCCAATCCACGTGGCCCGAGTCACACCCCATTTACGACATAAGGACCAGAAGGGGGATTAGCTCCCCGCAACCGTGTCGCCGGACCTCCTGGGCCCGACGACACACGATGCGCACATCCCCGCACACCTCTGGCCCGGGGCCGCGCTCAGTGCTCGCGCGGTGCTGGAACGACACGCTCCACTTCCGGGTGAACGGTGAGCAGTTGACGCATGGCCGATTCCGCGGCGTGCGCGTCACCGGCGGCGAGCGCCTCGACGATCCGCCCGTGATGGGCGAGCGAGGTCTCGGTGGGACGGTCGCATCCGGTGACCGGACCGCCGGAGACCTGGAGGGCCGCGGAGACGATTCCCGAAAGGTGCTCCAGCATGCGGTTGCCCGCGAGCTGGATCAGCAGGGAGTGGAACTCCGCGTCCGCTCGGGCGAAGGTGATCGAGTCACTCTGAGTGAGGGCGTGACCCATGATCTCCATCATGTCGGAGAGCCGCTGCTGGACGTCCGCCCGGCCGTGGCCGGCCGCCAGGCGCGCGGCGAGAGGCTCGATCGTCCAGCGCAGCTCGCTCAGCTCACGACGCTGGTCGTCACGCTGGGGTCCGAACGCCCGCCATTCGATGATGTCGGGGTCCAGCAGATTCCAGTCACTCACCGGCCGGACGCGGGTTCCGACATTGGGGCGGGCGCTCACAAGACCCTTGGCCTCAAGAACGCGCAGCGACTCCCGCACCACCGTGCGGGAGACCTCGAAACGCTGGCCGATCTCCTCCGGCACGAGCGGCCGGTCGGCGCCGAGATCGCCGGAGACGATCATCTGGCCGAGTTGTTGGACGAGTTGGCCGTGCAGCCCGCGGCCACGGCTGCTCGTCGAACGCCGTCCCACCCGGCCCAAGTCGGTGTCGGCGCTGTCCCAGACGGGGGCGCCCGCGCGGTCGGCGGCGCCGGGCGCCTCCGCGAAGGGGTAGCGGTCGAGTTCACCCGGACCGGCGAGGCCGGATTCGGCGGAGCGGGCGGCGGTCATCATGGTGTGCGCAAGGGTACTCACGCATCCTTTGTCGGCGTTGATTCCACGACCCTTGAGGTCTTTGGTGAAAAGCACACGAAAGGGTGATCGGCGCCCGCCTCTCGATTGACGCCTTATCGGAAAGAAGCGGACGTTATCAGGGGAGTTGTGAGCAGGAAGCTACGCTCCGGTCGTTCCCCGGTCACCAACGGGCCCTACGGCGAAGGCCGGTGAGCAGATACGCGCAGAGCAGGGCCGACAGTGACAACGTCAGCGCGGCGGCGACCGGCTGGGCGACGAGCCGGACCATGGCCATCAGCCAGCGGTCGGCCTCGCGGGGCCACGCCACCCACGCCAGCTCACGCAGTCTGGCCGGGAGTCCGACGATCGAACGCGTGGACGGGCCGCCGAACGCCTTCTGGACCAGGGGGCCCACCAGAGTCGGTACGGCGATGACCACGGCCACTCCGGCGGCCGTGAGCCGGAAGACTCCCGCCGCCAGCAGCCCCGCCCAGCCGCAGCCCACCGCGAGCCCGGCCCAACCGGCGCTCAGAGCAAGCCAGTTGGACGGTACGGACACGGCATCGGCGCCGTACACGAGGCGCAGGGCCTCATAGTCGGCGACCACCACGAGGAACGCGAGCAGCAGTCCGGCAACCGCCGTCACGGCGAGTTTCGCCAGGAGCAGACCGAGCCGGCGCGGGACGGTGCCCAGCGCTCCGGCGAGCGCGGGATAACGGAACTCGTCGCCGAAGGAGAACGCGCCGATGAGCCCCGCGCCGAGGGCGGTGGGCGGGAGGGGGAGGAATCCGGGCCAGCCCGCGAGCAGGCCGGGAACCGATGTCCTGCCGGTGCGGGCAAGGGGCACGGCGAGGGCCAGGGACACGACGAGGACGGCTGCCGCGATCAGAGGTGTGAGGCGGACTCCGAGCATGCGGCGGAGTTCATAACGCACCGGTCTGAGCGGGCTGCGGACCGGCTGCGCCAGCAGCGGCGGCGGAAGCTGTTCGGTGTCGGGCGCCGCGGGTTCGCGCACCGCCGGACCGGCCTGCCTCGGCTCCGCCGCAAGGCCCGGAGCGGGTCCGGGCACGGGGCCCGCGTCTCCGATCTCGTCGGCGAGCTGATGCACCAGGACGCCATGCCGGAAAGCGGTCTCGCCGACCTCGGGACAGCTACTTCCGTAGACGCTGAGTCTGCTGCCCGCCTCGGAGACGACTTCGACGGAGCGCCGGTCGGCGCGGGCCTCGCGGCTCAGCGCTTCGGCCAGGCGAGCGGTGTGCGGTGTCCTGACGGCGACCCGGGGACGGAGCCTCGTGCGAGCGAAGGAGACGGCGTCCTGGTCCGCGACGAGGCGGCCCTCGTCGATGGTGACTACACGATCGGCGGTGCGCGCGGCCTCCTTGGGGTCACTGGTCGTGTACAGGACGGTGCCACCCTGGGCGGCGTGGGCCCGCAACAGGCCGAACAGCCAGCCACTCTCGCGCGGCGAGAGGCCCCTGGACGGCGCGTCGAGCAGGAGAGTGTGCGGATCGCCCAACAGTGCCGAGGCGAGCCCGAGTCTGCGGTCCATACCGATCGGGAGAGTGCCGAGGCGTTGCCCGGACAGACCACCGAGACCGACGACTTCGAGGAGTTCGTCGGCGCGCGAGGCGGGAACACCGGCCGCGGCGCAGAGCATCCGGAGCTGGCCGCGCGCGGTGCGTGCCGGGTGGCCCGGCACATCTCCGAGAAGTACGCCGATCTCGCGGGCGGGATGAGCGATGCGGTGCAGCGGACGGCCGCGGAAGTATGTGATCCCTCGGCCGGATTCGAGTTCGAGCATCAGCCGCAGCGTGGTGGTCTTGCCCGCTCCGGGGGCACCGAGCAGCGCCGTGACCGAGCCCGACCGGGCTTCGAAGGTCAGATCGTCCACGGCGGGCGTGAGGTCTCGACGGGGGGTGCTGGTCAGTCCGATGGCCTGGAGCATCGCTTCTCTCGCGGGGAGGTGAGACCGCTCGGCGGCAGGGCGGGTACCGCAGCAAGATAACGCGACATGTCCGACTTGTGGCGCAGGGTGGCTGACTGGGTGTCTGACGTCGGGACGCGTAGAAACCGGCACCGTCGAAGCCAGGCCCTGCAGGACCTGGGCCCTACAGCTCTCGCAGCCGGGCCTCACGGCTGTTCCCGTGGCCGGACATCGCGCGCCCGGCCCTCACCTCACGCGCCATCAGATGTCACGGCCCATCAGACCTCCGGAGAGGCGGCGCTCTGAGGCGGCGTCAGGCCTCGGGCCGCAGCATCGGCGGGTTGAGGACGGTCGCTCCGCCGGCCCGGAAAAGCTGGGCCGGCCGGCCCCCCTGCCGGGTGGTGGTTCCACCTGACGGCACCAGGAACCCCGGAGTTCCCGTCACCTTGCGGTGGAAGTTACGAGGATCGAGCGCCACGCCCCATACCGCCTCGTACACCCTGCGCAGCTCACCCACGGTGAACTCGGACGGGCAGAAAGCCGTGGCGAGCGAGGAGTACTCGATCTTGGAGCGGGCCCGCTCCACTCCGTCGGCCAAGATCCGCCCGTGATCAAAGGCGAGCTGGGCGGGATGCTCGTCCTCGCGGACGAAACCACCCTCCTGGTTGAGCAGGGTTTCGACGGGGGCCCAGCGCGCGCTGTTGGCGTCACCGCCGGCGCGCGGCGCCGGAAGGTCGGGCGAGAGCGCCAGATGAGCCACGCTGACCACGCGCATCCTGGGGTCCCGTCCGGGAGCTCCATAGGTGGCGAGCTGTTCGAGGTGGGCCGCGTTCCCGGGCGTGGGGAAGGTCGGATCGTGCGCGCAGAGCCCGGTCTCCTCGACGAGCTCACGCGCCGCCGCACCCGCGAGATCCTCGTCGCCTCGCACAAAGCCGCCGGGCAGTGCCCACCGCCCCTGGAACGGCGGCTCCCCGCGCCGTACGACCAGCGCGCAGAGCGCGTGGCCGCGCACGGTGAGCACGACCAGATCGACGGTGACAGCGAAAGGCGGGTAGGCCGACGGGTCGTAGGGCGACATGCCGCGATCATAGTCGTCTGCCTGACGATAAACACTCCTTCCAACATCATCGCTGCCTCCTTCCGCGGCATCTTCGCGATCGCCGCGCTCCGTCCTGCCGCCGTGCCGGGAGCGCACCGCCGGCCGGAGCGCGCGGCGCACGGAGGCGGTCCGCCGGTCAGTACCGCTCGCACGGACCCGCCACCGCCGTCAGCCCACGCGCGAGCGGCCGACGCAGGGCCGTCATCGCCCGCTCCTCGTCCCTCACCGGCCACCGCGGCGGTCACCGCGGCCACGCGGCGCTGCCGCGTCGGGACGCGGCGCCGGGGACGCCGGAGCCTTTCGCGCCGCGGGCGGCCGCACCGGACGGGGCTTGGGCCGCCGGCCCGTCCCGCGCGCGCCGGGACCGGTGCGCGTACCGCGCTCCTCACGCAGACAGCGGCGCAGCGCCTCGGGGTCGAGCCCTTCGTTGCATGCCTGGTGAAGCAGTTGAGCGAAGATGTAGTGAGGGTCGAGGCGTAGGGCGAGCCCGAGGGCGACCCGGGCGCCGGGCTCGTCGCCGGTGGACCAGGCGACCCAGCCGGCCAGGGTCAGCGGAGCGGTCGCATGCTCGGCGTACGGACCGACACAGCGGCGGGACAGCGCTCGCCAGAGCCTCAACGCGGACAGGGCCTCCGGGCCCTCCATCCACTCCGCGGCCCGGTCCCGCGTCTCCCGGTCCTGCAGTCCGAGGATGACGGCCGCCGCCTCGTCATGCGTGATGAGCCGGTCGTCCTCGGTGTCCGCGTCGGCCCGGCCGGCACGCGGTGCCTCGTCGAGTCGCTTCATGAGCCCACGCGCCAGCCGCAGCGTCTCCTCTCCGACCTGTTCGCGGTTTCCCTCGACAAGGATTCTCGGTACGAGGGCGGCGCCGGCCTCGTCCAGCGCCCGTTCCTGTTCCTTGGCGGCCGAGGTCCGCCAGGGCTCCAACCGGGCCTCCATCTCCTTCAGCGAGCCCCGCACCCGGACCCCGGCGTAGGCGGCGGCCGCGGCCATCACCGAGGTACCGGGCAGAGCCAGCCCGGTACCCTCCGGCGGACAGCAGCGGACATCGGGACAGCAGTAGGACCAGAAGCGGCCCTCGGAGAGACAGAGCGCTTCGTACACGGGCACATCGAGACCTCCGCACGCGGTGCGGAGCCGCTGCGCGAGAGGGCGGAGCCGCTCCATCACCTGTCGGCCCGTCTCACCGGCCGCCGGATCCTGGCAGAGGAAAACGACGATGCCGTCGGGGCGGGAGCCGCGCCGCTCACTCCCCTCGATCAGGCATTCGGCCAGTTGCTCGGCGACCGGTGGCCATTCCCTCGGCGAGCGCGGAATGCCCAGCCTGAGCCTCCCGCCGAAGCGCCCGCGATCACCGTGGAGAGCCACCATGACGACGGAATCAGTAGGATGGAATCCCAGCAAATACGGGACGGCGTCGGCGAGTTCCGCCGGACTGCGCAGGGTGATCTGCTGCGCGTCGGCGGAACCGGTGTGTTCGCGGTGCTTGTTCTCGTGGTGCTTGTTCTCGCGGTGCTTGTTCTCGCGGTGCTTGGTCATGGCACGACCGTCCCGCAGCGAGCCAATTCCCGCGACCCCTGTGGATAAAGTTATCCACAGGCCGCTGTCCGCGTTCGCGCTCTGTCCGAGCCATCGGGTTGCATAGGGCCATGACCAACACAGACCGCGCAGCCCTCCGGACCCGGCCGACTCCGTACTCGCACGCCTCGTCGGTAATGCCACCGGCATTGCCCGGCCGCGCGAGGACCGGTATCGGGCCACCATCCAGAATCCCTAGGCCGTGTCTGACACATAGCGCCGTCCGCCCGGAGGGCGGGGCCCGCGACGTCTGGTGCGTGCGATCCCAAGGCGGAGGATCATCCGTGTACTGGACGTACTCGGATGACTCCGACAACGCGGTGAGCGTGCGTGCCAGGCGTCGCAGGCCAGGCGGGATGTGTCAGACAGGGCCTAGGCCGGTTCGCGTGTCATAGCCGCCTTGCGGCCGCGTCGGCCGCGTCCACGACTCCCTGAGGCACACCGATCGGGCGGCGTTGCCGCCTTGCGTCGGGTGTGACATGTTGAAGCGGAGTCCGGTCAAGTGGCTCCCGGACGAGGTGTGCCGTACCCGGTGTGCGACAAGACGGCCCGTAGGAGGGCTGTCATGTCGTGGTTGATTCTTGCCGTCTCGGGCGTTCTGGAAGCTGTGTGGGCCACCGCACTGGGCAGATCCGAAGGCTTCAGTCGCCTTGTCCCGTCCCTGGTCTTTGTCACCGCGCTGGCCGCGAGCATGGCTGGGCTGGCTTACGCGATCCGTGACCTGCCGGTCGGTACCGCGTACGCGGTATGGGTGGGCATCGGCGCGGTGCTCACCATCCTGTACGCGATGTCCACCGGACAGGAATCAGTGACCGCGCTCAAGGTCTTGTTCTTGACACTGATCGTCGGAAGCGTGATCGGGCTCAAGCTCGCCCACTGAGGCCCCGCCCTTGTGCTGGGCCGTGTCTTCAAAAGATCTCGATTGGATGGATCGCCATTGGGTGATTCGCCGTCATGAACTGTTCGATGCAAAGAGGGAGTTCATCCGGCCACCGCTGCCCGAGTCCCAGCCCGCTCAGATGTCCCGCACGACCGCCGACGGCCTGAGCCGGCGATCCGCCCTGACGCATCGGCCGCAGGCGATTGACACGTCTCACGGCACAACCCCTGCCCCCGGTGCGGTGTCTAACGGGGTGCTCGGAAAGAACACCTACCCCGCACACACCTCCAAGCTCACCGGCCCGCGCCGACACGACGGCCGCCGCTTCACCAGCGAGGGACGTCAGCGGCGTTTCCGCGCCGGTCTGACCATCCCTCTCCGCTGACCAGCACACCACCCCGATCCCGCTTCCGCGAAGGGTTGCTTCCGCATGCGCGCTTACAGGACCAGAACCAGGATCATCGCCGCCACCGCCACGCTCAGCCTCGCACTCGGTGGGACCTTATTCGCGGCACCCACCGCCCAGGCGGCCACAACGGTGGCCTCCGTCGTCCACGAAAACAGTGAGCTCTGGTACAAGGGCGCCGCCGGACAGACGAACAACCTCACGGTCTCCACGGAGTTCGAGGAGAGAGGCCCGTGGGAGTACTACTACGTCATCACCTTCCGCGATCAGGGTGACATCACCATCGATCCGAGCGTGGCGACCACCGATGAGTGCGCGTACCCCTCCGAGACCGACCACACCGTCGTCCAGTGCGCGACCGAGGTGCCCCTGGGCTCCGACGACTCGGACAACTACGACGTCGACCTCGGTGACGGCGACGACACCGCGACGGTCAACGCCGACAGCAGCGCCTACTCCTCGATCCACGGCGGTCCCGGCGACGATGTCCTCCAGGGCTCAGCGGCGGATGTGCTCTACGGCGACGACGGCAACGACCGCCTCGACGGCGGCGGCGGTGTCTGGAGCGTCGGCCCCTACGGCGGCCCCGGCGACGACACCATCACCGACTGCGCGACCGACTGCTGGGGCGGTGCCGGCAACGACTCCCTGACCGGAGGCACCGACCCCACCGACAATCATTTGTACGGCGACGACGGCAACGATGTCATCCATGGCTTGTCCGACGCCGACTTCATCTACGGTGGCCTGGGCCACGACACCCTCTACGGCGACGAGGGCAACGACACGATCTATGGCGACAGCGGCAACGACACGCTGTACGGCGGCCAGGGCACGGACACGCTCTCGGGCGGCCCGGGCATCGACAAGGTCTACCAGGACTGACGGACCCCGCTCGCCTGTGGCGGGGACCCGCTCACACTCCGCGCCACCGGGACATGAGGGCAGGGCCTCCTGAACAGCTCGGGGTGGATTCGCCAACAGCATTCCGATCGCGTGAGCTCAGCGGGGCACCCGCACGTCGACCAGAGGCCGCGCAAACCCATGTCCGGACGACGGGAAGGCCCAGCCCTTCGGGAACCTCCGAAGAGGAGCTGGGCCTTCCTCGCCGCCGTTTTCTCCCGGCACTGGCCGACGCGCGTCACGCGAACATCGCAACCGGCACGTCGCTGCGAATACGCCTCCCGCGACTTCAGTCACGTCAGCGGGCACCAGCACGAAACGTGTCAGCCTGCCGCGGCGAGGGTCAACGGAAGAACCTGTTCGGTGCCTGCCTGGCGGAGCAGGCGGGCGGCGACTGCGAGCGTCCAGCCGGAGTCGGTGTAGTCGTCCACGAGCAGGACGGGTCCGGGAGAGTTGGCCAGCGCACCAGCCAGCTCCTCAGGGACGGTGAAGGCACCGGACAGCGCCCTGACGCGTTGGGCGGAGTTGCTGCGGCGTACGGCGTGTGCGCCGCCCGGCCCGGTGTACGCGAGGGTGCCCAGAAAAGGGAGGCGGCCGATGGTCGCGATTCCCTGGGCGAGAGAGCCGACCAGTTGTGGGCGGGCCACGGACGGTACGGCGACGACTCCGACCGGCCGGGCGGAGGCGTCCGGGACATGCGTCGCCCAGCCGCCCGGAGAGCGCGCCCAATCGGCGAGGACCGCCACCGCCGCGCGCAGGACGTCGTCGGGCACCGGCCCGTCAGGCGCGTTCTCAGCCAGCAGCGGGCGCAGCCGGTTGCCCCAGCCGATGTCGGAGAGCCGCCCCAGGGCACGTCCGGTGGAACACTGCTCTCGGGCCGGGATACGCCCCTTGAGGTCGATGCCCAGCGCGGGCATCCCCGTCGGCCACATCCGGCGCGGCTCGACCTCCGTCCCCGGGCGATCCAGTTCCTTCGTCGCCCCGGTCAATGTCTCCGCCGAGACAGCGGGATCGGCCCAGGTTCCCGCGCAGTTGTCGCAGCGGCCGCACGGAGCCGCACCCTCGTCGTCAAGCTGCCGGCGCAGGAACTCCATCCGGCACTGGGACGTGCTCACGTAATCGCGCATGGCCTGCTGCTCGGCCGCCCGCTGGCGCGCCACCCACGCATAGCGCTCAGCCTCGTACACCCACTCGGCGCCCGTGGCCGTCCAGCCGCCCTTCACCCGCTTGACCGCGCCGTCGACATCCAGCACCTTCAGCATCGACTCCAGCCGGCTGCGCCGAAGATCCACCGCCGCTTCCAGGGCCGGCACGGACAGCGGCCGTCCCGCGTCGGCGAGGGCCGAGAGGGTCTGCCGGACCTGCGTCTCGGGCGGGAAGGCGGTATCCGCGAAGTAGCGCCAGATGGCCTCGTCCTCCTTGCCCGGCAGCAGCAGTACATCGGCGTGGGCCACACCGCGTCCCGCACGCCCCACCTGCTGGTAGTAGGCGATCGGCGAGGACGGCGAGCCCAGGTGCACCACGAAACCCAGGTCCGGCTTGTCGAAGCCCATGCCCAGCGCCGAGGTCGCGACCAGCGCCTTGACCCGGTTCTCCTGCAGATCCACCTCGGCCTGCAGCCGGTCGGCGTTCTCCGTGCGCCCCGTGTAGGAGGCCACCCGGAAGCCGCGCTGCCGCAGAAAGGCGGTGGCCTCCTCGGCCGCGGCCACCGTCAGCGTGTAGATGATTCCGGAGCCCTGCAGCTCGTCCAGATGCTCGGCGAGCCAGGCCAGGCGGTGCGCGGCGTCCGGCAGCTCGACCACACCCAGCCGCAGGCTCTCCCTCTCCAGCGGGCCGCGCAGCACCAGGGCCTCGCCTGCACCGGTACCCAACTGCTCGGCCACATCCGCGGTGACCCGCGCGTTGGCGGTCGCGGTGGTGGCCAGCACCGGCACACCGGGGGCAAGCTCGGCGAGCATCGCCCGCAACCGGCGGTAGTCGGGCCGGAAGTCATGTCCCCAGTCGGAAATACAGTGCGCCTCGTCGACCACCAGCAGACCGGTCGTGGCCGCGAGCTTCGGCAGCACCTGATCACGGAAATCCACAGAATTGAGGCGTTCCGGACTTACGAGGAGTACGTCGGTCTCGCCGCGCTCGACCTCCTCGTAGATGGTGTCCCACTCCTCCGGATTGGCGGAGTTGATCGTGCGCGCCCGGATACCGGCCCGCGCCGCCGACTCGACCTGGTTGCGCATCAGCGCCAGCAGCGGCGAGACGATCACCGTAGGGCCGGAGCCACGTCGACGCAGCAGAGCGGTGGCGACGAAGTACACCGCCGACTTGCCCCAGCCGGTGCGCTGCACCACCAGTGCACGCCGGCGCTCCTCCACCAGAGCCGCCACCGCCTGCCACTGGTCCTCCCGCAGCCGCGCCGTACCCACCGGGGCACCGACGAGCTCAGCGAGGATGGCGTCGGCTTCAGTGCGGAGCTCCAGGTTGTCCATGCCCCCATGCAACCCGATGGCAAGGACAATCGGCCACCTCACCCCGCGTGACAGCCGGCTCACAACCGGTCCACCGGCCACGCGCCGATCAAAGACGGCCAGGGCAGAACGCTCAGCCACGACCAACCTTGTTTGACGCGTTTGCACAGGTCAGGGCTTCTATTCCGGCTGGGACCGCGCGGGCGCGCGGTTCGAGGACACGGTGACCGCCGGCCTCAATGCCGCGACGGGCGAGCCGGGCAGGCCAGGCGTCGAGGTGGAGCCCCGCGAGACGTGGCCGACGGGATTCGCCGCGGTCGGCGCGGAGCTCAAGGGACGTATCGCGCCGGGCGAACAATCCTTCACCGGAAGGACGTTGGGACGGCTGGCCGACGGCCGGGCCAATCGCCTCCGCCCGATACCCGCCGCACAGGCCGCGGACGGCAGTCCCGTCCTGCTCATCGACGATCTGCCGGACAGCGGCTGGACTCTCGCGGTGGCGGCACGGCTGCCGCGCAGAGCGGCGGCGGAGCAGGTATTTCCGCTGGTCCTTGCCGTTCAGACGGGGCATGAGGCATCAGGAGCCGCCTGAGTGGGCAGGGATATCACAGTCATTCCAGTGCATTCCCGTCAGCGGCGTCAATTGCTCGTTGCCGCATGCCCATACGCCAGAGAGAATTGGAACTGCCCCCCGCACGGCCCGATCGCGGTCCGCAAGGGTTGTGTCGCGGTGCATCACAGCCGACCCTGCCCGCTCTGTGGGCGCGTATGCGAAGGGAGGAACGTGACCTTCGGATTCGCTCCGTCCGCAGCCACTTCGATAACCACACCGGCCGACTCCGTCAGCCGCCTCGCCCGGATGCTGGAACCTGCCGAATGGGCAGCGGCGGGCATACCGCTGCTGCGCGATCCCCGGGAGGTCGTCAGCGGCCTGCACAGCCGGCACCGGCCGACTCCCTCGACCGCCGTCGTGGCCGTTCTCGACCATGAGGAACGGCTCGCAGCCAGCGCCTCGTTCGTCCCTCGCGAGGCGCCGGTGGACGGCTGGGAGTTCCGGAACGCTCTCCTGGCCCATCTGCGCCGTGTCATCCCGCACGATCTCCGCCGCCGCACACCCGTACGCACCGCCGTGCTGCTCTACTGCCGCGAGGGTGACGAGCGCTGGACAGAGGTGGACGGTGCCTGGATGTGGGGACTCCGGGACGCCTGCACCCTGCACGGGCTGCGGTGCGGCGCGTACATCACACTGACGCGCGGCGGCTGGCAGGTGCTGGGCGAGGGCCGTGGCGGCCGTCGGCCCAGCTCCGAGTCCCCGCCGGCCGATCTGGCGGAGACGACGGCCGATCCGCAACCGTCACCGCTGCGCAGCGGCGGCGGCGGTGCGGTGGAAGCGCTGCGGCGTACCGCCGCCCGCTGAACGGCCGCCGCGCACGTACGCCACAGCGGCCCGGCCGCCCCCGCACGGGCAGCCGGGTCACCACCGGGACGTACGACGTGCGACCGCGGCGGCGCACCAGGCGTCGGACGGCTCAGACACCCGCGCCGAGCACGGCGTTGATCCGCTCGGAGTCACCGCACACGACAAGCAGCGCGGATGCCCGCTCCCGGGCCAGGGGCAGCACCAGGGCGGCAGCGTCCTCACCGCCGCCGTTCACAGCCACGACCACGACGGGCCGGGACTGCGCGCGGGAGACAGCGGCGGCGTCGGCGAAGAACACGTCTTCGCGGGCGTCGTGCTGCGCCCAGTACGCGGTTTCGCCGAAGGACAGTTCATGAGTCGCCCACGGGTGCTGCTCACCGGTGGTGAGCACCAGGATGTCGCCCGGCGTCCGGCCGGACTCAAGCAGCAGGTCGACCGCCTCCTCGGCGGCATCCAGCGCCCCGTCCACCGGAGCGGGGACCAACTGGATCTGTGGTGCGGACGGCGTGGCCCCGGGTTTCTGAGGCTGCCCGGCCGAGCCGTGCGAGCGCTGCGCCGGTGGCGCGGGCCTCGCGGGACCGGGCCCCGGACGTCCGGGACGCGGTGTGGACGCGGAACGCGGCCCTGGCACGGGACGCGGACCGGGTACAGGACGGGGGGTCGGCGCGGTACGGCCGGTGGCCGGAGTAGCGCTGGGACCCTGGGCTCTCTCGTGAATCTGAGGCTCCTGGGGGATGAGAGGCATGACTGGATGTCTATCAAACACCGATGCGAAAGCCATCGGCGGGTTGGTGCATTTGTACCCATCCCTGAGGCCGGGAGGCACACAGGCCGGAGGGTTCACCGGATGTTTCAGAAATCGAAGCCGAGTTGGCCCCCGCTTTCCATCGCGCCGGCCTCCGCGGAGACCCGGACCTTCTTGAGGTGCCGCCACCGGGGCAGCGCGTCGAGATAGGACCACGAGAGCCGGTGGTGCGATGTCGGCCCCCACTCCTCAAGCGCCGCCTTGTGCACCGGCGAGGGATATCCGGCGTTGGCACCGAAGGCGAACGGGACACACGCCTCCGTCGCCGCGCCCAGTTCGGCCATCATCGCGTCCCTGCGGACCTTGGCGAGTACCGAGGCCGCCGCCACCGAGACACAGGACTGATCGCCCTTGATGACCGTGCGTACCTGCCAGGGCCCTCCCAGATAGTCGTGCTTGCCGTCGAGAATCACAGCGTCGGGCCGCACCGGCAGCGCGTCCAGGGCGCGTACGGCGGCGAGCCTGAGCGCCGCGGTCATCCCGAGGGCGTCGATCTCCTCCGGCGAGGCGTGCCCGAGAGCGTGCGAGGTGACCCACTCCGACAGTTCACCGGCCAGCTCCGTGCGGCGCTTGGGGCTGATCAGTTTGGAGTCGGTGAGGCCGGCCGGGGGTCTGCGCAGTCCGGTTACGGCCGCGCATACCGTGACCGGTCCGGCCCACGCTCCGCGTCCGACTTCGTCGACGCCAGCGATGATTCTGGCGCCGGTGGTCGCGCGGAGCGAGCGCTCGACGGTGTGCGTGGGTGGTTCATACGGCATGGCGCCAGTCAGATTACGCCGACCGGACGCCACGCGACAGACCGGGTACCTGCCGTCCCGCACAACGGCGTCCGGACGGGCCCGCGCGGAGGTCCTCAGGCGGTGTGAGCGTGCAGCAGAGGCACCATGACCTGATCGATCACCTCGGTGATCTCCTCGTCGCTCCATTCGCTCGCACACACCTTGGAGCGGTACATCATCAGGGCCGGAATCACATCGAAGAGCAGCTCTCCGGTGGCGTCCGGGCGTACGTCACCACGGCTGATCCCTCTGCTCACCACCTCGCCGAAGAGCCGCCTGGACGGTTCGATGACCCCGCTGAGAATCAGCTCGTGGAACCGCTCGGCGGTCGGCGAATCGCATTCATGAAGGACTGATCGGAGCGCGAAGCCGGGCCGCGAGTACATCGCGTCCCTCATCAGCTTGCACAGTTGGTAGAGGTCCTCCCGGACGTTCCCGTGGTCGGGCGCCTCGCCGAGGGTCGGCAGTCCGGCCCGCAGGGCGTCCTCGACGAGCTCCTCCTTGGACGACCATCGGCGGTAGACGGCGGCCTTGCCGGTCTGGGCTCCGGCGGCGACACCTTCCATCGTCAGGCCGTTCCAGCCGACCGTACTCAACTGCTCCAGCGCCGCGTCGAGGATCGCCCGTTCCAGCACGGGCCCGCGGCGGCGCAACGACACCGGCTGCGAACGAGCGGTGGCCGCAGAGCGCGAAGAAACCATCAGTAACTCTCCATCGGGGGGCGACACTCCGGGCGGCAGCGTCAGTGAACGCTTGCGTTCACTGACGGGGACTCACTACCGTGGACGAGACAGTGAACGGATGCGTTCACTAATTCACTTGTGGGGGATTCAATAGTGACAACCTCTCAACTCGAAACACTCGGCGGACCACCGGGCGCGGCCCGCCGGAGCGGGCGCCCGGGGATCGCCCTCGCCGTTATCGCGGCCTGTCAGCTCATGGTCGTACTCGACGCGACGATTGTGAACATCGCGCTTCCTCATATCCAGAACGCGCTCAGTTTCTCGACGACCGACCTCTCCTGGGTCCTGAGCGCCTACACGCTCACCTTCGGAGGTCTGCTGCTGCTCGGCGGCCGGGCCGGTGACATCCTGGGCCGCCGCCGGGTCTTCATGGCGGGCATCCTGCTCTTCACTCTGGCGTCCCTGCTGGGAGGCTTCGCCCAGGAGCCCTGGCAGTTGCTCGCCGCCCGTGCGCTCCAGGGCGTCGGCGGCGCGATCGCGTCGCCCACCTCACTCGCTCTGATCACCACCACGTTCGCCGAGGGGCCCGAGCGGAACAGGGCCTTCGGAGTCTTCGCCGCCGTCTCGGCGGGCGGCGGCGCGATCGGCCTGCTGGCGGGCGGAATGCTCACCGAATGGCTCGACTGGCGCTGGGTGTTCTTCGTCAACGTACCCATCGGTGTCCTGATCGCGGTCCTCGCACCGATGTACATCAATGAGTCACGGCGGCACCCGGGACGCTTCGACATATCGGGCGCCGCCACCTCCACACTCGGTATGGCGTCGCTCGTGTACGGATTCATCCGGGCCTCCGAAGAGGGCTGGCGGGACTCGCTCACCATCGGCTCGTTCGTCGCCGCGGTGGTGCTGCTCGCCATGTTCGCGCTGATCGAGTCGCGGGCGAAGGAACCCATCACACCGCTCAGGATGTTCGCCGACCGGAACCGCTCGGGCACGTACGTCATCATGCTGAGCCTTTCCGCCGCGATGTTCGGGATGTTCTTCTTCATCGTGCTGTTCGTGCAGAACGTCCTCGGGTACAGCCCGATCAAATCCGGCCTGGCGTTCATGCCCGTGACGGTCGCGATCATCGTGGGAGCGGGGCTGTCGCAGCGGTTCCTGCCGGTCCTCGGTCCCAAACCGTTCATGGTGACCGGCTCAGCCATCACCGGTCTCGGGCTGTTCTGGCTGACCCTCATCGGACCGGGCAGTTCATATCTGGGCGGGGTGCTCGGTCCGCTGACCCTCTTCGGCTTCGGCATGGGGCTGAACTTCGTCACCCTCACTCTGACCGCCGTCTCCGGGGTCGCACAGCACGAGGCGGGCGCGGCGTCCGGGCTGCTCAACGCGAGCCAGCAGGTGGGCGGTTCGCTGGGACTCTCGATCCTGGTCACCGTCTTCGGCACGGCGAGCCGTGACGAGGCGGAGAAGCAACTGCCGGCCTTCATGGCGGAGGCGAGCCCCGAGCAGAAGGCGCAGCTCGCCAAGACCCAAGAACTGCCGGGGCGCTGGGGCCACGAAGTGCTGACACAGGGCATCTCGACCGCGTTCCTCGCCGCGGTCGCCATGGTCGTCCTCGCGCTGCTGACCGCGACGCTGGTGATCCGGGTGCGCAAGAGCGACCTGGAGGCCCTCAGCGGCAAAGCGGAGGCTGCGGGACCGGTGGCGTAGGACGGCCCGGTCCACGCACCGCGGCGCGGGACCTTCGAGGGCTGTACGAGCCTGTCCGGTCACACCCTCGCGCGGGACGTGGCCGGACAGCTCAGCCCGGGACCGTGACAGTCAGCCGGGCACCGCGGGCACCTCGGTCACCGCGGGCACCTCAGCGGGGTACGGCATCCGACAGCCAGCCCGGCAACGCTTCCGTCCGCTCCAGCCACTGCCCGGGAGGTGCGCCGGTCTTCGTGACGGAGACCACTCCTCCGACGATGGCACAGTTCGTATCGACGTCTCCGCCCACCTGGGCCGTGGTCCAGAAAGCCCGCTCGAAGTCACCGAGCGCACGCGCCGCCGACCAGAGGGCGAACGGCACGGTGTCGTGCGCGCTCGTCCGCCGTCCGCGGCCGAGGACCGCGGCGACGGTGCCGGCATCGCCGTAGTCGAGCATGTCCCGCGCCCTTCGCAGCCCCGCTCCCACCGCGCTGCGCGGCACCAGCGCCACGACGCCGTCGAGCAGAGCCTCCGGCGTGGGAGGCCCCGCCGGGTCCGCGGCGAGCGCGGCCGCGGCCGCCACCGCCATGGCTCCCACCACGGCTTCGCGATGCTGATGCGTGGTGTACGCGGAGACCTCGGCCTGATGTGTGGCCTGTTCCGGATCATCGGCGTACCAGGCACCGAGCGGAGCGATCCGCATCGCGGCGCCGTTGCCCCACGAGCCCTGGCCATTGAAGAGTCCGGCCGCCAGCTCACGCCAGTCGCCGCCCTCACGGATCAGCCGGAGCATCCGGTTCACAGCGGGGCCGTAGCCGCGGTCGAAATCATGACGGCGGGCGAAGGAGTGCGCCAGGGCGTCCTGGTCGATACGGCCGTGCCCGGTCAGCACGGCCAGGACCGAGGCGGCCATCTCGGTGTCGTCGGTCCACTGCCAGGGGCCCGGCGGCAGTTCTCGCCGCTTCAGCAGTGGATAGTTCGAAGGTACGAAGAACTGGGAGCCCAGGGCGTCTCCCACGGACAGCCCGAGCAGGCTGGCCAAGGCGCGGTCGAGGCGCCGGTCGGTTGTGGAGTCAGCGGTCATCGCACTATCACTCTATCCGGTGATTCCATACGACTCAGGGACGCGCCAGCGGTCGAAAGGCCTGTCCAGGGTGTATTTGCCGTCCGCGCCAAGCTCCAGGACGCGTATCTCCCCGTTGTCGGGGTTCGACAGTGATTCGAACTCGGCCACCGACCAGTGGAACCACCGCATGCAGAACAGCCGCATGGTCAGTCCATGGGTCACGAGCAGCACATTCTCCGGCGAGTCCGGTGCCTCGAAGCTCCGGTACAGCGACTCCAGGAACGCTCCGACCCGGTCGTACACATCGGCGCCGGACTCGCCCTGCGCGAAGCGGTAGAAGAAGTGCCCGTACGCGTCGCGGTAGGTCTTCTGCAGCCGTACGTCCTCCCGGTCCTGCCAGTTCCCCCAGTCCTGCTCACGCAGCCGGGGCTCCTCCCGGATCCGGACCCGCTCCATGTCGAGGTCGAAGGCCCGGAGGGTCTCATGCGCCCGGCGGTACGGGGACACATAGACGCTGACCGGCTCCTGGCCGAACATCTCGCGCAGCCGTACACCGGTCTCCTCGGCCTGACGGCGCCCGGTCTCGGTGAGCCTCAGGGCATGATCGGGCTCACGTTCGTACACCGTGTCATCAGAATTGCCTTCCGACTCGCCGTGCCGGACAAGGACAATGCGCCGCGGTCGTGCCATGCCATGACCCTAAATCGGTCCGGATCCGGCCGTGCGGCCACCCGGCCCTCCCGCATCCATCCGGCGTAGCCGGTGGGCGAAACCGCGGCCGGGTGTCCACCGGGGCCCGGCCGGCCGAAGAGAGCCGACAGCTCAGACCGTCCAGGACGGTTCCAGGTCGACGACGTCTCCCGCCAGCGCCGCCACATCCGCGGCCGTCTGCGCGCGCAGCGTCAGCCGCTCCACCCGTTCGTCCCGGTATTTTCCGTGCTCGGCCGCCGACTGCCACATCGACAGGACGATGAACTCACGGCCCGGCGCCTCTCCGAACAGTCCGCGCACCATGCCCGGCGACCCCGCCATCGCGGGGTTCCACACCTTCTCCTGCATCAGCGCGAAATGCTCGACCCGGTCCTCGTGGACCTTGCAGTGCGCGATACGGACCACATCGGCGTCGGTGAATCGCGGCTCGAAGCCGGTTTTCACATCGAAGCGGTAGTCGAACAGTTTGACCTGCATGTCCTTGTACGACCCGGACTGTGCGGCGGCCAGCCGATCATACGAGCGCGCCATGAACGAGTCGTAGAACGCGCGGCTCTCCCAGAAGGCGAAGACGTGTGCCACCCCCGGCCGTGTCCTGCTCCATCCCCCGCTCTGCCCCCGGAACCCCGGCTCACCGAGCAACCCCGCCCATTTCCGCTGCCCGCGTTCGAAGCCTCGGCGGTCGATCACGGTGCAGCGAATCCACTTGACCAGCACCGCGCCATCGTACGGCGTGGAGCGTGGCATGGGTCATGCTCCGGCGGAGTGCGCCGGACGCACGCTCCCGTATCCCGCACCGCGCGTCCGGCGCCGAGGCGAGGCGGTCGGCTCCGGGCGCGAAGACAGCACAGCACACGACGCCGACAAGAGAGCGCGCCGGCCCGGTGGTGCGGCGAATATCAGCCAAGGTGGCGCCAACTGGACTGCTCCCGGCATGGGTTGTCGGTGCCCCGGTCTAGCCTTACGTAGGAAGGCTCGGAGATCGAGCCCGGTCTGTGAAGGGGGAAGACTGGTGAGCAGTCTCAACAGAGGGGTGGCGAAGGTCGAGGTCACGCTCAAATGGGACCCCAGTCCCCTGGGCGAGTCCGCGCACGACCTGGATGTCGTCGCCGCGACCTTTACATCGGACGACCCCACGGGCAAGCCCGCCTATCTGGTTTATTTCGGCAGCCGTTCACCGGACGGCACCATCACCCTGGACCGGGAGAGCCGGACCGGACAGGGCTTCGGCTCCGACGAGGAGATGACTCTGGAGCTGGACCGGCTCGCACCCGCCTACACCCGTGTCGTCGTGGGCGTGGCCATTCAGCAGCGGGACGGGCGGCTGACGTTCGGCGACATAGACAATCCCAGCTTCCGCGTCCTGGAGGGCTATACCGAGCTGGCGGAGTACGACTTCTCCGGTGTCACCGCCTCCACCGCTGCGACGGTCGCGGAGTTCACCAGGGACGCCGGTTCGGGAGCATGGCGATTCCGGGTGGCCGTCCGGGGATTCGACGCCGATCCGCAGTCGTTCGGCGCCCTGATGGGCGGCGCCTGATCCCCGAAGCCATACGCCGCGACGCCCCGAGGGGCGGCGAGCCTCATCGGCTCACCGCCCCTCGGAGAGTGGACTACTGCGGAACGGCTCAGCTGCAGCCGCTCGTGGAACCGCATCCTTCGCAGATGTAGCAGGACCCCGCCCGCTGCATCTTCGTGCCGCAGGAGAAGCAGAGCGGTGCGTCGGCGCTGATTCCGAGCTGCATTTCGACCAGCTCGGCCGAGGTGTGCGCCTCCTTGGGCGCCGGAACCGCGGCGACGGCCGGGCCTGCCGAGGACACCGCCTTCAGGGTCTCCGTCTGGCGCGGGGCGGACTGGGCCAGGATCTCGGCGTCCAGGTCGTCGTCCATGGACGGCTCGTAGGAACCGGTGTCCAGATGCCGCTGCCGCTCCTCGGCCGAGTGGATCCCGAGGGCCGAGCGGGTCTCGAAGGGCAGGAAGTCCAGCGCGAGACGGCGGAAGATGTAGTCGACGATCGACTGCGCCATCCGTACGTCCGGGTCGTCCGTCATACCGGCCGGCTCGAAGCGCATGTTGGTGAACTTGGAGACGTATGTCTCCAGCGGCACGCCGTACTGCAGACCGACCGAGACGGCGATCGAGAAGGCGTCCATCATCCCCGCGAGGGTCGAACCCTGCTTGGACATCTTGAGGAAGACCTCGCCGAGACCGTCGTCGGGATAGGAATTGGCGGTCATGTACCCCTCGGCGCCGCCCACCGTGAAGGAGGTGGTGAGACCCGGACGGCCCTTGGGAAGGCGCTTGCGGACCGGACGGTACTCGATGACCTTCTCCACCGCCTGGCGGATGGTGTCCTCGGCCTTCTCCGTGACCTGCTCCGCGACCTTCTCTTCCTTCTTCTTCGCGGAGAGCGGCTGACCGACCTTGCAGTTGTCGCGGTAGATCGCGAGCGCCTTGATGCCCATCTTCCAGGCCTCGAAGTAGACCTCTTCGACGTCCTCGACGGTGGCGGTCTCCGGGAGGTTCACCGTCTTGGAAAGCGCGCCCGAGATCCACGGCTGGATCGCGGCCATCATCCGGACGTGGCCCATGGCGGAGATGGACCGCTCGCCCATCGCGCAGTCGAAGACCTCGTAGTGCTCGGTCTTCAGGCCGGGCGCGTCGATCACATTGCCGTTCTCGGCGATGTGGGCCACGATCGCCTCGATCTGCTCCTGCTGGTATCCGAGGCGGCGCAGCGCCTGCGGAACAGTGCCGTTGACGATCTGCATGGAGCCGCCGCCGACCAGCTTCTTGAACTTGACCAGGGCGAGGTCGGGCTCCAGACCCGTGGTGTCGCAGGACATCGCCAGACCGATGGTGCCGGTGGGCGCGATGACCGACGCCTGGGCGTTCCGGAAGCCGTTCTTCTCGCCGAGGCGGAGGACGTCCTGCCATGCCTCCGTGGCGGCGGCCCAGATCGGGCTGTCCAGGTCGTCGACGCGGACGGCCACCGCATTGGCGTCCGAGTGCTGCTTCATGACGCGCTTGTGGGGCTCGGCGTTGCGGGCGTAGCCGTCGTACGGACCGACGACCGCGGCCAGTTCGGCGGAGCGGCGGTACGACGTGCCCGTCATCAGCGAGGTGATGGCGCCGGCGAGACCGCGGCCACCGTCGGAGTCGTACGCGTGACCCGTGGCCATCAGCAGGGCGCCGAGATTGGCGTATCCGATGCCGAGCTGCCGGAAGGCCCGGGTGTTCTCACCGATCTTCTGCGTCGGGAAGTCCGCGAAGCAGATGGAGATGTCCATCGCGGTGATGACCAGCTCGACGACCTTGGCGAAGCGCTCGGACTCGAAGGACTGCTTGCCCTCGCCGTCCTCCTTGAGAAACTTCATGAGGTTCAGCGAGGCCAGGTTGCACGAGGTGTTGTCCAGGTGCATGTACTCACTGCACGGGTTCGAGCCGTTGATCCGGCCGGACTCGGGGCAGGTGTGCCAGCGATTGATCGTGTCGTCGTACTGGATGCCCGGGTCGGCGCAGGCCCACGCAGCCTCGGCCATCTTGCGGAAGAGGGACTTGGCCTCGACCTCTTCGATCACATCACCGGTCATCCGGGCGCGCAGCCCGAACTTGCCTCCGGCCTCAACGGCCTTCATGAACTCGTCGTTCACCCGGACCGAGTTGTTGGCGTTCTGGTACTGGACGGACGTGATGTCGTCGCCGCCCAGGTCCATGTCGAAGCCCGCGTCGCGCAGGGCGCGGATCTTCTCCTCCTCCTTGACCTTGGTCTCGATGAAGTCCTCGATGTCGGGGTGGTCGACGTCGAGGATGACCATCTTGGCCGCGCGACGGGTCGCGCCACCGGACTTGATCGTTCCGGCGGAGGCGTCGGCGCCGCGCATGAAGGAGACCGGTCCCGAGGCATTGCCGCCGGAGGAGAGCAGTTCCTTGGAAGACCGGATCCGGGAGAGGTTCAGGCCGGCGCCGGAGCCGCCCTTGAAGATCATCCCTTCTTCCTTGTACCAGTCGAGGATCGAGTCCATGGAGTCGTCCACGGACAGGATGAAACAGGCCGAGACCTGCTGCGGCTGGGGCGTTCCGACGTTGAACCACACCGGTGAGTTGAAGCTGAAGATCTGGTGCAGGAGGGCGTAGGCCAGCTCGTGCTCGAAGATCTCGGCGTCCGCGGGCGAGGAGAAGTAGTTGTAGTCCTCGCCGGCCTTGCGGTAAGTCTTGACAATCCGCTCGATGAGCTGCTTGAGGCCGGTTTCACGCTGCGGAGTGCCGACGGCTCCGCGGAAATACTTGCTGGTAACGATGTTGACCGCGTTCAGCGACCAGAAGTCGGGGAACTCGACGCCACGCTGCTCGAAATTGACCGAGCCGTCGCGCCAATTGGTCATGACGACGTCACGGCGCTCCCAGACCACCTCGTCGTACGGATGCACGCCGGGCGTGGTGTGAATTCGCTCGATACGCAGACCCTTGCTGGCCCTGGTTCCCTTGGCTCGGGAACCTCGTGCCGGGCCGCTCGTCGTCTCTGTCATGCCGCCTCCCATATACGTACAAAAACGCCCTGAAGTGCCATGTTCTTCCCATGGCACGGGGTGTGTGTCTGATGCCTCGGATGCCCCTAGGAGCACCGCGACAGGTCTTTGTCGCCGCGGAGCGGCCCAGCGAAAGCCGGCCGGTCAGTCCGCGGCGGTGACGGGCACGGGGGCCTCATTGCCCTGGCCGACGCCGCATTCCTCCGAGGGTGGCCGCTCGCGCAGTTCCGCGATGGCCGTCTCGAAGTCCTCAAGTGAGTCGAACGCCCGGTACACGGACGCGAAGCGCAGGTACGCGACAAGGTCGAGTTCCTGGAGCGGGCCCAGTATGGCGAGTCCCACGTCGTGAGTGGTGAGCTCGGCACTCCCGGTGGCGCGCACCGCTTCCTCGACCCGCTGGCCGAGCTTGGCGAGAGCGTCCTCGGTGACCGGCCGTCCCTGGCACGCCTTGCGCACGCCGGAGATGACCTTGGTACGGCTGAAGGGCTCGGTCACCCCGCTGCGCTTGATCACCATCAGCGAGGCGGTCTCCACCGTCGTGAAGCGGCGGGAGCAGTCCGGACACTGGCGACGGCGCCGGATGGACGTCCCGTCGTCGGTGGTGCGGCTGTCGACGACACGGCTGTCGGGGTGCCTGCAGAAGGGACAGTACATGGCTCCCAACCCTCCTTCACAGCGCGACTGAATAGCCCCGTCAGGGCCCGGAAAGGGCCCCTCGAAGCGAGTCCCAGCATAGGCGATGGTCTCGCTCCGAAAAATCGGGGGACCACAACTTCTGGGTGGCCGCGACAATCCAACCACTAGATCTGGGGTTTGGCCGCATCCTAAGCCCGAGCGCGTGTCGCACGTCCGGGTGGGTACCCGGTGGCTTCGCGGGCCGGCCCGGAGAGTACGGGAGAGGCGCGGCGGACCGGATTCCGGACCCTCCGGTGGAAGACTGGGAACCGCCCCGGATCGCTTCGGCTCAGCGGCGAACGGTACCGTGAAGACGGTCGGCCACGACGCCCATAGGGCCCGGCCATACACCTACTGAGACGCTCACGTCAGATGCTCCGCGATTTTTCACTCGAACGTGTGTTTGGCGCAACCTTTCGAAAGCTACTACCGTTGTCCAGCTAGGGAGAACATTTCGAGAGGGGCCGACGTGACCACCACCGCAGACAGTGCCACCATCACTGCGCAGGACCGCTCCCAGAGCCGACTCGAGCCGGTGCATGCAATGAATCTGAATGACTCAGCCACGAACCCGGAGGGGCCCAAGCCCGGCCGTTCGCTGCCCGGCCGACCTCCAGGAATCAGGGCCGACAGCTCCGGTCTCACGGACCGGCAGCGGAGGGTGATCGAGGTCATCCGCGATTCCGTGCAGCGGCGTGGATATCCGCCCTCCATGCGGGAGATCGGTCAGGCCGTGGGCCTCTCCAGCACCTCCTCGGTCGCCCATCAGCTCATGGCCCTGGAGCGCAAGGGCTTCCTGCGCCGGGATCCGCACCGGCCGAGGGCGTACGAAGTGCGGGGTTCGGACCAGCCGAGCACCCAGCAGACGGATACGACCGGCAAGCCCGCCGCCTCCTACGTTCCGCTGGTCGGCAGGATCGCGGCCGGAGGACCGATCCTCGCGGAAGAGTCCGTCGAGGACGTCTTTCCTCTCCCCCGCCAGTTGGTGGGTGACGGAGAGCTGTTCGTCCTCAAGGTCGTCGGTGACTCGATGATCGAGGCGGCGATCTGCGACGGTGACTGGGTGACGGTCCGCCGCCAGCCGGTCGCGGAGAACGGCGACATCGTCGCCGCGATGCTGGACGGCGAGGCGACGGTCAAGCGCTTCCGGCGCGAGGACGGCCATGTCTGGCTGCTGCCGCACAACGCGGCATACCAACCGATCCCCGGCGACGAGGCGACGATCCTCGGCAAGGTGGTGGCGGTCCTGCGCCGGGTGTGACGACTCCGCCGGCTCCGACCGGGCCCCGGGACCTACTGCGCCGGTCCCGGGGCTCCCTTTTGCCGTCGGCTCCGCACATTGCCGGAACGCCCGAATACATCCCGTATGCGAGCGCTCCTCCGCCTTGCGACGCATCGCATCTGACGCCGCGCGCCGATCCACCAGGGATCACGGGACAGCCCCTAGCGTCCGTCCGCCTTGGCCACCTCATCGATCGACGCCAGAGACCGTCGTACCTGGTTACGGTCCGTCGTGTACCAGAAGTCGGGCAGCGAGGCACGCAGAAAACTGCCGTACCGCGCGTTGGCCAGTCTCGGGTCCAGGACCGCCACAACACCACGGTCGCCGCTCGCCCGCACAAGCCGTCCGGCGCCCTGGGCCATCAGCAGTGCGGCGTGCGTCGCGGCCACGGCCATGAACCCGTTGCCGCCGGCTTCCTCGACCGCCTTCTGACGCGCGCTCATCAGCGGGTCGTCCGGACGCGGAAACGGAATCCGGTCCATCACCACGAGCTGCGAGCTCGGACCGGGCACATCGACGCCCTGCCACAGCGAGAGTGTGCCGAACAGACAGGTCTTCGGGTCGGCGGCGAATGCCTTGATCAACTCGCCGAGCGTCTCCTCGCCCTGCAACAGGATCGGCGCGTCCAGCCTGCCGCGCAGTTCTTCGGCGGCGGCCTGGGCGGCCCGCATCGAGGAGAAGAGCCCGAGCGTGCGCCCACCCGCCGCCTCCACCAGTTCCGCCAGCTCATCCATCATGTCGCCGCGCGAACCCTCCCGGCCGGGCGTGGCCAGGTGGCGGGCGACATAGAGGATGCCCTGCTTGCGGTACTCGAAGGGCGAGCCGACATCGATGCCCTTCCACTGCGGAATGTCATCACCCTCCGTCCCTTCCGGCGCCAGACCGAGCGAGGCTCCCACACCGTTGAAGTCGCCGCCGAGTTTGAGTGTGGCGGAGGTGAGGACGACGGACCGGTCAGCGAAGAGCTTCTCCCGCAGCAGCCCCGACACGGAGAGCGGGGCGACCCGGAGAGACGCACCGAACCGGTCGTGCCGTTCGTACCAGACGACGTCGTACTCGGAGCCGTTGGCGATCCGCTCGGCCACTCCGTGGACGGCTTCGACAGAGGCCAGCGCCTGCTTGCGCACCACGTCCTCGTCCTGCACGGACTTGTCACGGGTAGAGCCCAGCGCCGAGATGACCGTACGGGCGGCGTCGCGCAGCGCCATCAGCGCATAGCCGAGATCCTCGGGAATCTCTTCCAGCCGCCCGGGAAGAGCCAGCTCCATCAGCCGCTCAAACGTCTCGGCGGCCGTCTGCAGCGCGTCCGCCGCCTTCTCGTTCACCAGCTTCGCCGAACGCCTGACGGCACGGTTGACCTGGCCCGGAGTCAGCTCTCCGGTGGCCACGCCGGTAACCCGTGAGACCAGCTCGTGCGCCTCGTCGACGATGAGCACCTCGTGCTGTGGAAGTACCGGCGCGCCTTCGATCGCGTCGATCGCGAGGAGCGCGTGGTTGGTGACGACGACCTCCGCGAGCTTGGCGCGCTCACGGGCCAGCTCCGCGAAGCACTCGGCGCCGTAGGCACACTTGGTCGCTCCCAGACATTCCCGGGACGAGACGGAGACCTGGGACCAGGCGCGGTCGGACACGCCGGGCGTCAGGTCGTCGCGGTCGCCGGTCTCGGTGTCATCGGCCCAGTCCCTCATCCTCAGCAGGTCCTGGCCCAGCTTGCTGGTGGGTGCGGCCGCCTCGAACTGGTCGAAGAGACCATCCTCCTCGTCCTGCGGCACTCCCTCGTGGAGACGGTGCAGACAGAGGTAGTTGGACCGGCCCTTGAGCATGGCGAACTCGGGACGTCTGCGCAGCAGGGGATGCAGCGCGTCGACCGTCCGCGGAAGGTCGCGCTCCACGAGCTGGCGCTGCAGCGCCAGCGTCGCTGTGGCCACCACGACCCGCTCTCCGTGCGCCAGAGCCGGGACCAGATAGCCCAGCGACTTGCCGGTGCCGGTGCCGGCCTGGACGAGCAGATGGGACGGGGCGTCGATGGCTTCGGCCACGGCCTCGGCCATGGTGACCTGGCCTGGCCGTTCCACACCGCCGACAGAGGCGACAGCGGCATGGAGGAGCTCGGGAAGTGATGGCTTCGTCATAGCCCGACCACCCTACGGGGCGACACTGACAACGGCGATCACTCTCCCGTCCGCACCACGGCCAGCGGGTTGGGAACCGTACCGTGCACAGCGGCGTGCGGCCGCTCGGAGCGGTCTCGGTATCCGTCGAGATGGAGGCGGTTGCGATTGAGACAGAGACGCTCGATACGCGGTGTGAGCAGGTCGAATGTCTCGAAGCGCTCCTTGGAGTCAGGAAAGCGGGCCTGATACCGCAGAATCTCCGCCTGGACGAGGGCCCAGAACTCCTCCTCCGGCACATCCAGCTGGTCCTGGCACAGCGGCGCGAGAAAGCGGAAGACACCGACGAAGAGCCCCGAATGGATGAACTGGGTGAGGAAGGCCGGCTCCTCGGTGAGAAGGATGTCCTTCACGGCTCTGGGCATCGTGTCGTGCTCGGGAAGCGGGCGGGCGCTGACATTCACGTCGTCGACGAAATCCTTGATCGCCAGGCGGACCGGCACGTCCTGGCCGTCGAAGACAACGATGGCGTTCTCGCCGTGCGGCGAGAAAACGGTCCCGTAGCGGTAGAGAAAATGCAGCAGGGAAGGCAGCAGGGCCGAGAAGAGGCGCTGGAGCCACACCGTGGGTGCGAGGCCCGAACGGGCGACGAGTTCCGCGGTGAAGGAACGTCCCTGCGGATCGGTGTGAAGCAGGGAGGCGAGCGTACGGGCGCGCTCGTCCGGGCCCAGCCGGGTCTGGAGCGGCTCGCGCCAGATCGCGCCGAGCAGCTCCTTGTACTGGTACGGGACCTCTGGGAGGTGGTCGTAGAGAGGGTGCTCGACCGTCACGGAGGCGACTTCGCCGAGCAGGATCACCCCGCACTCGTCCCGGAGAAACGGGTCCGCGTCGCGCAGTCCCTGGACCCACGCGGTGACGGCGGGAGCGGCGAGCGTGCGCTCGGTGGGGAGTCCGCGCCAGACCAGTGTGTTGAGGATGGACAGCGGGAGTTTGACCGTGTGCCGCTCGGGTCTCTCGATGTTGAGGAAGGTGCGGATGGACTGCTGTGGCAGCCGGAGGTCACCGTCGGTGGGGAGCGGAATGATCGCTCCCTTGGCTATGGCCGGTGCGTAGAGCCGCAGCAGCACCTCGTCCCACTGCCAGGGGTGCACGGGGAGGTAGAGGTAGGTGGCGGGATCGAGGCCCCGGTCACGGAGCACGGTGTCGAAGCGCTCACGTACCGGGGCGTCGAGCTCCAGGGCGTAGAGCGAGTCGGGGGCTTCCAGGGTGGCGACGCCCCGGTAGGTGGCGAGGGAGGTGCTGACCGCGATCCAGGGAAGCCTGGCCGGCGTGCGGGCCTCGGGTGACCAGCGGGCGGCGTCGGCGGCGGAGAACCCGATCCGGCCCTTGTTCAGGACGATCCAGGGATGTCCGGTCTGGTGTCCTTCGAGTGTGGCGTAGTCGAGATCGGCCAGGTGGGCGGCGGTGAGCGCGGTGTGGTCGAGCCGGGCGTCGGCGGCAAGGGTGATGGTGAGTTCACGGAGCAGATGGCCAAGGGTCTCGCCGTCGAGCGCCAGCAGACGGCGGGACATCAGCAGGAAACGCAAGGGGTCCGTGAAGGGTTCGCTCCGGCTCTCCATGGAGTCGGGATCGACGCGCCAACTGCCGTAGGCGCCGCGCGAGGCCCGGAAGGTGAGCGATTCGCCGTCGTCGAGCGTGAGGGCGTAGAGCCCGTCGGCAGCTCTCCGTACGGGCTCGATGACCTCCTCGTACGCGAATTCTCCGAGCAGTTTGGCGAGGAGGCGACCGGCCGCGCGGTCCCAGGCTCGCGGGTTCAGCTCGGGCGGGCAGAACAGCGCTGTCGGCTCGGCGGAGCCGGTGGAGTCATGGGCGGCGGCGGATTTCGGCACGAGGACTCCTCGGGATGGAACCGATGTGGATCGAGCGGTGTATGTAAGGCAGCGGATCGTTCACAGCAGGTCGCGAAGGGCGCGTTCGCGGACCAGGAGGGCGGCTCGCTTGTCGGGCAGGTCGACTTCCGCGGAGAGGCGGAAGCCGGCGCTGAGAAAGGCGGACACGGAGGGGGTGTTGCGCAGGTCGGGTTCGGCGATGACGCGTCCGCAGCGGGGACGGTGGTCGAGGACGAGGTCGGACACGGCTCTCAGCAGGGTGGTCCCGACTCCGCGGCCTCGGTCGGCGACACCGCCGACGAGGAGGTGGATCCCGGTGTCATGAGGGCGGGAGGGGTAGTGACGGGCGAGGGGATCGAGGTCGGCGCGGTAGATCTCCCAGTAGCTCATGGGAGTCCCGCCCAGTACACCGAGGCAGGGGACGCTGCGTCCGTCGCCGTCGAGCTGGGGACGCAGATGCGCGGCGGTGACGGCTTCCGGGCCCGCCAGTTCCCAGAAGGCGGCGACCGCCGGATCGTTCATCCAGCGGCTGATCAGCGGCAGATCACGCTCGATGCGTACGGGAACGAGCTGGAAGACACCGACGGAGGTGGTGACCGGCCCCCAGCCGGCGAGGGCGTCGAGCAGATCACCGTCGGGGGCGTCGCGGGGCATTGGCGGGAGAGCCGCGACGCCCTCTCCGAACAGCGCGCTGAGCTCCTCGGGCAGCCGCAGATCCAGGGTGTCCTCGGTGCCCCCTGCGCTATGCGGGGGGTGGCTCGTTCCGGTGCCGGTGCTCGCTTCGGCGGGAGGCATGCGGCGCTCTCCTCTCAGCAGTTCTGGCGATCGTGTTCGTTCAATGGCGAAGGGGATTGGTGATGGTGACGTAGACGGACTGGGTGTCGACGGGGCCGACGAGTTCATCGAGGCCGTGCAGCCGGGTGAGCAGGTTGGCCTTGCAGCGCAGGGTGGGGGCCTCCAGAAGCTGTCCGGGCAGTGGGGAGCCGAGTTCGGACGCGTTGGAGAGGAACTGACGGAAGGCGGCGATGAGGACGCGTTCGTCAGCGAGGTCCTGGGCGCCGAACGCCCCGATCAGGCCGAAGACGTTGTTGATGCCGAGGTAGTAGGCGAAGCGTTCGTCGGTCACCTCGTCGGAGACGAAGGTGTCGCTGGCCGAGCCGATACCGGGGAGGCGGCGTTGCAGGGAAGGACGGTGGGATTCACGGAAGTAGTAGCCCTGGTTGTCGCGGTAGCGGCCACCGACCGGCCAGCCATGAGCGTCGAGAACCACCAGGGTGTTCTGCTGGTGGGCCTCAAGGGCGATACCTGCCGTGCCGTCCAGCCAGAGTACTGGGCGTACGACATGGTCGAGATAGCGCAGAAACCACTCGGCGGCCACGGCGCCGGTGGGACGGCCGGTGTGGGCCGCGAGCCGGGAAATGATCTCGGCCAGGCGCGAATACACGCCGGCGCGGCCGGGATAGGGACGCGGAGCGGTCAGTGCGGCGATGCAGACGGCGTCGTCGCCGGGAGCGAACGGGTTGTGGCGCAGCATGACGTCGAGTCCGCTCACCGCTTCGCCGTCCGGGGTGTCCACGGCGAGCCAGGCGGGGTCGCGGACGATGTCGAAGGCCGGGTGTGCGGCCTGCCATTCCTTGGCGAGGCCGCTGCGCAGCAGCCGGTGGACCTCGACGCCCCTGTGGAGCTCCTTGCGGAGGTTCTCGCGACGGGAGTTGGTGATGCGCACGCCGAGGGAGAGTTTGAGCATGGCGGGGGCGCCGGAGCAGTGCACCGTACGGACCGAGGAGGTGGGTTGCCAGGGGGCTCCGTGGGGCCCGAGGTCGTGCAGGAGGCCGGCGTCGAGCAGTTCGGTGACAGCGGGGCGGTGCCTCAACTCACGGGCCTGCCAGGGATGAAGGGGCAGCGGGACCGTGTGTTCGGGAAGAGGGAGGTCTCCGAGGAGACGCGTCGTGAGGTGATCGGCGGGCACGACACGGCCCTGCTCGGTCCAGGCCGAGTCGGTGGCGAGTACGGACCGGTCGACGGCCATCCAGTGCAGCGGGAAGGAGCCGCGCAACTCGGGTGAGTACAGGCGGGCTTCCGCCTCGGAGAGTCCTTCCCGGCTCTTGGGTGTGGGATGGAGCGGGTGCCCGAGAAGGAGCGACTGCTCGGCGGTGAGGAAGAGGTCCGCACCCTGGGCCGCGTCGGGGTGGCGCCGGCGGTCGGTGATGAAGTCGGCCGTGTGGGCGACCGAGTTGGCGACTCTGCCGACGAGATCGGCGCCCTGGTGGCGGCCCGACTCGCGGCCGAGGAGCGCGGCGACGGTGACGGCGTCGGCCGCGGGAGCGTCCTGAGGGGCGCTCTCCAGGAGCGGCATGCCGAAGCGGTGCCAGCCCGTGGCCGACCAGTACCGGACGGGGACAAGGAGTGCGTTGCCGCTGGCGTCGAGCGGAATGCGCAGTACGCTGCCGCCGGGCCGGGGCAGGTTGTTCTCCCTGACCCAGCAGCGCAGCAGGTTCTCCACGGTTGCGGCGTCGGCCGCCCTGCTCGGATCCGGATGGTCGAGGTGGTCCTCCGCCGGGAGGCCGGCGGGTGGGTCCATGGCGGTCGCGACCTGTTCGTCGAGGCTGCTCGCGGGCTGCCGCGGCACTGTCACCCGCGCGACGGAGCGAGGGACGTGCGCCGGGTCCTGGCCCTGGTCGCGTCCTCGGACAGGGGTGGAGGAAAGACCGTCGGCCTTGGGCTCATCTGGTGCGGGTGTGGGGTTCACGGAAGGATTCCTCGCGGGGTGTCCGGGGTCAGATCGAGGGGCCGGTTTCTTTCCGGCTGAGCCTGGCGGCCTCGGCGGCGGCCAAGGCGTCGGCGAAGCGGTCGAGGACCGCCATGGCCTGTTCATCGGTGAGGGTGAGAGGAGGGAGGAGACGCACAACGGCGGACTGGCGCCCGCCGAGTTCGACGATGAGACCGCGGCTGAGGCATTGCTGCTGCACGGCCATGGCGAGAGCGGGATCGGGCGGCGCGGGGTCGCCGGCTTCCGGGGCGACGAGTTCCACGCCGATCATGAGGCCACGGCCGCGTACGTCTCCGATGCAGGCGTGATTCGCCGCGAGGCCCTGGAGCTGTCCCAGCATGCGCGCGCCGAGGATCGCGGCGCGGTCGGCGAGCTGGTTCTCCCTGACGTACGCGAGAGTGGCCGCGCCCGCCGCCATCGCGAGCTGATTGCCGCGGAAGGTGCCCGCGTGCGCTCCAGGACCCCAGCAGTCGAGGTCCGAGTGGTAGACGATCACGGCAAGCGGAAGGGAGCCGCCGATCGCCTTGGAGAGAACCATGACGTCAGGGGTGATCCCACTGTGCTCCACGGCCCAGAAGGTACCGGTCCGTCCAACTCCTGTCTGCACCTCGTCGGCGATGAGCGGGATCGACCGGTCGGCGGTGATCTCACGCATCCTGCGCAGCCAGCTGTCGGGGGCGGGGATCACACCGCCCTCGCCCTGTACCGGTTCGAGGATCATTCCGGCAGGGGCGGGCAGACCACCCTTGGGGTCGTCGAGCAGGTTCTCGGTCCAGCGGGCGGAGAGTTCCGCGCCACGCTCCCCGCCGATACCGAAGGGGCACCGGTAGTCGTACGGATACGGCAGCCGGGTCACCCGGACGTCCTCGGCACCGCCGGAGACGGCGAGGGCTCCGGCCGTCATCCCGTGGTAGGCGCCGGTGAAGGAGAGGAGTCCGCTGCGGCCGGTGGCGGTGCGGACGAGCTTGAGGGCCGCTTCAACCGCGTCGGTGCCCGCGGGGCCACAGAACTGCACTCGGGCGTTTTCGGCGAACTGCCGTGGCAGGGTGGCGAACAGCTCGGTGGTGAAGGCGTCCTTGACAGGTGTGGCCAGGTCGAGGACATGGAGCGGTGCACCCGAGTCGAGGACCTTTCTGATGGCTTCAAGGACCACGGGATGATTGTGTCCGAGCGCAAGCGTCCCCGCGCCGGAGAGACAGTCCAGATACCGTCGCCCGTCCGCTCCTTCGATGGTCAGGCCACGCGCGCGCACGGGCACGATGGGCAGTGACCTCGCGTACGTACGGGCCGCCGATTCGCGCAGGGCCTGGCGCCGGAGAATGCCTTCATGCGCGACGGTCGGCGCGCCCGGGGCTGGTTCGGTCAGGGCCACGTCTGTAGGTCCTCCCGCTGTCACAGGGTCAACTGCATGTCAGTACGGCGCTCAGCCGTCGAATGTTCGACGGTGAGCGGCAGCCTTGTCCCCCGTAGGTACAAACGACGCGGAGCGCCGCGAATCACGGGTACTCGGAAGATCGTTGAGCGCCGGAACCGCGGCCCTGCCGTGCGCCGTCCCCATCGGCAACGGCATAGTGGAGGCCGCGTCCCGCTCCGGGCACCGTGGCCGGGACGCGTCGAACCAGCTCTCCGTTCCCACCAGTTCCGATGTCCCCAGGGGGATCACGCCATGCGACCCATTCGTCCCACGCTCGCCGCACGCCGTGGGAGGAGCACCCGGCGCGGAATATCCCCCGCCCTTGCCGCGGCCTCGATCGCGGCGGCCCTCGCCCTGACCGCGACCGCCTGCGGGACGGGCGAGGACGTGTCGGCCAACTCAAGCGCGACGCCGGGCGGTTCGTACGACGGCAAGATCACGATTCCCGACGATCTCAAGGACCGGCTCAAGGATCGCGGGATCGATCTGGACAAGTGGCGCGGCGGCGAGTGGAAGAACTGGGACCGGGACAAATGGCTGCGTGAGGCGAGGGACTTCGTCAATCCGATCATCGAGGGCCTCTGGGACCAGGACCGGATGCGGGGCGCGGAGGAACCCGACAAGCCGGTGGCGGACCAGGACATCTCGGGTGATGAGGGAGTGACCGACCCGACCCCGTCACCGGTTGACGCGCAGGCGGTGACAACGCCGTACGGCGACAACGCGGCCGAGGCGGGGAAGCTGTTCTTCGACGGCCCCGAAGGGTCGATGGTCTGCTCGGCGACCGTGGTCGAGGACCCGGCCCACCCCGGCAAGTCCAACATGGTCTGGACCGCGGGCCACTGTGTGCACGCGGGCAAGAGCGGTGGCTGGTTCCGGAACCTCGCCTTCGTCCCCTCGTACAACAACAACGGCCTGTCGATGGCCGAGTTGGAAGGCGCGGCCAAGGACCAGGTCGCTCCGCACGGGGTGTGGTGGGCCGACTGGGCGCAGACCTCCGAGCAGTGGATCTCCCAGGGCGCCTCGACCGGCGGCCAGGGCGCTCCGTACGACTTCGCGGTGATCCATGTCACGCCGGAGAAGGGCAGCGGCGGCAAGTCGCTGGAGGAGATGGTCGGTTCGGCTCTGCCGGTGGACTTCAACGCTCCGGCCGCCCCCAAGATCGACAGCATGACCGCGACGGGTTATCCGGCGGCGCCGCCCTTCGACGGTCAGAAGCTCTTCCAGTGCCAGGACACGCCGGGCCGGCTGTCGCTGAATGCCGAAGACCCGACGATGTACCGCGTCGGCTGCACCATGACCGGCGGTGCGTCCGGCGGCGGCTGGGTCGCGAACGGCCGGGACGGCAGGCCCGTTCTGGTGTCCAATACCTCCATCGGCCCGGTCACGGCCGGCTGGCTGGCCGGACCCCGTCTCGGCGAGGTGGCCAAGAGCGTCTACGACGGCGTCAGCAAGAGGTTCGCGGGCCGGTAGTCCACCGGGGCCGCCACGTGCGGATGCCGTGGGGCCTCCGGCGCATCGCCGGAGGCTTCCGACACGAGATCCGTATGTCCACCGCCGGCCTCCCGGCAACGGCCCGGTCCGGCACAAGCGGCACAGCGCGACGGCCCGCCCCTCACATGGAGAGGCGGGCCGTCGCGTCATACGTACGGTCTGCGAACGCGCCGGTCAGCGGGCCACCGGCACATACGGAGCGAGCGCCGCGGCCAGCTCCTCATGGACACGCGCCTTGAGCACCGTGCCCTCCGGAGTGTGTTCCTCGGACAGCACCTCACCCTCGGCATGCACCCGCGAGACCAGCCCGCCCTGCGTGTAGGGCAGAAGCACCTCGACCTCCACCTCGGGCCGGGGCAGCTCCTCGTCGATGAGCGCGAGCAGCTCGCCGATGCCCTTGCCCGTACGCGCGGAGACGGCGATCGCGTACCGCTCCGCGCGCAGCAGCCGCTGCAGGACCAGCGGGTCCGCCGCGTCCGCCTTGTTGATCACAACGATCTCGCGTACGTTCACCGCGCCGACGTCGCGAATCACCTCGCGTACAGCGGCCAGCTGCTCCTCCGGCGCGGGATGCGAGCCGTCCACCACATGCAGGATCAGATCGGAGTCACCGACCTCTTCCATCGTCGAGCGGAACGCCTCGACGAGATGGTGCGGCAGATGGCGGACGAAGCCGACCGTGTCCGCCAGCGTGTAGAGACGGCCGCCCGGTGTCTCGGCCCGGCGGACGGTGGGATCGAGCGTCGCGAACAGCGCGTTCTCCACCAGCACGCCCGCGCCGGTGAGCCTGTTGAGCAGAGACGACTTGCCGGCGTTGGTGTATCCGGCGATCGCGACGGACGGCACCTTGTGTCGCCGCCGCTCCTGCCGCTTGATCTCGCGGCCGGTCTTCATCTCCGCGATCTCCCGGCGCATCTTCGCCATCTTCTCGCGGATCCGCCGACGGTCCGTCTCGATCTTTGTCTCACCGGGACCACGGGTGGCCATGCCGCCACCGCCGCCGCCACCCATCTGCCGGGACAGCGACTGACCCCAGCCGCGCAGCCTCGGCAGCATGTACTGCATCTGGGCCAGCGCGACCTGGGCCTTGCCCTCCCGGGACTTGGCGTGCTGGGCAAAGATGTCCAGGATCAGGGCCGTACGGTCGACCACCTTGACCTTGACGACGTCTTCGAGGTGGATCAACTGGCCGGGGCTCAGCTCACCGTCGCAGACGACGGTGTCGGCGCCGCTCTCCAGCACGATGTCCCGCAGCTCCTGTGCCTTGCCGGAGCCGATATAGGTGGCCGGATCGGGCTTGTCACGGCGCTGGATCACACCGTCGAGCACCAGCGCGCCCGCCGTCTCGGCGAGCGCCGCCAGCTCCGCGAGGGAGTTCTCCGCGTCCTGCACGGTACCCGAGGTCCATACGCCGACCAGCACCACGCGCTCAAGGCGCAACTGCCGGTACTCGACCTCGGTGACGTCTTCGAGCTCGGTGGACAGTCCCACCACACGCCGCAGCGCGGCTCGCTCGGAGCGGTCGAACTGGTCGCCGTCCCGCTCTCCGTCGATCTCGTGGCTCCAGGCGACGTCCTCTTCCATCAGGGCATCGGCCCGAAGGCTTTCCGTGCGGGGTTCCGCGAAGTGCTGCGCGTCCTGGGAAGGGGAGGAAGAGGAGGTCATTGGATCCTTACGTCGAAGAGATTTCCGATACAGCAGTCACAACGCGTGACGGCCGGAATTGATTCCCGGCCGCGTTGCCGACTTGTCGATGGTGACATGGTTCGGACCGGCCGTCACTCGGGTTTCATCCTCCGTTCCCGGGGCGTGTCACGGCCTCCGGCCGAGGCTGCGGCTCCCGGGCTGCGGGGTGGTGCGGGGCCTTCTGTGCCGGGCCCTGCTTCGCGGGCACCGGGTCGCTCCGCCAGTCCGCGTGGCCTGGCATCGGCGGCGTTTTCCGACCGTACAGCCATGCCGTGAAGAAAGCGGACAAGTCACGGCCGGTGATGTCCGACGCCAGTGAGGTGAACTCCGCGGTGGTCGCCGTCCCGTCACGGTGATCCCGCACCCAGTCCCGTTCCAGCCGCTGGAAGGCCGCCTCTCCCATCTCCTCCCGCAGCGCGTACAGCACCAGAGCGCTGCCGTCGTACACCACGGGCCGGAAGAGGCTGATCTGGTGCCCGGGCGTCGGCGGCTCGGGAGCCGCCGGAGGACCGCCGGCGGCCCGCCAGCCGTCGGACCGGCGATATGCCTCCCGCATCCGCGTCTCCATCGGCTTCTTGGCGTGCTCCTGCGCGTACTGCGCCTCGTACCAGGTGGCATGTCCTTCGTTGAGCCAGAGATCGGACCAGTTACGTGGCGAGACGCTGTTGCCGAACCACTGGTGGGCCAGCTCGTGGACCATGACCGAGTCGACGTACCACTCGGGATACTCGGGACGGGTGAACAGCGAGCGCTCGAAGAGTGAGAGCGTCTGTGTCTCCAGTTCGAAGCCCGTGTCGGCGCCGGCGATCAGCACGCCATATGTCTCGAAGGGATACGGGCCCACCTGCTGCTTCATCCACCGTAGCTGCGCGGGTGTCTTCTTGAGCCAGCGCTCCAGCTTCTCGCGGTCCGCGGCCGGCACCACGTCGCGGACGGGCAGGCCGTCCGGCCCCGCACGGTGGACCACGGCCGAATGGCCGATGGAGACCTGTGCCAGTTCGGTGGCCATGGGATGACGGCCGCGATAGGTCCAGGTGGTCGTTCCACCGTTGCTGGTTCTCGCCTCCGGCAGGCCGTTGGCGACCACGGTCAGGGCGTCGGGCGCGGTGACGCGAAAGGTGAAGTACGCCTTGTCGGCCGGATGGTCGTTGCCGGGGAAGACACGGTGCGCCGCGTCGGCCTGATTGGCCATCGCCAGCCCGTCGGCGGTCCGCAGCCAGCCGCCGCCCCGTCCGGTCGGGTCGCTGGTGTGCGTGACGGTGATCCGCATCCGCGTTCCCGCGTCGACCGCCGCGGCCGGAGTGACCACCAGGTCCTCACCGGCCGTCGCGAACCGTGCCGGTGCGCCGTTGACCTCGACCGACCGGACCACACCGTGCGTGAAGTCGAGGTTGATCCGCTCCAGCCGCTCGGTCGTCAGAGCGTTGATCTTGGTGATGGCGTCCAGCGGTTTGCTGTTGGCACCGTGATAGGTGAAATCGAGGTCATACGTGAGGACGTCGTAGCCGGGATTGCCCAGCTGCGGAAAGAGCGGATCGCCGATGCCGAGTGGCACGGGCGCGGGCAGAGTCGCGGCGACAAGGGTGGCCGAGGCGGCGGCCAGCAGTGCGGCGCGCAGTCGGCGGGACGTGAGCAGCATGAGCCACCGCTACCAGCGTCTGCCCCGCCCAGTGCGGCGGCGCGCTCCGTTCCCACTCGAAAGGCGCAGGTCCGGGCATCCGACAGCCGCCGGACGCCGGGACCGCACCAGGTTGACGAACGGCGCGCGGGCCTCAGGCGGTAGCCGGATGCTGCGCGCGGCTCACGTCGTACACACCCGGCACGTCGCGCATGGCGCGGATGAGTCCGGGCAGGCCCTCCGCGTCGGGGAGCTGCAGCGTGTACGTGTGCCGCACACGCTGTTGGCTGGGCGGCTCCACGACGGCCGAGACGATCGCCGCGCCCGCGGTGGCGATGGCCTCCGTGAGATCGGCGAGCAGCCGGCGGCGTCCGAATGACTCGGCGTACAGCGTCACCCGGCAGCCCGGTGTCTCTCCCCAGCGCACCGTGACCGGAGCCCGGTCGAGAGCTCGCATACGAGCCACCGCGGGACATTCCTCGCGGTGCACCGTGACGGCACCGCCCCGGACCGAGAAACCGGTGACGGCGTCCGGCGGTACGGGCCTGCAGCAGCCGGCGAGCCGTACGGTCGCCCCGGGCACATCCACCACGGCGTTGGCGACGCCGCGCCGGTCCGCCGTGACCGGGTGCGGCGCGCGGGGCGCGACGGCGGGAAGCCGGCCGCCCTCCGGGTGCGCCGCGAGCCATCCGGCGATCGCGATCCTGGCGGCGGCCGTGCGGGCATGGGAAAGCCATTCGGGCGAGGGCCCGGATGCCGCGTCCTGGGCCAGCAGTAGCTGGACCGTGTCGCCGTCGCGCAGGACCGTGCTCAGCGGCGCCAGCCGGCCGTTGACCCGCGCCCCGAGGCAGCTATGGGCTCCTTCGCCGTACTGGGCGTACGCGGCGTCCACGCAGGTCGCCCCGGCCGGCAGCCCGAGCATGCCGCCCTCGGCGCGGAAGACGGTGATCTCCCGGTCCTGTGCCAGATCGTCCCGGAGCGTCGTCCAGAAGGTGTCCGGGTCGGGCGCGGCCTGCTGCCACTCCAGGAGGCGGGAGAGCCAGCCGGGCCTGGTCGGGTCGGCGCGCTCGCCGTCCTGCGGTTCCGCTATGTCGACCGAGGCGTAGGGATTGCCGAGGGCGACGACTCCGGCTTCCGCGACCTTGTGCATCTGATGCGTACGGATGAGGACTTCGGCCACCGCGCCGTCCGGTCCCGCGACCGCCGTGTGCAGCGACTGGTACAGGTTGAACTTCGGTGCCGCGATGAAGTCCTTGAACTCGGAGATCACCGGCGTGAAACAGGTGTGCAGTTCACCGAGAACGGCGTAGCAGTCCGCGTCCTCGCCGACCAGCACCAGCAGTCTGCCGAAGTCCGTGCCGCGCAGCTCTCCGCGTTTGAGTCTGGACCGGTGCACGGAGACGAAGTGCCGCGGCCTGACGAGCACTTCAGCGGTGATGCCCGCCTCCCGCAGCACCCGCCTGACATCCTCGGAGATGGCCGCGAGGGCGTCCCCCGAGGTGGCGTTGTCCGCGATCAGCGCGCTGGTGTGTGCGTACTCCTCCGGATGGAGGATGGCGAAGACCAGATCCTCCAGCTCGGTCTTGAGGGCCTGGACGCCGAGGCGTTCGGCCAGTGGGATGAGGACATCGCGGGTGACCTTGGCGATGCGGGCCTGCTTCTCGGGGCGCATCACACCGAGGGTGCGCATGTTGTGCAGGCGGTCCGCGAGCTTGATCGACATCACCCGGACGTCATTGCCCGTGGCGACGAGCATCTTGCGGAAGGTCTCCGGCTCGGCCGCGGCCCCGTAGTCGACCTTCTCCAGCTTGGTCACACCGTCGACCAGATAGCAGACCTCCGCTCCGAACTCCGCGCGCACCTGTTCGAGCGTCACATCGGTGTCCTCGACGGTGTCATGGAGGAGAGAGGCGGTCAGTGTCGTGGTCTCTGCACCCAGTTCGGCGAGGATCAGCGTCACCGCCAGCGGATGCGTGATGTACGGCTCGCCGCTCTTGCGGAACTGCCCGCGGTGCGACGTCTCGGCGAGGACATACGCCTTGTGCAGCACGGCGAGGTCGGCGTCCGGGTAGTGCGCGCGGTGGGCGTCCGCGACATGGCCCATGGCGTCCGGCAGCCGGTCTCTGGAGGCCGGACCGAGTAACGCGGCCCGGCCGATCCGACGGAGGTCGATCCTGGGAATGCCGCGTCTGCGACTGTGGGCACCAGGGCTGGTGGCCTCTGCACTCATGGGCACCTCCGGCAGCTTCGACCGGCGGTGGAAAAGCAGGAATGCCCTCCGGGCCGGTGCTTGATGCTATCGAGCCCACCACGTGGAGCAGTCCGGCTCCGGCCCAGCGTGAAACGGATCACCCATTCGAGCGAAGCTTCAGACCGTGGCCGTTTCGAGCCAAGCCGGGTCGATACGGCCCTCCGCGACAATCACGGCCGGACCGGTCATCTCGATCTCACCGTCCTGATGCTCCGTGATGACCAGCCGTCCGCCGGGGAGATCGACGGTGTACGTGACGGAGGCGCCGGTCACCGCCGGGTCGAGGCCGTCTCTGCGGGCCGCCGCGACGGCCACGGCGCAGGCGCCCGTGCCGCAGGAGCGCGTCTCACCGGATCCGCGTTCATGGACGCGCATGGCGACATGCCGCGGGCCCCGGTCGACGACGAATTCGACGTTGACGCCTTCGGGATAGACGGACGCGGGGGTCACGGGCGGCTCGGAGAAAAGATTCCCGGCGTGCGCCAGATCCTCGACGAATACGACGGCGTGCGGATTGCCCATATTGACGTTACGGGCGGCCCAGCTCCGGCCGTCCACGGCCACCGTCACCCCGTCCTCGGGAAGTACGGCACGGCCCATGCGCACCGTGATGTCACCGTCCGCGGCCTCGCCGTCCCCGCCGGCCGCGTTCTTGGCGAGGTGCACCTTCTTCACCCCGCCGCGGGTGGCCACGGCCAGGTCACCCGCCTCCACATGTCCGGCGCGCCGGAGATAGCGGGCGAAGACCCGGACGCCGTTCCCGCACATCTCGGCGTGGGATCCGTCCGCGTTGCGATAGTCCATGAACCACTCGGCTTCGCCGGCCATGGCACGCGCCTCGGGATGTGCCGCGGACCGCACGACGTGCAGCAGACCGTCGCCGCCGACTCCGGCCCGGCGGTCACAGAGGACGGCCACGGTCTCGGCGGACAGGTCGATGGTGTTGTCCGGGTCCGGGACGATCACGAAGTCGTTCTCGGTCCCGTGGCCCTTGAGGAAGGCGATCGGCGCGGTCTGCGAGGTGCTCACCTGACCATCGTACGAGCAGCCACCGGCAAATCCGCCACCCGGCCCGCCGAGCGTCCGCCGAGGTCAGCGCAGTCGGGCGACGCGCCAGACGGCGAGGGCGACCAAGGCGGCGGCCACGGTCACATAGAGCGCGATGACCCGCCAGTCGGGGCGTTCGCCGGAGGACCGGGACGGCAGCCCCGGCCAGGTGTGGCCCACCCGGCGGGCGGCCATCATGCCCCAGCCCGCGGCGCAGCAACTGATCAGCAGTCCCAGCATGGCGACGACCGCGCCGCCGTCGCCGGTGCCGAAGGCCAGCGGGAAGGCGAACATCAGCGAGCCCACACCGGCGAGCATCACGATCGGCGCGAGCTGCCAGATCCGCAGTCGACGCTGCGGGCGGAGCTCGACCTCGACCTCGGGTGCGGCGGTCTCTTCCTCCGGCCCGTCAGGACTCAGCCGCGGAGCGTCTTCCCGCGCGTCCGGCGCCAGGGGTTCTCTGTTACGAGGGCCGGCCTCCATCGCCACGCGCCCTCCCAAGTCGGACTCCACTGGTCGATCGATGCCCGATGGTCGACCGATGCTCGATGATGGCACGCTCGCGGGTACCGGAATGACGGGCTGAGCGTCCCGATGCCATCACGTGATCAGGCTGTAACCGCCCGTTCGACCAACGCCAGCGCCCGATGCGGGAGTTCCCCGCGCTGGTCCGTTCCGCCGTCCAGCCAGTGCACTCGCGCGTCGCGACGGAACCAGGAGTCCTGGCGGCGCGCGAACCGCTTGGTGGCGCGTACGGTCTCGGCCCGCGCCTCGTCGTCGGTGCACTCTCCCGCCAGCGCGGAGAGCACCTGCTGGTATCCGAGCGCGCGTGAGGCGGTACGGCCCTCGCGCAGGCCCAGGCCCTCCAGGGCGCGCACCTCGTCCACGAGTCCCGCGTCCCACATCCGGTCCACCCGCTGCGAGATGCGCAGGTCCAGCTCGGGACGGCCGACGTCGACGCCGATCTGCACCGTGTCGTATACCGCGTCATGGCCCGGCAGATTGGCGGTGAAGGGCTTGCCGGTGATCTCGATCACCTCAAGCGCCCGGACGATACGCCGGCCGTTGCTGGGGAGGATGGCGCGGCCGGCCTGAGGGTCCGCGGCGGACAGCCGGGCGTGCAGGGCGCCGGACCCGCGCAGGGCGAGCTCCTCTTCGAGCCTGGCGCGTACCTCGGGATCGGTACCGGGGAATTCAAGGGCGTCGATGGCCCCTCGTACATAGAGCCCCGAGCCGCCCACGAGGACGGGCGTACGGCCATCGGCGAGCAGTCGGTCGATCTCCGTCCTGGCGAGCTTCTGGTACTCGGCGACGCTGGCCGCTTCGGTGACATCCCAGATGTCCAGGAGACGGTGCGGAACACCGGCGCGCTCTTCGGTCGTCAGCTTCGCCGTTCCGATGTCCATTCCGCGATAGAGCTGCATGGAGTCGGCGTTGATGACCTCACCGTCGAGTTGCCGGGCGAGATGAACGCCCAGGTCGGACTTGCCGGCCGCGGTGGGTCCGACGACGGCGATGACCCGCGGTGCGGGAGCTGCGCTTCTCACTGCCCCAGTCTCGCAAACTCGCGGGCCCGCACCCGAACGAGTTAAGTGATGGCACCCGGGCACGTTCGCTCTCCGTCGCGAGCCGTCGCACACACCGGCCCCCGGCCAGGTGCCGGACGCGGCGCGATGGAGCACTCCGAGCGGTGCGGAATTGCGACCTTACGAGTACGCTATGAAGTTGATATAGGTGTTTTCTCACGATTTCGCCACAACTCGGCTCGCCATAAGTCGGCAGTGTTGTTCGAGTCGCCGTTGTTCGAGTCGCCGTGGTTTGAGTCGCCAAAGGTGTCGGACGCCGAGGGAAACGAGCCGAATGGGCCGGACCGGCTGAGACCGCCAGGCCGAGGCACCAAGGGCGTGGACTCTCCGAAGCGGCGGTCGGCGCGGGTGGCGGCAGCCAAGAGGCGAGGCCGGTGAGAGCACCTCCAAGTAGGCTGTTGGTTCCTACGAGGGAAGGTGGCCCATGGGCTTCCTGGACGCATTGAAGGCCAAGATCTCTCCGGCCAGGGACAAGGTCTCTGATCTGGCGCAGCAGCATGGCGGCAAGATCGAGCAGGGGCTGGACAAGGCCGCCCGCGCGGTCGATCAGAAGACCAAGGGCAAGTACAGCGACAAGATCGATTCCGGAACGGGCAAGGCCAAGGACGCCCTGGGAAGGCTCTCCCACAAGGACGGCGGCACTCCCCCGCCGCCTCCCGCGCCCTGACCCTCGTCACATCCCGGCCACGGCCGCGGGGCCGCTTTCAGCGCTCCGCGGCCGTGGCGTTGTGCCGACTCGCCGGAGTTCATCGCCGGCCCCGGGGCGATGAGCTGGAAGGCCTCAGCTCCACGCCGCGACGAGATAGCCGACGCCGTACGGCGCGTCCTCGTACAGCAGCTCGCCACTCAGCCCCGCTTCCTCGGCCGCACCCGCGAGCACCTGCCACGGCGCCCGGCCCGCGGCCTTCAGCTCGTACGCCAGCTCCGCGTCCAGCGCCTTCAGCGCCGCCACATCGGCCGACTTCAGCGCTCGCGCCACCTCTTCGTCGAATCCGGCCGCCCGCTCGTCGAGATATCCCGGCGCCTTGAGCGTGCGGCACGCGCTGGCGTCGCCCATCACCAGCAGTGCCACCCGGTCGGAGCGCCTCGCGATCTCCTGTCCGGCATGAATACACCGCTCGGCGGCGAGAGGTTCCCCCACGCCGAGTCCGGTCACCGGGGCGGCGGACCAGTGGACGAGCTCCAGCAGCCAGGCACCGACCGCGAGGGAGGCCGGCAGCTCGCGCGCGGGGCGTTCTCCCGCGTCGGGCGCGGGGCTCTCCTCCGAGCCGGCCGCGCCCAGTACGACGTCGACGTCCACTCCGAAGCCACGGAAGGATCCGGTGGCGCCCTGCGGATGCGGCCCCCGGCCGTCCTGCCCGGCGGGCCCGACGACGACCAGGCGGTCGGGCCGGGCGGCGGCCAGCACTCCGAGCGCATCGGCGCACGCGGCACGCGCGGCGTCCATTTCGGGTGCCGCTCCTCCGGCCACGGCGGGCACGAGCAGCGGTGGGCAGGGACAGACGGCAGCGGCGACCAGCATCTCCGCACCTTAACGCGGGCGCAGGTCCGGACGGTTCGGCCCCCGGCCGTCCGGGCTCAGCCCCTCACTGGACGCTGCAACCGCCCGTCGTCTCCGGAAGCGGGGCCGGCACTCCGACCGTGGGAAGTCCCAGCAGCACACCCGCGGGCTTCGCCGCCGGGGCCGCGTTCCGCCGCTCCCAGGCGTCTCCGGCGCGCGTACGGCGCACCTTCGTGGTGGGTCCCTCGGCGAGCAGATGATGCGGAGCCGCGTAGGAAATCTCGACGGTCACCACATCGCCCGGACGCACGTCCTCGTCGGGCCTGGTGAAGTGGACGAGGCGACTGTCCGGTGCGCGTCCCGAGAGCCGGTGGGTCGCGCCGTCCTTGCGGCCCTCGCCCTCGGCGACCATGACCTCCAGCGTCCGGCCCACCTGCTTCTTGTTCTCCTCCCAGGAGATCTCCTCCTGGAGTGCGGACAGCCGCATATAGCGCTCCTGCACGACCTCCTTGGGGATCTGCCCGTCCATCTCGGCGGCAGGTGTCCCCGGGCGCTTGGAGTACTGGAAGGTGAAGGCCTGCGCGAAGCGCGCCTCGCGCACCACCCGCATGGTCTGCTGGAAGTCCTCCTCGGTCTCGCCGGGGAAGCCCACGATGATGTCGGTGGAGATGGCGGCGTGCGGGATGGCGGCGCGCACCTTGTCGATGATGCCGAGGTAACGGTCCTGCCGGTACGAGCGGCGCATCGCCTTCAGGATGGTGTCCGAGCCTGACTGCATCGGCATATGGAGCTGTGGCATCACATTCGGCGTCTCGGCCATCGCCGCGATCACGTCGTCCGTGAAGTCGCGCGGATGCGGCGAGGTGAAACGGACCCGCTCCAGACCCTCCACCGCGCCGCAGGCCCGCAGCAGCTTGGAGAACGCCTCCCGGTCACCGATGTCGGAACCGTACGCGTTGACGTTCTGGCCCAGCAGCGTGATCTCGGAGACTCCCTCCGCGACCAGCGCCTCGACCTCGGCCAGGATGTCGCCGGGACGGCGGTCCTTCTCCTTGCCGCGCAGCGCGGGGACGATACAGAAGGTGCAGGTGTTGTTGCAGCCGACGGAGATGGAGACCCACGCGGCATAGGCGGACTCGCGGCGGGTCGGCAGTGTGGAGGGAAACGCCTCCAGCGACTCGGCGATCTCGACCTGTGCCTCCTCCTGGACACGCGCGCGCTCCAGGAGGACCGGCAGCTTGCCGATGTTGTGCGTGCCGAAGACGACGTCGACCCAGGGTGCGCGCCGCACGATGGTCTCGCGGTCCTTCTGCGCCAGACAGCCGCCGACGGCGATCTGCATACCCGGTCGCCTGGTCTTCATCGGCGCGAGCCGGCCGAGATTGCCGTACAGCTTGTTGTCGGCGTTCTCCCGCACCGCGCAGGTGTTGAAGACGACGACATCGGCGTCGCCGTCGGAGCCCTCGGGCGCGCGGACGTATCCGGCTCCCTCCAGCAGGCCCGACAGCCGCTCGGAGTCGTGAACATTCATCTGGCACCCGTAGGTGCGCACCTCGTAAGTCTTCGCGCTCATCTCGCCCACCAGGGTACGGGGTCGTTCAGGGACCTTGTCCGTGGCTACCTCAAGACAGGGCCTGGCCACCGGATGGAGAGAGCTGGAAGGATCGCCTCATGTTCCCCGCTCTGTCCCGAATCGGCCGAGGCCGTGTCCAGGCCGCCGCAGCGCTGCTGGTGGTGGCCGGGCTGCTGCTGTGGTGGCTGCTGCCGATCGGGGCGTCGACACCGAGCGGCTCGATCACGTTCAGCACGGGTGCGGCGAAGGGGGTCTATCAGACATATGGAGCGATGCTCAAGGACGATCTCAACCGCGATCTGCCGGATGTGTCGATAGAGCTGCAGAACAGCGAGGGCTCACAGCAGAACATCGCGCGGGTGGCGACCGGTGAGGCCGATTTCACCATCGCCACCGCCGACGCCGTCGGCAAGTACCAGAAGGACGGGAAACCGGGCGCCGACCGGCTGCGCGGATGCGCGCGGTTGTACGACGACTACGTGCAACTGGTCGTGGCGAGGGACTCGGCCATCCGCTCCGTCGGCGATCTGGCGGGGAGGAAAGTGGGTGTGGGACAGGAGGGCTCGGGGGTCCGGCTGATCGCCGACCGGATCATGACGGCCGCGGGGCTCGACCCGCGCAACGACATCACCCCGGTCCCAGCCGGAATCGACACCATGCCCGGCCTTCTCGAACAGGGCGGCCTGGAAGCCTTCTTCTGGTCGGGCGGGCTGCCCACCGGCACACTGGAGCGGCTGTCGGAGCGCTTCCACATCCGGCTGGTGCCCCTGGAGGCCGAGCTGATATCCAAGCTCCACGCCTCGAACGAGACCGCCTCCCGCTACTACCGGTCCGCGGAGATACCCGCCGATGCCTATGGCGAGGCGCAGAACGGCGCGGCCGTGCCGACTGTCGCGGTGGCCAATCTGCTGGTCACCACCGACCGGATGGATCCCAGGCTGACCGAGGGCTTCACCCGTACCGTGATCGACAGCCGGGACCGGATCGGGAATGTCGTGCACCCGGCACAGTTGGTGGATCTGCGGACCGCGATCTACACGGATCCGCTGCCACTGCATGAGGGCGCGAAGCGCTACTACCGGTCCGTCAAGCCGTAGAAACCTGCGCGGGCTCAGGTCGTGGGCGTCGACCTCGGGACGCTCAGCGTGACCCGCAGACCGCGCGGCTCACCGTGTGCGTACGCGATCGAGCCGCCGCCGGCCGCGAGCAGCGCCCGCGAGATGGACAGGCCGAGGCCCGATCCCTTGATGTTCTGATGGCGGTTGCTGCGCCAGAACCGGTCGCCGATCCGGACGAGCTCCTCATCCGTCAGGCCGGGACCGCCATCATTGACGACGACCGTGGACGTGGTGCCGTTGCGGGCGACCGTGACCGTGACCTCTTCACCTGCCGGAGTGAACTTGAGCGCGTTGTCGATCACGGCGTCCAGGGCGCTGGAGAGCGCGATGGGATCGGCCCAGGCGGTGACCGCCGCGCGCTGCTCGGTGAGCCGTACGCCCTTCTCCTCGGCGACGGCCCGCCAGGCGGCGACCCGCTCGGCCGCCACCTCACCGATGTCGGTGAGCCTCAGATCGGCGTCGGCGTGCTCGGCCAGTGCCAGATCGAGGAGGTCGTCGAGAACCTCGGCGAGTCGTCTGCCCTCGGTACGCACCGACGCGATCTCCTCATTTCCGTCGGGCAGTTCCAGGGCGAGCAGTTCGATTCGGAGCAGCAGTGCCTGGAGGGGGTTGCGCAACTGGTGGGAGGCGTCGGCGACAAAGGCGCGCTGCTGTTCCAGCACATCTTCGACGTTGTCGGCCATCTCGTTGAACGAGCCGGCCAGGCGGCGCAGTTCCGGCGGCCCGCCGGCCGCCGCGACGCGGGAGTTCATCCGGCCGGTGGCGATGTCATGGGTGACCGCGTCCAGTATCCGTACCGGCCGGAGCACCCAGCCCGTCAGGCGGAAAGCGGCTCCGACGGCGAGCAGCATCGCCGCCGCCTCGCCCGCGACGATGAACAGCCACCCCTTGAGGATGCGCGAACGCATCTGGCCGGTCGGCGAGTCGGTCACCACGACCGCGACGACATCTCCGTCCCGTACGACCGGCGAATCGACGATGAGCCGGCCGGTCTGCCAGGGCCAGACCTGTTCGGGATCGTCGCTGCGGCGGCCCAGCAGGGCCTCCTGGAAGGCCTGGCGTCCCTCGCCGTCCTCGGGCACACTCCAGATCTCCGGGGCGCGGGCCATGGCGTCGTCGTCACGGTAGAAGACACCGGCTCTGATCCCGTACACCTCGTAGTACCTGGTGAGTTCCTCCTCCAGCATCGCGCGCCGCTCGTCGGCGCCGGAGCGGTCCTCGGCCACGAACTGGGCGAGCGCGGCGACCCGCGCGGTGTCGTCGATCCGGTCGACGACGACGCGCTGCTGCTGCGCGGCGGCGAGACTCACCGCGAGCGGAAAGCCGAGAGCGAGGAGCACGCCCGCCATGAGGATGATGAGCAGGGGCAGAAGTCTGGTGCGCACGAGGCGTTACGGCCCTTGATGTGCGGCCGGTACGACCAGGCGGTAGCCCACGCCCCGCACGGTCTCGATCAGCGCCGGCATCCCGAGCTTGCCGCGCAGGGACGCCACATGCACTTCGAGCGTGCGGCCCGTCCCTTCCCAACTGGTGCGCCACACCTCGCTGATGATCTGTTCACGGCCGAAGACAACTCCGGGACGCTGCGCGAGCAGCGCCAGCAGATCGAACTCCTTGCGGGTGAGCTGGACGGCCGTACCGTCCACGCTGACCCTGCGGGTGGGCAGTTCAAGAGTGAGGCGGCCGAAACGCTGGGCCGTCTCGACGGCCTGTCCTGACTCTTCGCCGCTCGTGGTGCGACGGCTGACGGCATGGATACGGGCAAGCAGTTCGCCGGTGTCGTACGGCTTGACGACATAGTCGTCGGCACCGAGGTTGAGGCCGTGGATCCTGGAGCGGACATCGGCCCGCGCCGTCACCATGATCACCGGAGTCGAGGTGATCTTCCGGATCTTGCCGCAGACTTGGTAGCCGTCCTGGTCGGGCAGACCGAGGTCGAGCAGGATGACCGCGAAGGGCGCCTTCCCGGCACTGACCGCGGGCAGCAGGGCGCGCAGCGCCTCCTCGCCGCTGCGGGCGTGCACAACCTCAAGACCGTGCTTGGCCAGCACGGCCGACAGCGCGGCCGCGACATGGTTGTCATCCTCCACGAGCAGCAGTCTCATGGGCCCCCTCAGCGATCGCGGTCGCACAACGTACCTGGGCATCCACGCGGATGGCGTGGCGCCAGTCAAGAGCCTTCCCGTTACGCCAAGGTTTCCGTTACCCACCCGGTACTCCCTCCACCGCCCTCTTCACGCGGAGTGTCCGGTTGCGGCCGGATCGTTATGCTCAATTCCAGCTCAGATGTAATGACTCTGATCGCAGCGCGTGACTAAGGTCCTCCCAACCGAGGAGGACGGAGCAATAGGGCGATGAGCGAAGTGTCAGCGACCAAGGGCACCGAGGACGCGATACCGGCCACGGATGAACTGGTCGTACTGAGCAACGTCAACAAGCACTTCGGCGCGCTGCATGTGCTCCAGGACATCGACTTGACGATCGCCCGTGGCGAGGTCGTGGTCGTCATCGGGCCCTCCGGGTCCGGCAAGTCCACACTGTGCCGCACCATCAACCGTCTGGAGACGATCGATTCGGGCGCGATCTCGATCGACGCCAAGCCGCTGCCGCAGGAGGGCAAGGAACTCGCCCGGCTGCGCGCCGATGTCGGCATGGTCTTCCAGTCGTTCAACCTCTTCGCGCACAAGACCGTGCTGGAGAACGTCACGCTGGGCCAGATAAAGGTCCGCAAGACGGACAAGAAGGCCGCCGAGGAGAAGGCGCGCTCTCTTCTGGACCGCGTGGGTGTCGGCTCCCAGGCCGACAAGTACCCGGCCCAGCTCTCCGGCGGCCAGCAGCAACGCGTCGCCATCGCACGGGCGTTGGCGATGGGCCCCAAGGTCATGCTCTTCGACGAGCCGACGTCCGCGCTCGACCCCGAGATGATCAACGAGGTTCTTGAGGTCATGCAGCAACTGGCGCGCGACGGCATGACGATGGTCGTCGTCACCCATGAGATGGGTTTCGCGCGCTCCGCCGCGAACCGGGTCGTCTTCATGGCGGACGGCCGGATCGTCGAAGAGGCCACACCCGACGAGTTCTTCAGCAATCCGCGCAGCGACCGTGCCAAGGACTTCCTGTCGAAGATCCTGCATCACTGATCACGGCTCTTCTTACGGCTCTTCCGAGTTCGGCAGAACCTGTCGGCGGAACCTGTTCATCCACGTCTCACGAGGGAAGTTCACGCATGAAGCTTCACAAGGCAACCGCGGCCGCCGCTGCGGCACTCGTCCTCTCCCTGACCGCCACCGCCTGCGGCGGCGACAGCGCGGACGACGGTGACAGCGGTGACGGCGGTGGCAAGATCACCATTGGTATCAAGTTCGACCAGCCCGGTCTGGGACTCAAGACACCGGACGGTACCTTCGCGGGCTTCGATGTCGACGTCGCCACCTATGTGGCCAAGGAACTGGGCTACGACGCCAAGGACATCGTCTGGAAGGAGTCTCCCAGCGCCGAGCGCGAGAACCTGATCTCCAACGGTGATGTCAAGTTCGTCGTCGCCAGCTACTCGATCACCGACGAGCGCAAGCAGAAGGTCGACTTCGCCGGCCCGTACTTCCTCGCTCACCAGGACCTTCTGGTCCGCGCGGACGACAGCTCCATCACCAAGGTGGAGGACCTGAACTCCAAGAAGCTCTGTTCGGTCACGGGTTCCACCTCGGCGCAGAACGTCAAGGAGAAGCTCGCGCCCAAGGCCGACCTCCTGGAGAACGGCGGCTACTCGGAGTGCCTCACCGGTCTGGAGAACAAGGCCGTTGACGCGCTGACCACGGACAACTCCATTCTCGCCGGCTACGCGGCGCAGAAGGAGCACCAGGGCAAGTTCAAGCTCGTGGGCCTCAAGCTCAGCGACGAGAACTACGGCATCGGCCTCAAGAAGGGCGACACCGAGCTGCAGAGCAAGATCAACGCCGCTCTGACGAAGATGGAGTCGGACGGCTCCTGGCAGAAGGCAGTGACGGCGAACTTCGGCCCGGCCAACTACGAGAACGAGCCTGCCCCGAAGATCACCGAAGGCAGCTGAGACAGCAGTGACGCGCCGCCGGCCCGGCCGGCGGCGCGGACCAACCAGCCAACCAGGGGAGAGCGCGGGGCATCGTGTTCGATTTTCTTGATTCCGGGCAGTATGACCTGCTCGGCGCCTTCTGGGTGACGGTGCAGCTCACCCTCTACTCGGCCGTTGGTTCTCTGATCTGGGGAACACTGCTGGCCGGGATGCGTGTCAGTCCCGTGCCACTGATGCGCGCCTTCAGTACCGCCTACATCAATCTGGTCCGTAACACGCCGCTGACCGTGATCATCGTCGGCTGCTCACTCGGTCTCGGCCAGACCCTCCAGTTCAAGCTCGGCGGCGAGGACTTCAAGTCCACCGGTTTCCGGCTGGCCGTACTGGGCCTGATCGCCTATACCGGCACCTTCGTCTGTGAGTCGCTGCGCTCCGGCATCAACACGGTGCCCGTCGGCCAGGCGGAAGCCGCCCGCGCCATGGGCCTGAGCTTCATCCAGGTACTGACGCTCGTGGTGCTTCCTCAGGCGTTCCGTTCCGTCGTGGCGCCGCTGGCCAACGTACTGATCGCGCTGACCAAGAACACCACGGTGGCCTCGGCGATCGGTGTCGCGGAGGCCTCGGCGCTGATGAAGACAATGATCGAGAACGAAAGCGACGCGCTCTTCGCCGTCTTCGCGGTGTTCGCCTTCGGATTCATCGTTCTCACCCTTCCGACCGGTCTGATCCTGGGCTGGGTCAGCAAGCGAGTGGCGGTGAAGCGATGAGTGCCACGTCCGTTCTCTACGACGCGCCCGGCGTACGCGCCAAGCGGCGCAACATCCTCTACACGATCGTGTTCCTGGTTCTCTTCGTGCTCGCCGCCTGGTGGGTGCTGGCCGCGATGGCCGACAAGAACCAGCTCGCGTCCGAGAAGTGGAGTCCGTTCGTCACGGACTCCGAGGTGTGGACCACCTATCTTCTGCCGGGACTCGGCGAGACCCTGAAGGCCTCGGGCCTGGCCATCGTGATAGCCCTGCCGCTGGGCGCGCTGCTCGGTATCGGCCGGCTCTCCGACCACACGTGGGTACGCATACCGGTCGGCGTGGTGGTCGAGTTCTTCCGCTCCATCCCGGTCCTGCTGATGATGGTGTTCGCCAGCCAGGCCTACGCGCAGTTCACCGATGTCTCCTCCGACCTGCGGCCGTTGTACGCGGTCGTGACGGGCCTGGTGCTCTACAACGCCTCGGTCATCGCCGAGATCGTCCGGGCCGGCATCCTCTCGCTGCCGTTCGGCCAGACCGATGCCGCGAAGGCGATCGGGATGCGCAAGGGCCAGACCATGTCGTACGTCCTGCTGCCGCAGGCGGTGACCGCGATGCTGCCGGCCCTGGTCAGCCAGGTCGTGGTGATCGTCAAGGACACCGCGCTGGGTGGCGCGATCCTCGGTCTGTCCGAACTGCTCGCGCAGAACCGCTCGATCACCGCCAACTACGGCGCGAACACCATCGCCGCGCTCACCGTCATCGCCCTGATCTACATCGCCCTGAACTACCTGCTCACCACCTTCGCGGGATGGCTGGAGCGACGGCTCCGCCAGGCGAAGAGGAGCACAGGCGCGGTTCTGAGCGCCGACGATGTCCAGCAGGTGGGTACTCCGGGACGCGCCGCGGACGGCAGCGGCTCCTGAGGCCGGCGGGACGAGGGGTGTACGCGCCGCTCAGGCCGTCGCTTGACGCGGGCACCCCCAGTGGGTTGCATACGTTCTGTGATCACGCACCGGGCTCCTACTGCCACTGACCGCTCTACCGCACGGGCCGGAGGGATCGCTCCGTGGACCCGGTGATCGTCGTCGGCGCGGGCCCCGTCGGGCTCGCGCTCTCCCTGGCCCTCGCGGCGCAGGGTGTTCCCTCCGTCGTCCTGGACGAAGGGCCCGGTACGGACGATCCCCGGCCGGCCCGCACCGCCATACTGCGGCCCGACACCGCCTCGCTGGTGGCCCGGCTGGGCTGTACGACCCTCCGTGACGAGGGGATGGTGTGGGTCGGCTGGCGCTCGATGCGGCGCAAGCAGCTCATGCGGCGGCTGCCGCTCGGTGAGGACGGCGCACCCGCCCCGCTGCACATTCCGCAGCACGCTCTGTCGCGCGGGCTGCGGGAGGCCATCGCCGGGCAGGACCTGGTGCGGGTGGTCACCGGCAGCCGGCTCGACTCGCTGGAGCAGGACGCCGGCGGCGTCACCGCGCACACCCGCGGCGCCTCGGCGACCTGGTGGCGCGGCAGCCATCTGGTGGGCTGCGACGGTGCCAGGTCCACGGTCCGCAAGCTGCTCGGTGTCCGCTTTCCGGGGCGTACGGCGGTGGAACGACACGCCGTCGCCGCGCTCCGCGCCGAACTGCCCTGGCCCGGTGAGGCGATGCTGCACCGGCTGCCACCGTGGCACGGAGGCGGTGAGGAGGTCTCCGCCAGGCCACTCGCCGACGGCGTGTGGCGGCTCGACTGGCTACTGCCCGCCCGTGGCGATTTGGTCACGCCCGATGCGCTGGTCACGCGTTTACGGGACACGCTGGCCGGCTGGTGCGGTGAGACACCTCCGTACGAGCTGCTCGACACCGGCGTCTACACGCTGCACCACCGGCTGGCCAGGCGATGGCGCGTGGGACGGGCCTTCCTCGCGGGAGACGCCGCCCATCTGCTGGGCGCGGTGGGCACCCAGGGGCTCGACGAGGGACTGCGGGACGTCGGCAACCTCGCGTGGAAGGTGGCCGAGGACTGGCACCGCGGCGCGTCGGACACGCTGCTGGACAGCTATCAGGCGGAGCGGCGCACCGCCGTCGCCGCGCGGCTGCGCGCGGCCGACCAGTCGCTGCCGATACTGCGGGGCGGCGGCGGGCTGCGGACCTATCTGGGAGGCGGCGCGCGCGGACACGACACGATGCTCGCCGACGGCCATTTGGGGCACGGGCCATTGGGAGCACCGCCCTCCTATCCGCACTCCCCCCTCGCGCCTCCGTACGCCGAGGCGCAGACGGCCGTCGGCACGCCGCCCGGCGCTCCGGTCGCCGATGTGCGGGTGACCGCGCCCGACGGGACGACCGTGCGGCTGCGAGACCGGCTCGGGCAGGGCCAGCTCCTGGTGGTGCTGGTCGCGCCGGGGACGGGTGTGTGGGACCGGCGGCACTGGATGACCGCGGGAGTGATGCCGCGGCTGGCCGCCGCGGTGGACGCCCTGCCGGTACGGGCCGAGCTGCTGGTCACGGAGGCATATCCGGGCGCTTCGGCGCACAGTGTGCTGCTGGTGAGGCCGGACGGGCATCTGGTGGCGGCCTTCGGTGGAGTGCGCCCCGCCGACCTCTACGCGGCGGCGGACGCGGCGCGCGGAGGCACCCCGTCGGAGGAGTCTCCACCGACGACACCTGACCGCACTGCGAACATCAATTGACCGTCGCGGGCGCGCATGGTGTACTCCGGAACGTGACTGACACCGATGTGCGCCTGTGGCGGAGGGTCCATATGGACCTGCTCCGCTACGCGGGCTGCGTGTGTCGCCCGTCCTGCTGATTCGCCTTCCCTCCACGCGTTCGCCGTGCCCGGTCACGGCGGCGCACCCTCGCGAACTTCTCAGGACGGTCACCATGTCTGCCTCGGTACGCACTTCCGCACAAACCACCTCCGCGCCCTCTCCCGCTTCCGATTCCACGTCTTCGGGCTCCGGTCCCACCCCGGCCGAACTGCTCGACTTCGTCCGCCGGACCGCCACCGAGGCCGAGCTGATCGCCTCGCTGCCGCTCGACCCCGAGGGCCGCACCTGGATCCGGCTCGACGGTCCCGCCGGCAGTGAGGCTTGGCTGATCGGCTGGCCACCGGGCACGGGCACCGGCTGGCACGACCACGGCGGCTCGCACGGCGCGTTCGCCACGGCGGCGGGCACGCTCAAGGAGGATTCCCTGGCGGCCCGGCTGCCCACCGAAGGCTGGAAGACCCTGGAGCTGGCCGAAGGCGTGGACCGCGAACGGCACCTGCCGGCGGGCGAGGGCCGGGCGTTCGGAAAGCACCATGTACACGAGGTGCGCAACGAGTCCGGGACCGAGCATGCCGTGTCCGTACACGCGTACTATCCGCCGCTGCCGCTGATGCGGCGCTACAGCCGTACCGGGCCGGTGCTCCGCCTCGAACAGGTCGAGCGTCCCGAGGAGTGGCAGTGAGCGAGCGGTCCGGAACCGAGCGGATAGGGATCGACGACCTGCTGGAGCGGGTCCGCGAGAGCCTGGACCGGATATCTCCGCCGGAGGCCTTCGAGGCCGCCGCGAACGGCGCGCTGCTGGTGGACATCCGGTACGCGGCACTGCGGGAGCGCGACGGACTGATCCCGGGAGCCCTGGTCGTGGAGCGCAACGAGCTGGAGTGGCGGCTCGATCCATGGGGCAGTCATCGCGCCGCGGAGGCCACCGGGCACGACCTGCGGGTGATCGTGATCTGCAACGAGGGATACGCGTCGAGCCTGGCCGCGGTGTCCTTGCGGCAGCTTGGACTGCACCGCGCGACCGACCTCACCGGAGGCTTCCAGGCGTGGAAGGCCGCGGGCCTTCCGGTCACTCGGTGAGCCGGGCACCCGGTCGATTCCGAGTCCGCGAAGATCCTGCACGCCCGGGGCCCTAGTAGAGGCTCTCGTCCAGCCCCTCGGTGTCCTCTCCCTCCTCTTCCAGAGCCTGCTTGACCACCCGTAGCGCCACACCCTCCGCGTAACCCTTGCGAGCCAGCATGCCCGCGAGCCGGCGCAGCCGTCTGTCAAGCTCCAGGCCACGAGTGGCCCGGAGCTTGCGGACGACCAGCTCGCGGGCGGTCGCCTCCTCCTGATCCGAGTCGAGTTGCCCGACCGCCTCTTCGATCAGGACGGAGTCCACCCCCTTCGTACGCAGCTCACGCGCGAGGGCACGCCTGGCGAGCCCCCGGCCGTGGTGCCGGGACTCCACCCAGGCGTCCGCGAACGCCGCGTCGTCGATCAGTCCCACGTCCTCGAAGCGGGAGAGCACCTCCGCCGCGACGTCCTCGGGGATCTCCCGCTTCTCCAGCGCGTCCGCCAGTTGTTTACGGGTCCGCGGAGTCCCGGTGAGCAGGCGCAGGCAGATCGCCCGCGCCCGCTCCGCCGGATCCTGGGGCGGCAGCTCCTGCTCGGCCCTCGACGAGTCGGAGCTGCCGCCCTGCCATTCCGTTCGCCGTCTCTTCGCGTAAGACACGGTACGAACTAGCTCTTGACCGTCGCCGCCTTGGCCGTCTTGGCCTTGGTGGCAGGAGCGGGCACCGACTTCACCGGGTCTTCGGCCGTGCTCGGAGCGCCGGCCGTGTCCGCTCCGGCCGCCGGGGTCTCCGGCCTGACACCGATGCCCAGCTTCTCCAGGATCTTCTTCTCGATCTCATTGGCGAGATCGGGATTGTCCTTGAGGAAGTTACGGGCGTTCTCCTTGCCCTGGCCGAGCTGGTCGCCCTCGTACGTGTACCAGGCGCCGGCCTTCCGTACGAAGCCGTGCTCCACGCCCATGTCGATCAGGCCGCCCTCGCGGCTGATGCCATGGCCGTAGAGGATGTCGAACTCGGCCTGCTTGAAGGGCGGCGCGACCTTGTTCTTGACGACCTTGACGCGGGTGCGGTTGCCGACGGCGTCGGTACCGTCCTTCAGGGTCTCGATACGGCGGATGTCGAGGCGCACCGAGGCGTAGAACTTGAGCGCGCGGCCACCGGTCGTGGTCTCCGGCGAACCGAACATCACACCGATCTTCTCGCGGAGCTGGTTGATGAAGATCGCGGTGGTCTTGGACTGGTTGAGCGCGCTGGTGATCTTCCGGAGCGCCTGGCTCATCAGCCGCGCCTGCAGACCGACGTGCGAATCGCCCATCTCACCCTCGATCTCCGCACGCGGCACCAGTGCGGCGACGGAGTCGATGACGATCAGATCGAGCGCGCCCGAGCGGACCAGCATGTCCACGATTTCGAGCGCCTGCTCGCCGTTGTCCGGCTGGGACAGGATCAGGTTGTCGATGTCGACGCCGAGCTTTTTCGCGTACTCGGGGTCGAGGGCGTGCTCGGCGTCCACGAACGCCACCGCACCGCCGGCCTTCTGCGCGTTCGCCACCGCGTGCAGCGTCAGGGTCGTCTTGCCGGAGGACTCCGGTCCGTACACCTCCACCACTCTGCCGCGCGGCAGGCCGCCGACGCCGAGCGCGACGTCGAGCGCGGTCGATCCGGTGGGGATGACCTCGATGGGCTCGTTCGGCCGCTCGCCGAGACGCATCACCGCGCCCTTGCCGAATTGCCGTTCAATTTGTGCGAGAGCGGCGTCGAGCGCCTTCTCGCGGTCGGTTCCTGCCATGGGTTCCACCCGATTTGCTTGAGTCGATCGCTTCACGTCGAAGACGCTATCCCCTGCCACTGACAACGCGCTCCGACGCCCTCCCGGCCTGTGGACAACTCGACTGGGCTGCTCGGCGGGCCGGCCCCGGGAAACACCGGCCGCCACCCCATAAGAATGGATGTTCGATTTTAGTGTCAAGCGCTCCCGGGCGCACACATGGCTGACCGCCCAGTCGGCGTCCTCCGGCCACTGTCGCGCTTCCCGGCACGCCGACCCGAGTACCGCTACCGGCCGGACTCCCGGGATTCGTCCGGAGCCGGCGGCCTGCCCACACCGGCGCGCACGGAGCGCCGTACCTGTCTCAGGAGCGGACTCCCGGCACGCGGTGCCGGACCGTGCATACGCGGGTCGTCCGTCACGGCGTACCGCTTCACGTACACGCCGAGGAACGCCTGCAGCGTGGCGACCGCCGGAATCGCGATGAGCGCGCCGACCGCGCCCAGCAGCGCCGTACCCGCGATGACCGAGCCGAAGGCCACCGCGGGATGGATGTCGACGGTCCTGGCGGTGAGCTTGGGCTGGAGCACGTAGTTCTCGAACTGCTGGTAGATCACCACGAATCCGAGCACCCAGAGCGCGTACCAGGGAGCCACGGTGAAGGCGATCAGCATCGGCAGCGCCCCCGCCAGATAGGTGCCGATGGTCGGGATGAACTGGGAGACCAGCCCCACCCACACGGCGAGCGCCGGCGCGTACGGCACGCCCAGGATCTCCAGCAGGATGTAGTGCGCGACACCGGAGATCAGAGCCATCAGTCCGCGCGAGTAGAGATAGCCGCCGGTCTTGTCGACCGCGATCTCCCACGCGCGCAGCACCTCGGCCTGCTTGGCCGGAGGCAGGATGGAGCAGAGCGCGCGCCGCAGCCGGGGACCGTCGGCCGCGAAGTAGAACGAGAACAGGAAGATCGTCAGCAGCCGGAACAGCCCGCCGAGCACGGTGGCGGAGATGTCGAGGACTCCGGTCGCGCTGTTCTGCACATACCTCTGGAGCCAGTCGGAGTGCAGCAGGCTGTCCTGGACGGCGACGCGGGACAGCTTCGTACGGAAGGTCTCATTGATCCAGTTGATCAGTGAGTCGAGGTACTGGGGAAAGGACTCGACGATGTCGATGATCTGGCTCGCCAGTATCGAGCCGAGCATCACGACAAAGCCGACGCTCGCGATGAGCACCGCGAAGAAGACCAGGAATGTGGCGAGTCCACGCCGCATACCGCGAGCCGCCATCGCGCTGACGGCGGGCTCGACCGCCAGCGCCAGGAAGAAGGCGATCAGCACGTTGATCAGCAGCCCGATGAGCTGGTGGAACGCCCAGTCGCCGAGCTGGAAGCAGGCGACGAGCGCCAGCGCGAGGATCATGGCGCGCGGCAGCCAGCGGGGCATGTGTCCCCGGCCGCCGACTCCGGCGTCCCAGGACGCATGCCTGCTCGGAGCCGCGGCCGAAGCCGTGTCCGTCGGATTGACCGGCGGTTGTACGTCCGGTGCGGTCTTGTCAGTCGCTGCCACTGAGCCAGTCTCGCCTACTCGCGGAGCGGCCGGTCGCACGGCGCACTTTTCGGCCGGCCCTCGACACGCCTGTCATCGCTTGTCGGCCGGGACGCCCATGGCGGCGCAGACCCCGCGCCAGACGTCCTTCGCCTCCCAGCCGGCCTCAAGTGCCTCGTGCACCGTACGGCCGCCCAGTTCGGCCATCACATGGTCACGGGCGAAGGAATCGGCGGAGGCCGCGCCGAAGTGCTCCGCCATCCGCTCCCAGAAAATCGTCAACCGCATGCCGCCATTATCCCGCCCGTATCCCGCCCGGCCGAGTGTGGCCGGGCCCTCACCCGCCCCGGCCGAGCCCGCCCTCATCAGCCGCCCACGGCCCGCACTCCGGCCGTGAGGCCGTGACGAGCACGGCGACCGCCACGACGACCAGGAACGGCGCGCGCAGAACCCGTACGAGCGCCGCCGCCGCAAGCCCCGCGCCGCGGGCGTCCAGGACAAGCGCGCCGCCGCGACCGACCCCGGGCAGCACCGTGCCATGCGTGCTCACGGGATGCCATGCCCTCATTCCGCGCGGTCTCTATTGAGGTGTTTTCCCAGGTCCGGGCGTTTGTCAGTGGGCGGGTGCACGATGGGGGACATGGCACGAACCGCGCTCGACTCCTTCTCCCCCGCGACCCGCGGCTGGTTCACGGGGGCTTTCTCCGCGCCCACCCCGGCGCAGGAGGGGGCCTGGCGTGCCATCGAGGAGGGCTCGGACGTCCTGGTCGTGGCTCCGACCGGGTCCGGCAAGACGCTCGCCGCCTTTCTCGCCGCCCTGGACCAGCTCGCGTCGACACCTCCGCCCGCCGAGGCGAAGAAGCGCTGCCGGGTGCTCTACGTATCGCCGCTCAAGGCGCTCGCGGTCGATGTGGAGCGCAATCTGCGCAGCCCGCTCACGGGCATCCGGCAGGAGTCCGTGCGGCGCGGACTGCCGGAGCCCGAGGTACGGGTCGGTATCCGCTCGGGCGACACTCCGGCCGCCGAGCGCCGGTCGATGGCCCTCAAGCCGCCGGACATCCTGATCACCACTCCCGAGTCGCTGTTCCTGATGCTCACGTCATCGGCGCGGGACGCGCTCGCCGGTGTCGAGACGGTGATCCTGGACGAGGTGCACGCCGTCGCCGGGACAAAGCGCGGCGCCCATCTCGCGCTGTCCCTGGAGCGGCTCGACGAGCTGCTGCCCCGCCCGGCCCGCCGGATCGGACTGTCGGCGACCGTGCGTCCGGTGGAGGAGGTCGCCCGCTATCTGTCGCCACAGCGCAGAGTGGAGATCGTCCAGCCGCCCTCCGGCAAGGAGTTCGACCTCTCCGTCGTGGTCCCGGTGGAGGATCTGGCCGAGTTGGGCGGCTCTCCGGCGTCGGAGTCGGGCAGCGGTGAGAAGCCGTCGATCTGGCCGCATGTGGAGGAGCGGATCGCCGATCTCGTCCAGGCACACCGCTCCACCATCGTCTTCGCCAACTCCCGCCGGCTGGCCGAGCGACTCTGCAACCGGCTGAACGAGATCGCGTACGAACGCGCCACCGGGGAAACCATGCCCGAGGCGCACTCCCCGGCCGAGATCATGGCCGAGTCGGGTGCGGCCAAGGGAGCGCCTCCTCTGCTCGCCCGGGCACACCACGGCTCGGTCTCCAAGGAGCAGCGTGCCCAGGTCGAGGAGGACCTCAAGGCGGGCCGGCTGCCGGCCGTCGTGGCCACCTCCAGCCTGGAGCTGGGCATCGACATGGGCGCGGTGGATCTGGTCATCCAGGTCGAGTCACCGCCCTCGGTCGCCTCGGGGCTCCAGCGGGTCGGCCGCGCCGGCCACCAGGTGGGCGCGGTCTCCACGGGTGTCGTCTTCCCCAAGTACCGCGGCGATCTCGTGCAGGCGGCGGTGGTCACCGAACGGATGCGCAGCGGGTCGATCGAGGCACTGCGCGTCCCCGCCAATCCGCTGGACGTGCTGGCCCAGCAGCTCGTCGCGATGGTCGCTCTGGACGTCAGGCAGGCCGACGATCTGCTCGCGCTGGCGCGCCGCGCCGCGCCTTTCGCCTCACTGCCCGAGTCGGCCTTCACCGCCGTGCTCGACATGCTCGCCGGCCGCTATCCCTCCGACGCCTTCGCCGAGCTGCGTCCACGGGTGGTGTGGGACCGCGTCACCGGTACGGTCACGGGCCGGCCGGGCGCGCAGCGCCTCGCCGTCACCTCCGGAGGCACCATCCCCGACCGGGGTCTCTTCGGCGTCTTCCTCGCCGGGGCCGATCCCAAGAAGGGCGGCGGCCGGGTCGGCGAGCTGGACGAGGAGATGGTGTACGAGTCGCGGGTGGGCGATGTCTTCACGCTGGGCACCTCGTCCTGGCGGATCGAGGACATCACCCGGGACCGTGTGCTGGTCACACCCGCTCCCGGCACGCCGGGCCGGCTGCCCTTCTGGAAGGGCGACCAGTTGGGCCGCCCGCTGGAGCTGGGCCGCGCGGTCGGCGCGTTCCTGCGCGAGGTCGGCTCGCTCACCGAGGAGGACGCCCGGCTGCGGCTGCTGACGGCGGGTCTGGACGCCTGGGCCGCCGACAATGTGATCTCGTACCTGGACGAGCAGCGCCGGGCCTGCGGCCACATTCCCGACGACAGGACGATCCTCGTCGAGCGGTTCCGCGACGAGCTCGGCGACTGGCGAGTGGTGATCCACTCCCCGTTCGGAGCCCAGGTGCACGCGCCGTGGGCGCTGGCCCTCAGCGCCCGGCTCTCCGAGCGGTACGGCATGGACGCACAGGTCATGCACGCGGACGACGGCATCGTGCTGCGGCTTCCGGACGCCGATCTGATGGGCCTGGACCTCCTCGACGACGAGCCGGACCGCCTCGGCACGGCCTTCGACAGCGAACAGGCGCCCATCGGGGCCGCCGATGTCGCCTTCGACCGGGGAGACATCAGCGGCATCGTCACGAACCAGGTGGGCGGTTCCGCGCTGTTCGCCTCCCGTTTCCGGGAGTGCGCCGCACGGGCTCTGCTGCTTCCGCGACGCAGTCCCGGCAAGCGCACTCCGCTGTGGCAGCAGCGTCAGCGCGCCGCTCAGCTCCTCCAGGTGGCGAGTGAGTTCGGCTCGTTCCCGATCGTGCTGGAGGCGGTGCGGGAGTGTCTCCAGGATGTCTTCGACGTCCCCGGTCTCACCGAACTCATGGGCGACATCGAGTCCCGTCGGGTCCGGCTCATCGAGGTCACCACCTCCGAGCCCTCGCCCTTCGCCAGGTCCCTGCTCTTCGGCTATGTCGCGCAGTTCCTGTACGAGGGCGACTCACCTCTCGCGGAGCGGCGGGCCGCCGCGCTGTCCCTGGACTCACGGCTGCTGGCCGAACTGCTGGGCCAGGCCGAGCTGCGAGAGCTGCTCGACCCGGAGATCCTGACCGAGCTGGAGCAGGAGCTTCAGTGGCTCACGGAGGACCGGCGAGTCAAGGACATCGAAGGCGTCGCCGACCTGCTGCGGGTCCTCGGTCCGCTCACCGACGGAGAGTTGGCGGAGCGTGGCGCGCGGACGCCATGGGCCGAGGAACTCGCCACGGCCCGCCGCGCCATCAAGGTGCGGATCGGCGGCACCGATCACTGGGCCGCGATCGAGGACGCGGGCCGGCTGCGGGACGCACTGGGCACGGCGCTGCCGGTGGGCGTTCCCGAGGCGTTCACCGAACCGGTCAAGGACCCTCTCGGTGATCTCCTCGCCCGCTACGCCCGTACGCACGGCCCCTTCACCTCGACCGCCGCCGCCGCGCGCTTCGGCCTGGGCTCGGCGGTCACGGACGGCGCCCTGCAGCGCCTGGCCGCGGGCGGCCGAGTCGTCCAGGGCGAGTTCCATCCGTCCGGCATCGGCCAGGAATGGTGCGACGCCACAGTGCTCCGCCGGCTGCGTCGGCGCTCCCTGGCCGCGCTGCGCGAGGAGCTGGAGCCGGTGGCTCCGGCAGCGCTCGCCCTGTTCCTCCCTCAGTGGCAGCATCTCGGCGGCAACAGCCTGCGCGGCATCGACGGACTCGCGCGCGCCGTCGAACAGTTGCAAGGTGCTCCCGTCCCCGCGTCGGCGCTGGAGAGGCTGATCCTCCCGTCCCGGATCTCCGGCTACACGCCCGCGCTGCTGGACGAACTGACCACCACCGGGGAGGTGCTGTGGGCCGGAGCGGGCGCGCTGCCCGGCAAGGACGGCTGGGTCTCCCTCTATCTCGCCGACGCGGCCCCGCTGTTGCTGCCTCCGCCGCATCCTCTGGAGCTGACCGCGCTGCACGAATCGGTCCTCACCACGCTCTCGGGCGGCTATGGGCTGTTCTTCCGGCAGATCGTCGACGAGGTCCGTGTCACGACCCATCCCGATGTGATGGAGCCTCAACTGGCCGAGGTGGTCTGGGATCTGGCCTGGTCGGGCCGGCTCACCAACGACACGCTGGCGCCGCTGCGTTCGCTGCTCGGCTCCGGCCGCACCGCCGGTTCCACGGCCCACCGGGCGCGGCGCCCAGTGCCGCGCGGCCGGTACGGCACTCTTACGGCCGCGGCGCGGCCCGCCTCGCGTGCGGCTCCGCCGACGGTCAGCGGCCGCTGGTCGTTGCTCCCGGGCCAGGAGCCGGACCCCACCCATCGCGCTCACGCGCTGGCGCGCACTCTTCTGGACCGCCATGGCGTGGTGACCCGGGGCGCGGTCGCGGCCGAGGGTGTGCAGGGCGGTTTCTCCGCGACCTACCGCGTGCTGTCGGCGTTCGAGGACAGCGGACAGGCCCGTCGCGGTTATGTCGTCGAGGGCCTGGGCGCGGCGCAGTTCGCGATGGACGGCGCGGTCGACCGGCTGCGCGCCGCCGCGACGGCCCGCGACCGCGCCGAATCCCGTCCCCGGCCACACGCCCTGGTGCTGGCCGCTGCCGACCCCGCCAACGCCTATGGCGCCGCGCTTCCCTGGCCGGAGCCTCCGGCCGGCGCCGGTCACAAGCCCGGCCGCAAGGCCGGCTCCCTGGTCGTCCTCGTCGACGGCGAGCTGACGCTCTACCTGGAGCGCGGCGGCAAGACACTGCTGGCGTGGCCGACGGATCCGGAGGATCCTTCGCTGCTGGCGGCGGCCGAGGCGCTGGCGGAAGCGGCCCGCGCGGGAGCCCTCGGCACGCTCACGGTGGAGCGGGCCAACGGCGCGGCGGCCCTGACCTCTCCTCTGGGCCGCACCCTGGAATCGGCGGGTTTCCACGCCACTCCCCGAGGGCTGCGGCTGCGAGCCTGATCGCCCGCACCGCGGCCGCGCCGCGCCCTCGCCCGTCCCGTCACGCATCATGGGAGGCATGCCCGAAGGAGATACGGTCTGGCAGGCTGCCCGCCGCCTGCACACAGCCCTCGCGGGGCGGCTGCTCACCCGGTCCGACCTACGGGTGCCCCGGTTCGCGACGGCCGATCTCACCGGGCGGACGGTCCTCGACGTCACTCCGCGCGGCAAGCATCTCCTCACCCATATCGAAGGCGGCCTCACCCTTCACTCACATCTGCGGATGGAGGGCGCCTGGAAGGTGTACGCGCCGGGTGAGCGCTGGCGCGGAGGCCCGGAGCATCAGATTCGCGCCATCCTCGGGACCGCCGAACACACCGCGGTCGGTTACCGTCTGCCTGTCCTGGAGCTTCTGCGCACAAGCGACGAGGAGCGGGTCGTCGGCCATCTCGGGCCGGATCTGCTCGGTCCCGACTGGGACGCCGCCACCGCGCTGCGCAATCTGCTGGCGGATCCCGCCCGGCCCATCGGCGAGGCACTGCTGGACCAGCGCAATCTCGCCGGAGTGGGAAATATCTTCAAGTCCGAGACATGCTTTCTCGTCCGTGCGACGCCATGGCTTGCCATCGGGGACCTTCCGTCGCCCGAGCGCCTCGTGGTCGCGGCGAAAAAGCTTCTCGAAGCCAATAGGGAGCGTCCTGGCGGCAGCCGCCGGATCTATGTCTACGGCCGCGCGGGCCGCCCCTGCGCGCGCTGCGGCACCTCAATCCGCGTGGCGGACCAGGATGATCGCCCCACCTACTGGTGCCCCCGGTGTCAGTCAGGTCCCGGGTGTCAGTCAGGTCCCGCTGGTTGACGCTCCGTCAGATATGGACTCCCGACCGGATTCCCCGCCGGGACGGCGCCGCCGCTGTCGCGAGGACGTGACATGCACAGGCAACAGGCTCAGCCCCCAGCCGCCGGCCGCCACCGCGCCCTCCACCAGCCCGGCGCGCTCGGGCGCGAGCGCGAGCCGGAGCACGGCCCACCACCACAATCCGCCCAGAACGAGCGCCCACGGAAGGACCCATCCCCTTCCCATGGCTGCCTCCTCCGGCCGACGCTAGACCCGCACATTCACCCGCCGGAAGGGCGCATCGGATGCACACCACGGCGCTCAGGTGCCCCCGGCAGGACCACCGCACCCAGGCCGTGACGCCCCGCCAGGCACACTCCGCCCGGGCCGCCGCACCTGATGACTCTGCGGACCGTCCTGACCTGCGGGCGATGCCTCTCTCCGCAGTCTCTCCCGACCGCGTCCGTGGCGCATCCAGAACGGGTCGCACATCCGGCCGCGCATACCTCGGCGACACGCGGCAGAAAGCCGAAAACCCCACCTTCGGGTGCGCCTAACCCAGGTGCCGCACAAGCTCAGGCACGGCGCCAAGCTCAGGCACAGCGCCAACACGATGGCCCCGTCGATCCACGTCCTCGGGAGGACCGTGCGCGGCCTCACCATCACGGTCACCGGGGCCGCGAGCACCGCAACGGTTCTTGTCGCACTGGCGGCGACCGGCCTCAGCGTCTGCTCACCCGACGCCGGGACACAGCACAGGGCCGGTGCCACCCGCACGGCCGAGGAGACTTCCTTCCTCCTCACCGCACAGGGCAGAACACCGGCCCCGCGAAACTCCCGGACGGACAGCTCATCGACCTCGGCCGGAGCGCCTGTGGCGCCCTCGACGCCGGCAGTCCTCCCGCCACCGTCGCGGTCACCGCCGGCCGTCAACTCAGACAGGCGCCACTAACAGCGCCGCAGGCAGGCCCCGGGACGAAGAGTCCAACCGTCATGACCAGGTCAGGCGCTCTCGGCCTGGAACATCCACGCGTGCTTCTCCAGGTCACCCGCCACCTGGATCAGCACATCCTGCGTCACCGGGTCCGGCTTGTCCGTCGCCTCGACGCGCTCACGCATCCGCGTGACCACCGCACCGAGCGCGTCCACCATGATCTGTACGGCGTCCGCGTCCTTGATCCAGCCATTGGGGACCGTGCCGATCGCGCTCGTCGCCGCGACCGTCCCGGCCCGCCCGTCCGGCGTCACGCCGATCGCCGAGGCCCGCTCCGCCACCGTGTCCGAGTGCTGCCGCGCCGTGGCCACGACCTCGTCCAGTTGCAGATGTACGGATCGGAAGCGCGGTCCGACGATGTTCCAGTGCACCTGCTTCGCGACCAGCGAGAGGTCCACCAGGTCCACGAGCGCGCCCTGCAGCGCCTCACCGACGAGCTTCAGATTCTCCTCGGACAGGGAACTCTTCACGACAGCCATGCCCGTCCTCCAGTTCCGTTGGCACGTTTCACACGTAACTTCCACCATGGCATAAATGCCATAAAGCGGGCTTTTGCGGAAAACAAAAACCCCGGTTGGTACTCGGGTACCAACCGGGGCTCAAGCCAAACCCGAAACTAGGCGGCGACGACGTCCACCGCTTCGGCAGGGGCCTTGATCGTCACCCGCTCCGTCGGCACTCCGGCCACCGACGTCACAGAGACGGAGTTGAGCATCGGGCGTACTGGCGCAGGCATCGGCTCATTCGCCGCTGCCGACGCGGCCAGCTCCGCCAACGACAGTTCGTCGCTCACTTCACGCATGAGCTCGGACATCCGTACGTCAAGCGCGTCACAGATCGCGGAGAGCAGCTCGGAGGAAGCCTCCTTCTGCCCCCGTTCCACCTCGGAGAGATAGCCGAGCGAGACTCGGGCGGAGGAGGAGACCTCGCGCAGAGTACGGCCCTGGCGCTGGCGCTGCCGACGCAGCACGTCACCCAGCAGGCGACGGAGCAGAATCATCGGTGGCTCCCTCCTCGGACCGCGTAGCCGCATCCTTCACGCCCCACCGTACCGCCTCGCGCTGCGGCCGTGCGGGGAGCGATGTCGTGTTCACTCAGGGCTGCAAACATCAATTCCCCCCGTTCTGTTCCGTATCCTGTGCCCGCCCGTTCCCGGAGAGTTCGCCGAGGAGGAGTGCGAGCACCCTCCGTGCACTCTCCTTACGGATTTCCGTACGGTCGCCGTTCAACCGCAAGGCGCTCACTTTCCCGGCGCCCGCCGGCCCCACGACCGCCACATACACGGTCCCCACGGGCCGGCCGTCCTGCGGATCCGGACCCGCGACGCCGGTCGTCGCGATGCCCCAGCCGGCCCCCAGCAGACGACGTACGCCGGCCGCCATCTGACGCGCGACCTCCGCGTCCACAGCGCCGCGCTCGGCCAGCAGGGCCGCGTCGACGCCCAGCACATCCCGCTTGAGATCCGTGGCATAGGCCGTGACGGACCCGCGGAAGGTCCGGGAGGCACCTGGGACCGCCGTCAGCTCCGCGGCCACCAGACCGCCCGTCAGGGACTCCGCCACCGCCAGCGTCCCGCCACGCTCCGCGAGGACCTCCAGCACCCGCGCCGCACGGTCGTCCGCGGCGCCGGTCACGGCCCGGGTGACGCTCGCGCCTCCGGGCCCCGCGTCGGTCACCGCGCGGACTCCGCCGCCGCGCGCTCCGCAGCGAGCCCCTGGCGCCGCAGCACGACCGCCTGCCGCACATAGTCCAGCCCGGTGGCCACCGTCAGCACGACGGCCACCGCCATCACCCAGAAGCGCAGCGTCGCCAGTGGCCCGGTCAGCGCCAGTACGTACATCCCCACCGCCACACCCTGCGCCAGCGTCTTCACCTTGCCGCCGCGGCTGGCGGGAATGACACCATGCCTGATCACCCAGAACCGCAGCACCGTGATGCCGAGCTCACGGAAGAGGATGACGCCCGTCACCCACCACGGCAGATCGCCCAGCGCGGAGAGACAGAGCAGCGCCGCACCCATGATCGCCTTGTCCGCTATCGGGTCCGCGATCTTCCCGAAGTCCGTGACCAGGTTGTACGTACGGGCCAAGTGGCCGTCGAAGACGTCCGTGATCATGGCGACGGCGAACGCCGCCCACGCCCAGGCCCGCCAGGCGGGGTCGAATCCGCCCTCCTGCAGCATCAGCACCACGAAGCAGGGCACGAGCACCAGCCGGAGCATGGTGAGGATATTGGCGATGTTCCACAGACTGGCCTGATTGACCGCCGCCGCCCCCAGCTTGCCGCCGGGCGCCGGCTTCGCGCCGGTGCCGCCCGCCGCGGACGCCGGGACTCCGGTCATCTGCCCGCCTCCTCGCCCGGGGACCTGTCCTCGTCCCCCGGCAGGCCGAGGCACTCGGCCACGAGATCCACACCCTCGGTGCCGACCACCTTCGCGTGGACCATACGGCCGGGACGCAGACCCACGGCCGAGGTGAAGATCACCTGGCCGTCCGTCTCGGGCGCCTGGTGCGCCGCGCGGCCGACGGCAGCCTCATCGGTCCCGTCGTCGGCGCCGACCGATTCGACCAGCACCTCAAGCGTCTCGCCGAGCCGCTCCTCGGCCCGCTGCGCGGTCAGTTCCTCGGCCAGCCGCGACAGATGCGCCAGCCGCTCGGCGATGACGTCTCCGTCCAGCTTGTCGGCGTAGGTCGCGGCCTCGGTGCCGTCCTCGTCCGAGTAGCCGAAGACTCCGATGGCGTCGAGCCGCGCACTGGTGAGGAAGCGCTCCAGCTCGGCGAAGTCCGCCTCGCTCTCGCCGGGGAAGCCGACGATGAAGTTCGAGCGCACACCTGCCTGCGGGGCCTTGCTCCGGACCGTGTCCAGCAGCTCCAGGAAGCGGTCGGTGTCCCCGAACCGCCGCATGGCGCGCAGCACGCCCGGTGCCGAGTGCTGGAAGGACAGGTCGAAGTACGGGGCGACCTTGGGCGTCGATGTCAGCACGTCGATCAGACCGGGCCGCATCTCCGCGGGCTGGAGATAACTCACCCGTACCCGCTCGATGCCGTCCACGGCGGCCAGTTCCGGCAGCAGGGTCTCCAGCAGACGGATGTCGCCGAGGTCCTTGCCGTACGACGTGTTGTTCTCGGAGACGAGCATGACCTCCTTGACGCCCTGCTCGGCCAGCCAGCGCGTCTCGCCGAGGACATCGGAGGGGCGCCGGGAGATGAAGGAGCCGCGGAAGGACGGGATGGCGCAGAAGGAGCAGCGGCGGTCGCAGCCGGACGCGAGCTTCACGGAGGCGACGGGCCCCCGGTCGAGTCGCCGCCGCAGCGGTGCCCTCGGCCCGGAGGCCGGCGCGAGCCCCTCCGGCAGGTCCTCGGGGACCGGGACGCTGTCGACGCTGTTCACGGGGTTCACGGGCCCCGGCGCCGGAGAGAGGTCTCCGTGGCCCGGCAGGGCCACACCCGCGGCGCTCTGCCGCTCGACCGGGCTGAGCGGCAGCAGCTTGCGCCGGTCGCGCGGAGTGTGCGAGGCGTGGATGCCGCCGTTCAGGATGGTCCGGAGCCGGTCGGAGATGTCCGCGTAGTCGTCGAAGCCGAGTACGCCGTCCGCCTCGGGCAGGGCCTCCGCCAGCTCCTTGCCGTACCGCTCGGCCATGCAGCCGACGGCGACGACGGCCTGGGTTCTCCCCTGGTCCTTGAGATCGTTGGCTTCCAGCAGGGCGTCTACGGAGTCCTTCTTGGCGGCCTCGACGAATCCGCAGGTGTTGACGACGGCGACATCCGCGTCCGAGGCGTCCTGGACGAGCTCCCAGCCATCCGCTGCCAAGCGGCCTGCGAGCTCCTCCGAGTCCACCTCGTTACGGGCGCAGCCAAGAGTGACAAGGGCGACGGTGCGGCGTTCGGGCATGGGCTCAAGACTACTTTGTCCTGGCCCTGCCCCTGCCGTGCAGGGTTGCTCAGCCGACCTCTGGGTCGCCCTTGGTGTACGTGAGCCGCTCGACCTGCCCCGGCTCGAACTCGTCTTCGACCTTCTTGCCGTTCACGAAGAGCTCGATCGCTCCGGCGTTGCCGAGGATCAGATCGATCTGCTCATCGTCCTGGAAGGTCTTGGAAGCGCCCTTGAGGAGCAGTCCGTCGTACAGCAGCTTGCCGTTGTGCGCCTTGGCGGAGATCCAGCTCTTGTCATCTATGGCCGAGAGCTTCACCGTCACCTTGTCCTGCGGCGCGGCGGCGATGGCGCTGTCCGACGGATCGGGCTTGGGTGCGGCCGACCGGGAGGCACTGGGCTTGACGTTGATCTCCGCGGGCTTCGGGCCCTCGGCGGCCTGCTTGGCCTGCCCCGCGTCCTCACCGCCGCCGAACGCGGTGAAGCCGACGAAGCCGACCACCGCGACGATCGCGGCGACCATGGCCGCGGTCCAGTTGGGTCGGGGCCGTTCGGGCCGGATCCGCTCCGCCTCGAACATCGGCGCCGCCGGTGTCGGCACCGGGCGCCCGCCGTGCTCGGCGTCGAAACGCTCGATCAGGGGAAAGGGATCGAGCCCGACCGCACGGGCGAACATACGGACGTGTCCCCGGGCGTAGACGTCGCCGCCGCAGCGGGAAAAGTCGTCCTGTTCGATCGCGTGCACGATGGGGATGCGCACCCGGGTGGCGTTGCTGACCTGGTCGACCGTCAGATGTGCGGCAAGGCGCGCCTCATGAAGGAGCTGGCCGACCGAAGGCTGAGTGTCTTCGAAGTAGTTGTCTCCGTCGGAGACTTCGGCGTCGTCGGAAACTTTGCCTTTGCGAGCTTTACCGACGGGAACCGAGTCTTCGGGAGCCTTGTCGTAGGAGGTGTCGTCTGCTGAGGATTCTGCGGAATTTCCGTCGGCGGCGTTGCCGTCGGGGGATTTGCCGATGGACACGTGGGCGCCTTTCGAGCGTGTAGCCACCTGCTGGACGCTCAGTCTATGGGTGGTACGAAAGGGTGGGGCAACCGGGCGGATGCACTTTGTACGCCATCAGAATGGCCGGATGACTCGGTGAGAGGACAAGATGCTCCTCCTCTCACCACCTTGACGTCTCGCCCGTGGAAACGGTTGCCTTCCGATTCCCGGGAGTGTGCGTGCCGGGCACCGCACGGCGGACGGCGGTCCGACAACAGGCGTCAGGAAATGGACTCCCCGCGTATCACGGCGAGTACACCGTCCAGTTCGTCCGCCTTCACCAGGACATCGCGGGCCTTGGAGCCCTCGCTCGGACCGACGATGTTCCTCGATTCCATGAGGTCCATCAGCCGGCCGGCCTTGGCGAAGCCGACACGCAGTTTCCGCTGGAGCATCGAGGTCGAGCCGAACTGCGTGGAGACCACCAGCTCGGCGGCCTGGCAGAGCAGATCGAGATCGTCGCCGATGTCCTCGTCGATCTCCTTCTTCTTGGCCGTACCGACCACGACGTCGTCCCGGAAGACCGGTGCCATCTGATCCTTGCAGTGCTGGACGACCGCCGCGACCTCGTCCTCGGTGACAAAGGCCCCCTGCATACGGGTCGGCTTGTTCGCGCCCATCGGCAGAAACAGGCCGTCTCCCTTGCCGATCAGCTTCTCCGCACCCGGCTGATCGAGGATGACCCGGCTGTCCGCCAGCGAGGACGTGGCGAACGCGAGCCGCGACGGCACATTCGCCTTGATCAGGCCGGTCACGACATCGACCGAGGGACGCTGGGTCGCGAGCACCAGATGAATACCGGCGGCGCGGGCCAACTGGGTGATGCGGACGATGGCGTCCTCGACATCACGCGGCGCGACCATCATCAGGTCGGCCAGCTCGTCCACGATCACCAGCAGATACGGATACGGCGACAGTTCGCGCTCGCTGCCCTCCGGCGCGCTGACCTTGCCGTCCCGCACGGCCCGGTTGAAGTCGTCGATGTGCCGGTAGCCGTACGCGGCGAGGTCGTCGTAACGCAGATCCATTTCCCGTACGACCCACTGGAGCGCCTCGGCGGCCCGTTTGGGGTTGGTGATGATCGGCGTGATCAGATGCGGGATGCCCTCGTACGCGGTCAGCTCGACCCGCTTGGGGTCGACGAGGACCATCCGGACATCCTCCGGGGTCGCGCGCACCATCACCGAGGTGATCAGGCAGTTGATGCAGGACGACTTTCCCGAGCCGGTGGCGCCGGCGACCAGCAGGTGCGGCATCTTCGCGAGGTTGGCCATCACATAGCCGCCCTCGACGTCCTTGCCGAGCGCGACCAGCATCGGGTGATCGTCCTCGGCGGCGTTCGCGAGCCGCAGGACATCACCGAGTTTGACCATTTCGCGGTCGGTGTTCGGGATCTCGATACCGACCGCGGACTTACCGGGGATCGGCGAGATGATCCGCACATCGGGACTGGCCACGGCGTACGCGATGTTCTTGGTCAGCGCCGTGATGCGCTCGACCTTCACGGCCGGGCCCAGCTCCACCTCGTAGCGGGTGACCGTCGGGCCCCGGGTGAAGCCGGTGACGGCGGCGTCGACCTTGAACTCCATGAAGACATTGGAGAGTGAGGCGACCACCGCGTCATTGGCGGCGCTGCGCGTCTTGCCGGGACCGCCACGCTCCAGCAGGTCCAGCGAGGGCAGCGCGTAGGTGATGTCACCGCGGAGCTGGAGCTGCTCGGCACGCGGCGGCAGCGGCTTGTCCGCCCGGGGTGCCGGCTTGGTCAGATCCGCGACGGCCGCGGTCGGTTTCTCGGGCTCACGCGGGGTCGGCTTCTCGGGCTCACGCGCGGTCGGCACGGGTACGGAGCGCTCAGCCGGGACATCGTCCGTCCGCTCACCGGGCTCCCGCGCGCCTTCCGCGGAGACGCCCTGGGTGAGGTCCGCGACGATCGGCGAGGGCGGCATCCCGTTGAGGACGGCGCCGTCCAGCGCCGCCGCCGCGGCCGCCGCCACATCCACGGCGTCCATGGGCCGGCCCAGGTCCGGATGGACGGAGGACCGGCGCGGCCTGCGCCGTCTGGAGAGCGCCTCCGACTCGGCCGATTCCGGGTCGTACACCGCCGGCCCGCCACTCCGGCGCGGGACCGGACGGCGCGCGCCGCCGGGCAGCGCCGAGCGCCACTGCTCCTCGTACAGCTCGTCGTCGAAGTCGTCCTGCTCCGGCTCAGGGACCGGTTCGATGATCCGCAGCCGGATGCCGAGCAGCCGCAGCCGCTGCGGGATGGCGTTGACCGGTGTCGCGGTGACGACCAGCAGCCCGAAGATGGTGAGCAGCAGGAGCAGCGGTACGGCGAGTACCTCGCCCATGGTGAAGATCAGCGGCTTGGAGGCGGCCCAGCCGATGAGCCCGCCGGCGTCCTGCATCGCCTCGGTGCCCTCGCCGCGGCCCGGAGCGCCGCAGGCGATGTGGACGAGTCCGAGGACGCCGATGGCGAGCGCGGACAGCCCGATGACGATCCGCCCGTTGGCCTCCGGCTTCTCGGGATAGAGGATCAGCCGTACGGCGACGGCGCCGAGCAGTATCGGCACCAGCAGATCGAGCCGGCCGAAGGCTCCGGTGACCAGCATCTCGACGAGATCGCCCACCGGGCCCCGCAGATTGGACCAGGTACCGGCCGCGACGACGAGAGCGATACCGAGGAGCAGCAGGGCCACCCCGTCCTTGCGGTGGGCCGGGTCCAGCCCCTTCGCACCACGCCCTATGCCGCGGAACATCGCCCCGACGCCGTGCGCGGCCCCGAGCCAGACGGCGCGCACCAGCCGGTAGACGCCTCCGGTCGGGGACGGCGCGGCTTTGGGTACGGGCCTGGGGACCGCTTTCTTCGCGGCTGTCTTCTTGGCCGGTGCTTTCCTCGCGGGCGCGGTCTTCTTCGCCGCCGCCTTTTTGACGGGCGCCGCCTTCGCCGCACCGGTCGTACGGCCGGCGCGCGGCTTCGCGGCGCCCGCCGTGTCCTGGGAACCCTTGCCGGACGTACGTGAGGCCATGCTGGTGAGGTTACCGGTGTGGACGTCCGCGGACACGCGTGCCCACAGCTTCACCCGTACGTGTCGCCCGGGAAACGGCCGGAAACTGACGCGGCCTCAGCTATTCAGCTCTGCGAGGGCAGTGTGGGCGAACCGCTGCCCGTGCCGGGCTCCAGCGCGTCCAGCGCCCGTCGCAGACCGGTGAGTTTGCGTTCCAGATGGGCGGCGGTGGCCACGGCGGAGGCATCCGCGGAATCGTCGTCGAGCTGCTTGGAGAGCGCTTCCGCCTGTTCCTCAACGGCCGCGAGTCTCGCGGACAGTTCGGCCAGCAGCCCGGTGGGCTCCTTGGCCTCGCCCGCTCCCGCGAGCTGGAGTCTGAGCAGTTCCGCCTGATCCTTGAGCTGGCAGTTCTTCATGTACAACTCGACGAAGACCGAGACCTTGGCGCGCAGCACCCAGGGATCGAAAGGCTTCGAGATGTAGTCGACCGCACCCGCCGCGTAACCCCGGAAGGTGTGATGCGGCCCGTGGTTGATGGCCGTGAGAAAGATGATCGGGATATCGCGCGTCCGCTCCCGCCGCTTGATGTGCGCGGCGGTCTCGAAACCGTCCATCCCCGGCATCTGGACGTCCAGCAGAATGACCGCGAAGTCGTCCGTCAGCAGCGCTTTGAGCGCTTCCTCCCCTGACGATGCCCGCACCAGCGTCTGATCGAGCGCAGAGAGGATGGCCTCCAGCGCCAGCAGATTCTCCGGCCGGTCATCGACCAGGAGGATCTTGGCCTTCTGCACCATGGCCACCCGCCCTCCTCGCCCCGGCATGGGGCGCCCCCTGCTCACGAGACCCGGTGAACCACCGAGCGCCGCCCCAGGGGACGACTCCCTTACGCCGTCCGTCCTTGTGCCGGTCATCGTAGCCGCACCCCGCCTGTCGCCACACCCTGTCACCGTGATGTCACTGTGCACGAAACTGAAACGCCGCGGGAGACCAGAAGGTTCCCCGAATACCGGTCCCTCACACGCCGTCGGGCGCAGTCGCTCAGGACATCACGCTGATTCACGCACTCGTTGATCATTTCTCGCGCATCCACTGCTCCATCACCGTGAGCAGATGGTCGGGGTCGACCGGCTTCGTCACATAGTCCGAGGCACCGGACTCGATGGCCTTCTCCCGGTCGCCCTTCATCGCCTTGGCGGTGAGCGCGATGATCGGCAACCCGGCGAACTGCGGCATCCTGCGGATGGCGGTCGTCGTGGCGTATCCGTCCATCTCCGGCATCATGATGTCCATCAGAACGACCGTCACATTGTCGTGCTGCTCCAGGACTTCGATGCCCTCCCGGCCGTTCTCGGCGTAGAGCACCGACAGGCCATGCTGCTCCAGCACGCTGGTGAGCGCGAACACATTGCGGATGTCGTCGTCGACGATCAGCACCTTCTCACCGCCGAACGTGAAGGTACGACGCTCCTGGGGCGCCTCCTGGCGTCCCGTCCCGGCCGCGCCGACACCGAAGGACTCCTGGCCACCGAGGCCGCTCGAAGACCTGTCGGCCGGAACGGAGCCCGACGGCGCCTGGACGCCCTGTCCCGGCCGCCCGGTGCCCTGCTCCAGGGCCTCGGCGTTGCGGCGCCGGCGCCGGAACAGCGCGGCGGGACCCGGCAGCTCGGCGGGAGGCTGCCCCTGTCCCACCGCCTTGTCCGTCACACCGTCGCCCGGCACCCGTCCCAGCGGCTGCATACCGGCCGGCGTCAGTTGCGGATAGCCCTGCGGCGGCAGTTCGCTCGGATGCAGCGGCAGATAGAGCGTGAAGGTCGAACCACGCCCCGGCTCGCTCGCCGCGTGGATCTCACCACCGAGCAGCCGCGCGATCTCCCGGCTGATGGACAGGCCGAGCCCCGTACCGCCGTACTTCCGGCTGGTCGTGCCGTCCGCCTGCTTGAACGCCTCGAAGATCACCCGCATCTTGCTCGCCGCGATACCGATTCCGGTGTCGGTGACCGAGAACGCGATCAGATCGCCGTCGGCGTCACGCAGCGAACCCGCCTCCAGCAGTTGCTCCCTGATGGCATGCGGCACATCCGTACCGGCCGGCCGGATCACCAGCTCCACCGCGCCGGTGTCGGTGAACTTCACCGCGTTGGACAGGAGGTTGCGCAGCACCTGCAGCAGCCGCTGCTCATCGGTGTGCAGGGTCGCGGGCAGCTCCGGTGACACCCGTACGGAGAAGTCGAGCCCCTTCTCCGCGGTGAGCGGCCGGAAGGTCGCCTCCACATAGTCGACGAGCTGGACCAGCGCGATACGGGTCGGACTGACATCCATCTTGCCCGCCTCGACCTTCGACAGATCGAGGATGTCGTTGATCAGTTGGAGCAGGTCGGAACCCGCGCCGTGGATCGTCTCCGCGAACTCCACCTGCTTCGGAGAGAGATTCGACTCGGCGTTGTCCGCGAGCAGCTTGGCGAGGATGAGCAGCGAGTTGAGCGGCGTACGCAGCTCGTGCGACATGTTCGCCAGGAACTCCGACTTGTAGCGCATGGAGACCGCGAGCTGCTCGGCCCGCTCCTCCAGCACCTGCCTGGCCTCTTCGATCTCGGTGTTCTTCACTTCGATGTCGCGGTTCTGCTGGGCCAGCAGCTCGGCCTTCTCCTCCAGCTCCTCGTTGGACTCCTGAAGGGCCTTCTGCCGGTTCTCCAGCTCCGCCGAGCGCTCACGCAACTGCTCGGTCAGCTCCTGCGACTGCTTCAGCAGCACCTCGGTCTTGGAATTGACGCTGATGGTGTTGACGCTCGTCGCGATCATCTCGGCGATCTGGTTCAGGAAGTCCCGCTGGATGTGCGTGAACGGCTGGAACGACGCCAGCTCGATCACACCGAGGACCTTCCCCTCGAAGAGCACCGGAAGCACGATCACATGAGCCGGCGACGCCTCACCGAGCCCGGACGAGATCTTGAGATAGCCCGGCGGCACATTGACCTGAATGGTCCGCTTCTCCTCGGCGGCCGTGCCGATCAAGGTCTCACCCGGCCGGAAGGCCGTCGGCATCGCACCGGCCGTGTAGCCGTAACTGCCGCGCATGCACAGCTCGTACGAGGCGTCCCTGCCGACATCCGTACCAACCTGCGGCACCGCGCCGGTCTGCATCGCCAGGAAGAACGCGCCGTGCTGCGCCGAGACCACCGGAGTCAGCTCGCTCATGATCAGCGAGGCCACGTCGTCGAGATCACGGCGGCCCTGCATCAGACCCGAGATACGGGCGAGGTTGCCCTTCAGCCAGTCCTGCTCCTCGTTGGCGAGAGTGGTGTCACGCAGGTTGGCGATCATCGTGTTGATGTTGTCCTGGAGGACCTGGATCTCACCCGCCGCGTCCACGTCGATCTTGAGATTGAGATCGCCACGGGTCACCGCGGTGGCGACGGCCGCGATCGCCCGCACCTGTCGGGTCAGATTGCCGGCCATCTCGTTCACCGACTCGGTGAGGTCGCGCCAGGTGCCGTCGACATCCCTCACCCGCGCCTGGCCGCCGAGCTGCCCGTCCGTGCCCACCTCACGGGCCACCCGGGTCACCTCCTCCGCGAAGGAGGAGAGCTGGTCGACCATGGTGTTGATGGTGTTCTTCAGCTCCTGGATCTCACCGCGGGCATCAATGTCGATCTTCTTGGTGAGATCGCCCTTGGCGATGGCGGTGGTGACCGTGGCGATCTGACGCACCTGACCGGTCAGGTTGGACGCCATCGAGTTCACGGACTCGGTCAGGTCCTTCCACGTACCGGACACACCGGGGACCCTGGCCTGGCCGCCCAGTTCGCCCTCCGTGCCCACCTCGCGGGCGACTCGCGTCACCTCGTCCGCGAAGGAGGACAGCGTCGTCACCATGGTGTTGACGGTCTCGGCGAGTTCCGCGACCTCGCCGCGCGCCTCGACCGTCACCTTCTTCGTCAGATCGCCGTTGGCGACCGCCGACGAGACCCGCGAGATGTTGCGCACCTGACTGGTCAGGTTGTTGGCCATGGTGTTGACGTTGTCGCTGAGGTCCTTCCAGATGCCGGTGACACCCCGGACCCGCGCCTGGCCGCCCAGAATCCCTTCCGTGCCCACCTCACGAGCGACTCGCGTCACCTCGTCCGCGAAGTTCGAGAGCTGATCGACCATCGTATTGACGGTCGTGACCAGGTCGAGGATCTCGCCCTTGGCATCGACCGTGATCTTCTTTGACAGATCGCCCATCGCGACCGCCGTCGTCACCTCGGCGATATTGCGGACCTGTGACGTCAGGTTGTTCGCCATGAAGTTGACCGACTGGGTGAGGTCCTTCCATGTCCCCGAGACACCCTGGACCTCGGCCTGGCCGCCGAGCATGCCCTCGGTGCCCACCTCGCGGGCCACCCTGGTCACCTGCTCGGCGAAGTTGGAGAGCTGGTCCACCATCGTGTTCAGGGTGTTCTTCAGTTCCAGGATCTCGCCGCGCGCGTCCACATCGATCTTCTGCGACAAGTCACCCCGGGCGACGGCCGTGGCGACGCCCGCGATGTTCCGCACCTGGTCGGTGAGGTTTCCCGCCATGCCGTTCACCGAGTCGGTCAGATCACGCCAGACACCGGCCACGCCGGGCACCTGCGCCTGACCGCCGAGGCGCCCGTCCGTACCCACCTCACGGGCGACCCGCGTCACCTGCTCCGCGAACGCCGAGAGCTGGTCGACCATCGTGTTGATGGTGTTCTTCAGCTCAAGGATCTCGCCGCGCGCGTCCACATCGATCTTCTGCGACAGATCACCACGCGCCACCGCCGTGGTGACCTGTGCGATCTGCCGCACCTGATCGGTCAGATTCCCCGCCATGAAGTTGACGGAGTCCGTGAGTTCCTTCCACGTACCGCTGACACCGTCCACCCGCGCCTGGCCGCCCAGCCGGCCCTCCGTACCCACGTCCCGCGCCATACGCGTCACCTGGTCGGCGAAGGACGAAAGCTGCGCCACCATCGTGTTGACGGTGTTCTTCAACTCCATCATCTCGCCCGCGACATCGACCGTGACCTTCTGCGACAGATCGCCGTTCGCCACCGCGGTCGTCACCTGCGCGATGTCCCGCACCTGGCCGGTGAGGTTACGGAAAGCCGTGTTCACCGAATCGGTGAGGTCCTTCCACGTCCCGGCCGCACCGGGCACCTCGGCCTGACCGCCGAGCCGGCCCTCGACACCGACCTCCCGCGCGACCCGCGTCACTTCGGAACCGAACGACTTGAGCTGACCCACCATCGTGTTGACGGTGTTCTTCAGTTCCAGCATCTCGCCCGCGACATCGACGGTGACCTTCTGCGACAGATCGCCGTTCGCCACCGCCGTGGTCACCTGCGCGATGTCCCGCACCTGAGTGGTCAGATTGCGGAAGACCGTGTTGACCGAGTCCGTCAGGTCCTTCCATGTCCCCGCCGCACCCGGTACCTGCGCCTGACCGCCGAGCAGCCCCTCCGCGCCGACCTCGCTCGCCACCCGGGTCACCTCGTCGGCGAAGGTACGGAGCGTCTCGGTCATCTGGTTGATCGTCTCGGCGAGCTGCGCCACTTCGCCGCGTGCGCTGACAGTGACCTTCTGCGACAGATCGCCATTGGCGACGGCCGTGGTGACCTCGGCGATGCCACGCACCTGGTTGGTCAGGTTGCCGGCCATCGTGTTCACCGAGTCGGTGAGGTCCTTCCACACGCCGGCCACCCCGGGCACGGTCGCCTGGCCGCCCAGTTCGCCCTCGGTGCCGACCTCCCGGGCCACGCGCGTGACCTCGGACGAGAACGACGAGAGCTGGTCCACCATCGTGTTCACGGTGTTCTTGAGCTGGAGCATCTCGCCGGCCACATGGACCGTGACCTTGCGCGAAAGATCACCCTTGGCGACCGCGGTCGTAACGAGAGCAATGTCACGTACCTGAGCGGTCAATCGGTACGCCATCGTGTTGACCGAATCCGTGAGGTCCTTCCACGATCCGGACATACCGCGCACCTTGGCCTGGCCGCCGAGCTTGCCCTCGGTACCGACCTCCAGCGCCACCCGGGTCACCTCGTCGGTGAACGCCGACAACTGGTCGACCAGATTGTTGACCGTACGGGCGACCTTCAGGAACTCGCCCCGCAGCGGCCGCTCCGCGCCGTCGGCGGACTGCGAACGCAGCTCCATCCGCTGCTCCAGGTCACCCTCGGCGACCGCGGACAGCACCCGCCCGACCTCGGAGACAGGCCGCGCCAGATCGTCCACCAGCGCGTTCGACGCGTCGATGGCCGCGGCCCAGGAGCCCTCGCAGGCCCCTGTCTCCAGCCGTTCGGTGAGCTTTCCCTCACGTCCGACCATGCGCCGCACCCGGGCCAGCTCACCCGTGAGATGGAGATTACGGTCGGCCACCTCGTTGAAGACGGCCGCGATCTCCGCCATCACGTCGTCGCCGGAGACGGTCAGGCGTTTACGGAAATTGCCGTCCCGCATCGACACCAAGGCCGTCAGCAGTCTGTTGAGCTCCGCCGCGTCCACCTCGATCGTCCCGTTGCTCCGGGACCGTCCGCCTTTCGCGCGTGTGCCGATGCCACGCGCCGCCATGCCAGACTCCACCGTGTCCCTCCCGCAGGGGTTGACCGAACCGCCAGGGCCGTCTCCGACAGCCTGCCCAGTGTTTCACCACGTCCGAACCAGGCCATAACAGTTCGGCAGCTTCGCTAAGCGTCCCCGTCCCCGGAGGGCGGAAACTGTGGTGACTGGCATCCGCCCGGACAGCGAAGGTAAGTAACCTGGCATCCGGCTGTCCAACCGCCCCGGTCCGCCCGGAAGGGGCGATGTGGCGAAGGTACTCCCACCGGGCACCTGAAGGGGCGGGGCCGAACATGGCGGAGCCGGTCGTCAAAACGCGTACGAGGAGTTCTGTGATCACCGCGCGGGCGGCTGCCAGTTTCGATCCTGTAGGGCGGTCCGTCGCGACCGCTCGCGCTTTTGTGCGAGACACACTCCAGGGGTGGGGCTATTCCGACATCGTCGATGACGCCGTCGTCCTCACCAGCGAACTCGTCACCAATGCCGTGATCCACGCCGGCACCTCCGCCGATGTTCTCTGTCTGCGTACGGAGGACGGCGTCCGGGTCGAGGTCGCCGACCACTACCCGGAGCGCGAGGTCCCCATCCAGGGCACCGGCCGGTCGTTCGGCAGCCCGGACCGCGAGAACGGCCGGGGCCTGCTGCTCTGCGCCGCGCTGGCCTCCCGCTGGGGCGTCGAATACACCTCGACACAGAAGCAGGTGTGGTTCCAGCTCGACCTGCCGCAGCGGCCGGTCGGCACCCGCTCCGCGGGACCGGTGCTGCCGACCGGTCTGCTCCCCATCGCGGACGAACGCGTACGGGTCGCCGTCATCCAGATCGACCAGACCAGCACCATCGCCAACTGGAACGAGGACGCGCAGCGCATCTTCGGATACGCCGCGGAGCAGGTCGTCGGCAAGCCCCTCGCCGACATCGCGGCCTGGCCGCACACGCCGGGCATCGGCACGGGCATCGCCGAAGCGCTGCGACTCTCCCGCTGGGAGGGCAGCTACGGCATCCGCGGAGCCGACGGCAGGGTCATCCCGGTCTACGCCTCACACCTGCGGGTGCGCGACACCCACGGCGAGCCGTCCACGGTCTGCCTCCTCGTACACGATTACGAACGCGCGGTGATCCAGACGCCGCTGCGCGCACCCGTCACCGAAACCGGCGCCGAGCACCGCAGCGCCGACCCGTTCGAGGTCTTCATCGGCTCTCCCGCGCCGGACGATCTCGACGGTCTCCTCCAGCGAACGGTGGAGCGCGCCCGCGACATGCTCGACGGCGACTCCGCCTTCCTCCTCCTCGCCACGGACGACGAGACGGAGCTGGAGGTGCGGGCCACGACCGGACTGCCCTCCACCCGCCAGCGCTTCGCCCGTGTCCCCGTGGAGTCAGGCACGGGACGCTACAGCTCCGCGCGGATGCCCACCGTGCACGACGACCTCATGGCCGTCCCCGGCGCGGTTCCCTTGCTCAACGACACCGGGATGCGCTCCGTCGTGACCGTCCCGCTGAAAGTCGAGGGCCGGCTCACCGGGTCCCTCGGCGTCGCCGCGGAAGGCGCGGGCCGCTACTCCAACGAGGAGGCGCTGCGCCTCCAGTTCGCCGCGGACCGTATCGCGCTGGCCGTCGAATCCGCCCGCCTCGGCGAGCTGGAACGCCTCCGCCGCGGCTCGCTCTCCTTCCTCGTCGAGGCGTCCGATCTGCTCGCCGGCACCCTGGACCGCGACCAGACACTGGCCCTCATGGCGCAGATGACCGTGCCCACCCTCGCCACCTGGTGCGCGGTCTACACGATCGCCGACCAGTCGTCGGATCCCTTTCTCTCCTATGTGCTGCACGAGGACGAGGAACGCATCGACGGCCTCAAGGCCCTGCTCTCCAAGATCGACCCGCCGGAACCGGTCCCAACCCCGGGCGCCCGTATCTGGAGCGCTCCTTCGGAGGCGGCCCACCAGGCGGCGCTTCGCACCTCCATGCGCGAGCTGGGAGCCGGCTCCGCCGCTGGTTCCAGCGTCGGCACAACGCTGGCAACGGCCTCCGCGGTGGGCGGCGAAACCGTGGTACTGCCGCTGGTGGCCCGTAACCGCGTCATCGGCATGCTGACCCTCGGCAAGCCGTCGGACGATCACTTCCGCCAGGAAATCCTGGAGTTGGCCGAGGACCTTTCCCGACGCGCGGCACTGGCCCTCGACAACGCGCGTCTCTACTCCGAGCGCACGGCCATCAGCCAGGCCCTGCAACGCAGCCTGCTGCCCCCGGGGCTCCCGCAGGTGCCCGGTGTCGAGGTCGAGGTCATCTACCGCGCCGCGGGTGAAGGCAACGAAGTCGGCGGCGACTTCTACGATCTCTTCCCGATCCGTGACGGCGCCTACGGCTTCGCCATCGGCGACGTCTGCGGCACGGGCCCGGAAGCCGCGGCCGTCACCGGCCTGGCCCGGCACGCCCTGCGCCTGCTGGCCCGAGAGGGCTTCGGCGGGCCCGCTGTCCTTGAGCGGCTCAACGCGGCGATCCTCGACGAGGGAGCCCGCAGCCGCTTTCTCACCTTGCTCTACGGCGAGTTGTGGCCCCAGGAGGACGGCAGCGCGATCCTCAAGGTGGTCTGCGCCGGTCATCCACTCCCTCTGCGCCTGCGCCAGGACGGCACGGTCGAACCGGCGGCCGACCCGCAGCCGCTGCTCGGCGTGATGGAGGATCTGGAGCTGTACGAGCAGGTGGTCACCCTGGACCCGGGAGATGTCCTGCTGTGCGTCACCGACGGTGTCACGGAACGCCGTGAGGGCACGCGCATGCTGGGCGACGACGGCCTGGCCGATGTCCTGACGACCTGTACGGGGCTTACGGCCGGCGCGGTCGCCTCGCGTGTCCTGCGAGCGGTCGAGCGCTTCGCCGCCGAACCCGCCTCGGACGACATGGCCATCCTCGCCATGCGCGTTCCGGAGCCACATCTGACCTGACTAAGGGCTGTCCCGTAGACAAAACAGAAAGGCCCCCACCAGTGGTGGGGGCCTTTCCTCTCTTCAGCGGAGCCCCAATACGGAATCGAACCGTAGACCTTCTCCTTACCATGGAGACGCTCTACCGACTGAGCTATTGGGGCGCGGCAACGAGGTAGAGCATACCCGATGTTCGGCGTACTCAAAACCCGTCGACGGCGATGTCGAGCTTGAACCGGTTCACGCATGGACCGATCCATTCCATGCCCTGAACGCAGGAATGCCCTGTACCTAAAGGCACAGGGCATTCCCACAACAATTGTTCGGCGGCGTCCTACTCTCCCACAGGGTCCCCCCTGCAGTACCATCGGCGCTGTGAGGCTTAGCTTCCGGGTTCGGAATGTAACCGGGCGTTTCCCTCACGCAAT
>NZ_JARBAE010000137.1:0-564 GCF_033795305.1 Streptomyces sp. AK02-01A
CCATGACAGCAGGCCTACCCCGCAACTATCCCCATGGCCAGGCACCCAGCACCCACTCCCGCTGACACCCACCCAATGCCACCAACCCGCCCACTCACAAGAAGCAGCTGGCCAAGACGATCGCCCGCTACGGCCGCGTTGATCTTTTGTGCATCGACGAACTGGCTACATGGAACTCGACCGCCGTGGCGTCGAGCTCCTCTTTCAGGTTTTGACCGAGCGGGAAGAAAAGAACAGCGTGGCCATCGCCTCGAACGAATCCTTCTCTGGCTGGACAAAAACGTTCACGGACCCCCGTCTTTGTGCTGCCATCGTCGACCGTCTTACCTTCGGCGGCAACATCATCAAGAGCGGCACCGACTCCTACCGCCTCGCCACCACCCGCCCCCGCGCGGAGCAGCAAGCTGCTGCTGGCTGATCACCGAGATGGGGCCGTTCACTGGTGCCAGCCCTCCAGCTCTAGCCGCAACGCCGTTCAGTTAAGCGTGGCGGCTGTTCGTCAAGTCCGGTGAACGAGGCAGCGGAGCTGCTGTAGAAGAGGTCTGTCCTCCAAGACATCCTCAC
>NZ_JARBAE010000138.1:0-530 GCF_033795305.1 Streptomyces sp. AK02-01A
GTTGGGGGGCGTCGGGGTGGGCGGGAGCGTGCGAGACCCACCAGCCGGGAAGCGGTCGCCCTTTGGGTCCGGATACCGGTTCGGTGAGTCTTACCAGGTATTCCAGGACGCGTTTCATTTCGTTGCTGTCCGGGTGGCGGCGCAGGAGAAGGGCGCCGAGTCCGGTCAGTCCTCGGAAGAGGTCGTATTCGGCGAAGGTGGTGAGGCGTTGCTGGTCGATGCGTGTGTGAGCGGCGTCCAGGCGCCGGCGGACGTGTGTGGTCACGACGCGGTCGAGGGTGCGCAGGGCTCCTGAGTAGCGTTGTTCATTGCCGGCGGCGGCCAGGTGGAGGACGTATGCCATGGCGGGGGCGCCGAGGAACAGGCTCACCTCGTCTCCGTCGATCAGAGGACCGACCGCGGCGAGCTGATGGTGTACGGCCTGCCACGTGCCGGTGCCGCGCCGGGCCCGTTCGATGTGGAGCAGGGTGACGCCGAGGGGGCCGTGTGCGAGGGATTGCCGGGTGGCGGTGGTTGGGTCGGGTGCGGGC
>NZ_JARBAE010000139.1:0-529 GCF_033795305.1 Streptomyces sp. AK02-01A
CTCTTCGCCTGTTCCGCCGCCTTCTTCTTCGCCCTCTGAGCGGCTTCCCTCTTCGCCCTCTCGATCGCCGCCTTCTTGGCCCGAAGCGCCGCCGCCTCCGCCGCCTTCGCCGACTTCAGAACCAGCTCCGCCGCCTTCTTGGCCACACGGAAGGACTGAATAGCGCTGATGGTGCGATCGACCGCCCTCAGCACCGAAGGAATCTTGCCCAGCTTGCTCCAGGGAATCGCCCCGACGATCAGGCTGCCGCACGACCACATGTCCCCACCGAAGCAGGACAACGCGTCGTTGATACCGATGAAGTCCTTCAAGGTCTCCCACGCCACCGCGAGGATCACCGAGGTGAGGGACTTACCGCTCATCGCCTGGGCCTGGGAGACCTGGGCCGCCGAAAGACCCGCACCGGCCAGGGCCGCCGCACGCTCCGACGCCGTCAGGGAAATCGCCAGACCCGTCGGATCGGACATCGTGACAGGGTTGTTGTGCGCGTAGGCATAACCATTGGACTGAAGGACATCGTTCAAGTCCA
>NZ_JARBAE010000140.1:0-527 GCF_033795305.1 Streptomyces sp. AK02-01A
ACCCAGCTCATGAGCTTGCGCAGCTCACGGCCCGTGGTCTCCAGCAGGTGCTCGCTGTCGGCCTTCTTGTACTCGTTGTACTTCTTCAGACCGCCGTGGTACTCGTCCATCCAGTTCTTGGCGAACGTACCGTCCTGGATCTCGCCCAGGATCTTCTTCATCTCGGCCTTGGTCTGGTCGGTGATGATGCGCGGACCGCTGACGTAGTCGCCCCACTCCGCGGTCTCCGAGATCGACCAGCGCATCTTCTCCAGACCGCCCTCGTACATCAGGTCCACGATCAGCTTCAGCTCGTGCAGGCACTCGAAGTACGCGATCTCCGGCTGGTAACCGGCCTCGGTCAGCGTCTCGAAGCCCGCCTTGACCAGCGCCGCCGTACCACCGCACAGCACGGCCTGCTCACCGAACAGATCGGTCTCGGTCTCCTCGGTGAAGGTCGTCTTGATGACACCGGCACGGGTACCGCCGATGCCCTTCGCATACGACAGCGCCAGCTCGAACGCCTTGCCCGAGGCGTCCTGCTCGAC
>NZ_JARBAE010000014.1:0-166337 GCF_033795305.1 Streptomyces sp. AK02-01A
GTACGGGGGGGGCGGGGCTCAGGCGGGGGCTGCGCCCTTCTTGCTCGCGTAGGAGACGAATGCGCTCCATCGTTCAGGAGAGACTCGGAGTGCGGGTCCGTGTACGGTTTTTGAGTCGCGGATGTGGACTGTGGGTGGTGCGAGTGCCACCTCGACGCAGTTGCCGCCGCCCGATCCGCTGTAGCTGCTTGTGAACCAGTGCAGTTGGGCGGTCCCGGCTGCAACCTGCTCAGTGCTCATGTTTCTCCTGCCACGCGCCGGATCAGACGTGCAGACTCCGCGGCGTTGAGGGCCTGCGTCCGCAGCTTGCCATAGCGCAGTCCGAAGGCGCTGACATTTGGGGCGTCGGTGATCACTACTCCCACGTCCTGGGATTCGATATAGCCCACCCGGCGGTGCTCCAAGGTTTCCATAATCACCATAGGTCCGCCCAGTCCTGGGTGGAAGCCGCAGTCCGACGGCATGACCTGGATCTCGACATTGCGCATCGACCCCTGGGCCAGCAGGTGTTGAAGCTGCGCCTTCATCACCTCTGCATCGCCCACCGTGCTGGTCAGAGCCGATTCGCCGATGATGAAGCATGTCTCCACCATCGGCGTCCGTGTCAGCAGCTTCTGTCTGCTGAGCCTGGCATCGAGGTGCTGCTCGATGATCTCCTCGGAGAGCGACGGGCAGTGTCCTGAGAAGAGCGCACGTGCGTAGTCCTCGGTCTGGAGGAGCCCAGGAATCAGCAGGGGATCGAAGTCGTACCTGCTGACCGCTTCCGTCTCGATCAGGGCGAAGTCCTGGAAGAACGCCGGGAGTTTGGCCAGGTCCACGTCGTCCTGCAATACCGCCAGCGTCCCGCCCGCGTTCAGTGCGGTCTCCGCCGCCTCCGTGAACGCCGACTTCGCCGGCCGTCGCCCTTGCTCGATCGAGGCAACCTGCTCCGACGAGTAGCCGACCGCCTCGGCCAGTTCCTGCTGCGTCAGTCCCGCCCGGTCCCGGTGGAGTCGCACCAGCTTGCCGTAGCCGACCCAGATGGCAGGACGGTCGTCGTCCTTGGTCCGCTGTTTTCTCTGACGGCTGGTTCCCATAGCCTCACCTCGCGGTACCGATGTACGACAGCAGTTCACGATCCAACGCGTCGCGCTCAGGCCCGGTCACGGGCCCTGAGCCGTACAAGTGCGCGCCTGTCCCGTACGTCTCGTACAGGTACGGACGTCCGTCCTGTTCAGGCTATCCGCGTGACGACAAAGTCACCGTATGAAGTCGGAAACTCCCTCCCACACCGTCCTCGCCGTCCCCACCGACCACCCCGCGTCCGTCCAACTCCCGCCCGCACCACCGCTTCCGCTCCTGTTTCCGCCGTCCCGGATCAGGCTCAGTTCCAGCCATCGTGGTGCCCGCCTCGCCCGGCTGCTCGTCGCTCAGCAGCTCGACGAGTGGGGCATCCCGCGCACCACTTCCACCGGCGCCGTGATCGTCGCCGTTGTCGCCGAGCTGGCCGCGAACGCCGGTGCGCCATGAGGCGCTCTGTTGTATCCCCGGTTCAACCGGGAGGAACTGAAGGGAGGTTTCTGGGTCTGATGGCTTACCTGGATCCGAAAGGTGAAGGGGACAGCAGCATGCCAGGAAATCAGCGATCACGTTCAGGTATGGAAGTGATGCGTTGAGGGACCCGCGCGATATGGCGAAAGCTGTACTGCCTGAACCCCAATCTCCAAGGGATGAAAGGGAAGGCATCCATCGGAAACATACCTGACACCGGTGCCGCGTCCTGTGGTGGAGTAACTGCGTATCCATCACACCCTTCGGGTCGCGAACTGATTCCCAGTGAGGGAATTCAAGGAGATGAGTGGGGCGTCTAAGTCGCGCTAGATACGTACAACAGAGACGAACATGGGATCACCTAAAGGGCGTGAGCCCCAAGGTGACGGAGGCCCCGTAGTAGTCGCAGGAGTAACGACCTGCCAAGGAGGACGGGAAAACCGTCCGCAGGGCGAAGGGGGCCAGGTGATCGGACATCGCGATGCTGGGAGGTATGCGTAATGCAGAACGCCGAAACGGTGCTTGATGTCCTGCGTGAACGCGGCAGACGGAACCTGCCGTGCGATGAACTGTATCGACAGCTGTTCAACCCGAACCTGTATCTACTGGCCTACGGGCGAATCTACGCCAACCACGGCGCGATGACACCCGGGGCCTGCGGGGAAACCGCGGACGGCATGTCCGAAGCCAAGATCGGGCGCATCATCGAAGCCATGCGCCATGAGCGTTACCGCTTCCGCCCGGTGCGGCGCGTCCACATTCCGAAATCCAACGGGAAAACGCGCCCTCTCGGTCTGCCGTCCTGGTCGGACAAACTCGTCGGCGAAGTGATCCGCCTTCTGATGGAGGCGTATTGCGAGCCGCGCTTCTCCGGCCGCTCCCACGGTTTCCGCCCCGGCCGGGGCTGTCACACGGCACTGTCCGAGGTGACACACAACTGGACCGGGACAACCTGGTTCATCGAAGGAGACATCTCCGACTGCTTCGGCTCGCTGGACCACGATGTCCTGCTGGCCATTCTCTCGGAGAGGATCCTCGACAACCGGTTCCTCCGCCTCATCCGACAGATGCTGAAGGCTGGATACCTGGAGGACTGGAGATGGCACGCCACCCTGTCGGGATCCCCGCAAGGCGGTGTGCTTTCCCCACTCCTGTCCAACATCTACATGGACCGGCTGGACAGATTCGTCGAGAAAGTTCTCATGCCGGAATACACCCGAGGGAAAACCCGCCGTAAGAACCCGGCTTACAAAGAGCTGGAGAATGCGATCGGGGTCACCAGGAAGCGGCTCGCCTACAGGAAGGAGAACACCGAGTCCGCTCAGGTCCGCCAGTGGCGAAAGGAGTTACGCCGTCATCCGGTCGGTGATCCACATGATCCGGGCTACCGGCGGCTGCGCTACATCCGCTACGCGGACGACCATCTCCTCGGGTTCACCGGACCCAAGGCCGAAGCCGAGACGATCAAACAGCGCCTGGCCGCGTTCCTGCGCGACGATCTCAAGCTGGAACTGAACCAGGACAAGACGCTGATCACCCACGGCCGCACCCAGGCGGCCCGCTTCCTCGGCTACGAGATCACCGTTCAGCACGCGGATGAAAAGATCTCCCGGGGTGGCCGCATCAATCGCGGCCTCCGCTCCATCAACGGGAAGATCCAACTCCGCGTTCCCAAAGACGTGATCAAGGCCAAATGTGCCCCGTTTCTCCGCCGTGGAAAACCCACGCACCTGCTCCCGCTGACGAGTTGCACACCCTTCGACATCATCGGCATCTACGGAGCGCAGTACCGGGGCATCGTTCAGTACTACCTGCTGGCCGGCGACGTCTGGAGACTCGACCGGCTCAAGGGGGTCATGCTGACCTCCATGCTCAAGACCCTGGCCGCCCGGCACCGGTCACGGGTGACCACGATGGCAAACCGTTACAAAACAACCATCAGGACACCCCAAGGACCACGCAGGTGCTTCGAGGCCAGGATCGAACGCGAGGGCAGGAAGACACTGACTGCACGGTTCGGTGGCATTCCCCTCACCCGGAAACGGACGGCCGTCCTCAACGACCTCCCGTCCACCTTGTTCACCCCGCGCAGCCGCCCGCGCGGCAGCCAACTCATCGACCGGCTCCAACGCGGACGGTGTGAACTCTGCGAGAGTCGAACTGAAGTGCAAGTACACCAAGTTCGCTCTCTTGCAGAGCTGAGAAGCGCAGGAGAACAGCCCGCATGGGTGCGACTGATGCTCAAGAAGCGACGGAGAACCCTCGTGGTCTGCCCGCCTTGTCACGGAAGCATCCATACATAACCCGGGTGAACAGCACGCAGTAGTCACTGGAGAGCCCGCTGCACCGAAAGGTGCACGGCGGGTTCGGGCCGGGGGCCACTGGAAAAGGACCGCACAGCGGAAACCTCGCCAGTGGCCTACCGGTACTCATCCATGGCCGTACGCCCGGACGGGACTTCGAGGTGCGGCTGGCCCTCACCTCCGCCACCGTCCGTATCGAGGTCATCGACACCCGGCCCGACCGGCTCCCGCCCGCTCCCGGTGACACCTCTCCGCCGCCGCCCGACTCGCCGGGCGGCCGGGGACTGCTGCTTGTCGCCGCCTACGCCGACCGCTGGGGCTGGACCGTCCGTGACGCGTTCACCAAGACCGTCTGGGCGGAGGTCGACCACGGCGCGGCCCGGCACGTCCCGGAAGTCCCGCATTTCCGCGAGACATGAGGTGAGGCCGCGGGCCAAATCTCCCCGGCCCGCGGCCTCACCTCATGTCCTGCGGCAGATCGCCGGCCGTGGTCCACGAACGAGGATCACGCCGACGTCCTACGCGTGCGGCGGCAGCGGTTCCGCCGACGGGGCCCCATGTCCATGGAGATAGAGCCTCATGGCGCACTGGTCCACGGCCTCGACGAATACCCGCTGACCCCAGTAAGTGCTGAGGCGGTGCGCGACATCGATCAGTCGGCGGCGCTCCTCCGGCGTGTACGCGGGGAACCGCGCCCAGCCCCGGTCGGCGATTTTGTTGCCGAGTTCGCTGAACAGCACAGCGCGCATGCGCTGCTCCTCCTCCTCGGTCAGCGGAGTGAGACCGCCTTCCACGGGCTGCAACCGGACGTTGTACAGGTCTCGGATCACTGTTCGCTCGCAGATCGCTCGGGTTCGGTCCGGAGAGACTACCGGCACGTGTGTGCCAACGGCCCTTCCCTTTCCCGGTTCGGTTCGCCCTGTCGCGAGGCATCTCCAGGGCCGGTCCGCTCTAAAACTAGAAGTCGTCGTCGAAGCCGACCGTGCCCTCGACCGCGACCTGATACGCCGACGGACGCCGCTCGAAGAAGTTCGTCAGCTCCTGGACGCCCTGGAGCTCCATGAAGGAGAACGGATTCTCCGAGCCGTACACCGGAGCGAAGCCCAGGCGCTGGAGGCGCTGGTCGGCGACGCACTGGAGGTACTCGCGCATCGAGTCGGTGTTCATGCCGGGCAGACCGTCGCCGCACAGATCGCGGCCGAACTGCAGCTCCGCCTCGACGGCCTCCTTCAGCATGTCCGTGACCTGCTGCTGAAGGGCGTCGTCGAACAGCTCCGGCTCCTCCTTGCGTACGGTGTCGACGACCTCGAAGGCGAAGTTCATATGCATCGTCTCGTCGCGGAAGACCCAGTTGGTGCCGGTGGCCAGGCCGTGCAGCAGGCCGCGCGAGCGGAACCAGTAGACGTACGCGAAGGCGCCGTAGAAGAAGAGTCCCTCGATACAGGCCGCGAAGCAGATCAGATTCAGCAGGAAGCGCCGCCGGTCCGCCTGTGACTCCAGCCGGTCGATCTGCTCGACCGAGTCCATCCAGCGGAAGCAGAACTGCGCCTTCTCGCGGATCGACGGGATGTTCTCCACCGCGTCGAAGGCCGCCGCGCGGTCCTCGGGATCGGGCAGATAGGTGTCCAGCAGCGTCAGATAGAACTGGACGTGTACGGCCTCCTCGAAGAGCTGGCGGGACAGATAGAGCCGCGCCTCGGGAGAGTTGATGTGCTTGTAGAGCGTCAGTACCAGGTTGTTCGCCACGATCGAGTCGCCGGTCGCGAAGAACGCGACCAGTCGGCCGATCATGTGCTGCTCACCAGGAGAGAGCTTGGCGAGGTCGGCGACGTCCGAGTGGAGATCGACCTCCTCCACCGTCCAGGTGTTCTTGATCGCGTCGCGGTAGCGCTCGTAGAAGTCCGGATAACGCATTGGCCGCAGCGTCAGCTCGAATCCCGGGTCGAGCAGGTTCTTGGTGTTCTTGTCGTCGGAACTCATCACTGACATGCCTCGCAGGACTCGGGGTTTTCCAGGGAGCAGGCGATGGCGTCGGCGTCGGGCGCCATCGGGCCGGGCTGCTGAGCGGGGACGGCCGCCGGCGCCGGGCCGGAGGAGGCGGCCGTGACCGCCGCGCCGCCGCCCGCCGCGCGCGCGATCCGGGTCGCCGGGCGCGAACGCAGGTAGTACGTCGTCTTGAGGCCCTTCTTCCAGGCGTACGCGTACATCGAGCTGAGCTTTCCGATGGTCGGCGTCTCCAGGAACAGATTCAGCGACTGGCTCTGGTCGAGGAACGGCGTACGCGCCGCCGCCATGTCGATCAGTCCGCGCTGCGGGATCTCCCACGCCGTCCGGTACAGCTCACGGACCTCCGCCGGGACCCAGGTGAAACCGGCCACCGAGCCATTGGACTCGCGCAGCGCCTCGCGCGTCTGCGCGTCCCAGACACCGAGCCGCTTCAGCTCCGTCACCAGATAGGAGTTGACCTGGAGGAACTCGCCGGAGAGCGTCTCGCGCTTGAAGAGGTTGGAGACCTGCGGCTCGATGCACTCGTAGACGCCCGCGATCGAGGCGATGGTCGCCGTCGGCGCGATGGCCAGCAGCAGGGAGTTGCGCATCCCGGTGGTCGCGACCCGGGCGCGCAGCGCCGCCCAGCGCTCCGGCCAGTTCAGCTCCACGTCGTAGTGGTCCGGGTGCAGTACGCCGCGTGCGGCGCGCGTCCGGGACCAGGCGGGCAGCGGACCGTCGCGTTCGGCGAGGTCGCAGGAGGCCTCGTACGCGGCGAGCATGATCCGCTCGGCGATCCGGGTGGAGAGAGCGGCGGCCTCGGCGGAGTCGAAGGGCAGCCGCTTCTTGAAGAAGACGTCCTGGAGGCCCATCACACCGAGGCCCACCGGGCGCCACTTGGCGTTGGAGCGGCCGGCCTGCTCGGTCGGATAGAAGTTGATGTCCACGACCCGGTCGAGGAAGGTCACGGCGGTACGGACGGTCTCGTCCAGCCGCGTCCAGTCGAGCTCGCCCGAGGAGAGCACGAACGCGCCGAGATTGACCGAGCCGAGATTACAGACGGCCGTCTCGCCGTCGTCCGTGACCTCCAGGATCTCCGTGCAGAGATTGGAGGAGTGCACGACCGAGCCGGGCTCGGCGGTCTGGTTGGCCGTACGGTTCGACGCGTCCTTGAAGGTCATCCAGCCGTTGCCGGTCTGAGCGAGGGTGCGCATCATCCGGCCGTACAGCTCGCGGGCCGGAAGCGTCTTCCGGGCCAGGCCGTCCGCCTCGGCCTTCCGGTACGCCGCGTCGAAGTCGTCGCCCCACAGGTCGACCAGCTCGGGCACATCGACGGGCGAGAACAGCGACCAGTCGCCGTCCGCCTCGACCCGCCGCATGAACTCGTCCGGGATCCAGTGCGCGAGATTCAGATTGTGCGTACGCCTGGCCTCCTCACCGGTGTTGTCGCGCAGCTCCAGGAACTCCTCCAGGTCCGCGTGCCAGGTCTCCAGATAGACACAGGCCGCGCCTTTGCGCCGGCCGCCCTGATTGACGGCGGCGACCGAGGAGTCGAGGGTCCGCAGGAACGGGACGATGCCGTTGGAGTGGCCGTTGGTGCCGCGGATCAGCGAACCGCGCGAGCGGACACGGGAGTACGGGATGCCGATGCCGCCGGCGTGCTTCGAGAGCCGGGCCACCTGGTGGTACCGGTCGTAGATCGAGTCCAGCTCGTCCAGCGGAGAGTCCAGCAGGTAGCAGGAGGACATCTGCGGATGACGCGTGCCGGAGTTGAAGAGCGTCGGCGACGACGGCAGGTAGTCCAGCCGGCTCATCAGGCCGTAGAGCGCGGCGACCTCGTCCAGCGCGTGGGCGGCCGCGGCGGAACCGGGCGCGGCCTCCTCGGCGAGGCCGGAGGCGACCCGGAGCATGAAGTGCTGCGGTGTCTCGATCACCTGACGGGTGATCGGGTGGCGGAGCAGATAGCGGCTGTAGAGCGTCCGCAGGCCGAAGTAGCCGAAACGGTCGTCGGCTGCCGGGTCGATCAGCCCGTCGAGGCGGGCCGCGTTCAGCGTCACGAAACCGGCGGTCCGGTCGGCGATCAGGCCCTCGCGATGGCCGACGGCGACGGACGCGGAGAACGACACGGCGCCCTGGCCCGCCGCCTCGTCGGCGATGGCGCGGGCCAGCAGCCGGGCGGCGAGGCGGGAGTAGGCGGGGTCCTCGGAGATCAGTCCCGCCGCGGCCTCGGTGGCGAGGCCGCGCAGCTCCGCCTCGTCCGACCGGGCGTTGCGGCCCCGCAGCGCGGCGGCGGCGACTCTGCCGGGGTCGGTGTCGGGCAGATCGGCGGTCAGCTCCGTCAGGGTCCGCAGCAGTGCGGTGCCCGGTCCGTCGGCCGCCCGCGCGGTGATCTCGTAGGTGCCTGAGGCCGGATCGGCTGGCGCGATGGTCACGTGGTGCTCTCCCTCGCTCGGCTCTGGGCCGTCGGCGGGAAAGCGGAGGCGCGCACCACCGTACGACCCGCTCGGGGCAGCACCGTGTGCGGCGTCCACCGGCCCAGCCTCGGGGCCCGGACGTCTCGGCGTCCGGTTCGGTCGAGCCGGACGCACCGTCGGCAGGTGGTCGGACTCGCGGGTATGACAAAGCACACCACAGCACACCGTTGCGGGACAGTTCCGGATTCGCACCGGATTCCCCTGTGTCGACAGCGAGCACGAGCATACATGTGGGGCCTTGCTCGGAAAGCACCCCCCACATCTTGTGTCCCGGCGCTCTTACCGTCGGGTGTCGGTCGGCTCCGCTATCGTCGTCGGCACGAGGGGCTGACCCGCATCCGTCCGCGCGTACCGTTCCGTTCGGCAAGCAGGTCACGCTTCCCGAGCCGGTGGGGATCACGCTGGAGACCGAGCAGCTCAAGGAGTGGGTGCGCTGAACGGCGGACGGGCCGCCGGAGGTGTTCCGGCGGCCCGTCCGGCCCGAAGGCCCCAAGTATCGGACAGAGCTGTAGTCGGACAGAGCTGTCTCGGACAGCGCTGTGTCGGCAGGGTCCGGTCAGTGCACCGGATCCGGGTCGGCCGCCGTGGCGGGCGGCAGTTCGACCTGCACGCCGCGGTCTCCGGCGTCGGCCGTGTAGTCGGAGGGACTGGTCTCGTCGATGCCTTCCGGCGCCTTGAACGCCCGCAGGACGAATGTCAGCACGACCGTGGTCACCACATTGAGCACAAACGCCGTGAGGCCGATGTAGCCGATCTCTCCGAGCCCGGGGATCTCCTTGGAAGACCCGCCGAAGTGCGCCTGGGTGGGGCTGGCGACGCCATAGGCCGCGGCCGTGCCGTACACCATGCCGACCGCCCAGCCGGCGAGCAGCGCCCAGCGGTGGAACCAGCGGGTGAACAGCCCGCCGACCAGCGCGGGCATCGTCTGGAGGATCCAGATCCCGCCCAGGAGCTGGAAGTTGATCGCGACGGTCTTGTCCATGCTCAGCACGAAGACCAGCGCGCCGACCTTCACCAGCAGCGAGACCAGCTTCGACACCTTGGTCTCCTGCGCCGGTGTCGCGTCCGGCTTGATGAAGTCCCGGTAGATATTGCGGGTGAAGAGATTCGCCGCCGCGATCGACATGATGGCGGCCGGCACCAGCGCGCCGATGCCGATCGCCGCGAAGGCCACGCCCGCGAACCAGTCCGGGAACATCGTCTCGAAGAGCTGAGGGATGGCGAGCTGGCCGTTGTCCACCTTGATCCCGGCGGCGATCGCCATGAATCCGAGCAGGGCCAGCAGGCCCAGCATCAGTGAGTACAGCGGCAGGATCGTGGTGTTGCGCCGGATCACCTCACGGCTGCGGCTGGAGAGCGTGGCCGTGATGGAGTGCGGATACATGAACAGCGCGAGGGCCGAGCCGAGCGCGAGCGTGGCGTATGTCCACTGTCCGGCCGCGGGAGGCACCACGCCGCCTGCCTTGGCCGCCGTGTACTTGTCGCCGGCCGCCTGGAAGATGTCGTCGAAACCGCCGAGCTTGATCGGGATGTAGATGATGGCCACCGCGATCACGATGTAGATCAGGGTGTCCTTCACGAACGCGATCAGGGCCGGCGCCCGCAGTCCCGAGGAGTAGGTGTACGCGGCGAGCACACCGAAGGCGATCAGCAGCGGCAGGTCCTTGATGAACCAGTTGGTGTCCTCTCCGCCGCCGACACCCATCACGTCCAGCACCGCCTGGATCCCGACGAGCTGAAGCGCGATGTACGGCATCGTGGCGAGGATTCCGGTGACGGCGACCGCCAGCGAGAGACCCTTCGAGCCGAACCGGCCGCGTACGAAGTCCGATGTGGTCACATACCCGTGCTTGTGCGACACCGACCAGAGACGCGGCAGGAAGGTGAAGATCAGCGGGTAGACGAGAATGGTGTACGGCACGGCGAAGAAGCCGGACGCGCCCGCCGCGTAGATCGCGGCGGGAACGGCGACGAAGGTGTACGCCGTATAGAGGTCGCCGCCGAGCAGGAACCAGGTGACCCAGGTGCCGAACGACCGTCCGCCCAGGCCCCATTCGTCCAGGCTGTGTTCGTTCTCGGCCTTGCGCCAGCGCGCGGCCAGGAAGCCCATGGCGGTGACGGCCACGAAGAAGAAGATGAAGACGGCGAGTGCCACGCCGTTCACGCCGCCGTTCATCGCGACGCACCTCCCTTGCGCGAGCGCTGGTCGCGCTGCCAGAGCTGATAGGCGATCAGGGTCAGAGTGGTCGAGATCAGCACCCAGGCCATCTGGTACCAGTAGAAGAACGGGATACCGATGAATGTCGGCTCGACCTTCGCGTACGAACTCACCCAGAGCATGGCCACGAACGGCGCGAGAAGACAGAGGCCGATGACCACTCGCATGGGTGTGACGGTGGGCGGTTTCTCTTCCGGAACTTCTGACATACGGCGGCTCCGTCCCCTCACTGATCGCCTGTTGTAATGCGCAGGTAATCTAGGGGTGGCATTCGCCCACCGTCACCCCCCGTCCGTATATCGGTACGGCAACGGTATGCGGCGGCCATATAAGAGGCCCAGCTCAGGAACCGGGCCCGAGAGCCCGGTTCCTGACGGCCCGTCCGCTTTCCTTCCGGTCTGTCGGCGCCTTTGTCAGGGCGTCGGACGCTTCAGCCGCGCCACGAACTTGTAACGGTCGCCGCGGTACACCGAACGGACCCACTCCACCGGTTCGCCGGCCGCGTCGAGGGAGTGCCGCGAGAGCATCAGCATCGGCAGACCGACATCCGTGCCCAGCAGTCCGGCCTCGCGCGGTGTGGCCAGCGAGGTCTCGATGGTCTCCTCGGCCTCGGCCAGATGCACGTTGTACACCTCGGCCAGCGCCGTGTAGAGGGAGGTGTACTTGACGAGCGAACGGCGCAGCGCGGGGAAGCGTTTCGCCGACAGATGCGTGGTCTCGATGGCCATCGGCTCGCCGCTGGCCAGCCGCAGCCGCTCGATGCGCAGCACGCGTCCGCCGGCGGTGATGTCGAGCAGTTCGGCCAGTGTGTCGTCCGCCGTCACATAGCCGATGTCGAGGAGCTGCGAGGTCGGTTCGAGACCCTGGGCCCGCATGTCCTCGGTGTACGAGGTGAGTTGGAGGGCCTGGGAGACCTTGGGCTTGGCGACGAAGGTGCCCTTGCCCTGGATGCGTTCCAGCCGGCCTTCGACGACCAGCTCCTGGAGCGCCTGGCGTACGGTGGTGCGCGAGGTGTCGAACTCGGCGGCGAGCGTACGTTCCGGAGGTACCGGCGTGCCGGGCGGCAGAGTGTCCGTCATATCGAGCAAGTGCCGCTTCAGCCGGTAGTACTTGGGCACGCGCGCGGTGCGGGTCGTGGCTCCGCCCTCGGTCTCCGTACCGCCCCCGTCCGTGGCCATGGCCTGCCTTCCCGACTCCTGTGCTGCTGCCGTCACCGGCTCCTCCGTCTGTCGCGGCTCACATGGTGGCACGGTCCGGTCACGGGTCGTCGCCCTCCCTCAGGTGTCGGTCCGATAACGGACACGACTGCCCTTCTTATACACCCTTGACACCCCTAAAGGTCTAGGCCAAGCTCCCCGTACTGGTCTAAACCATTAAAGACCAGGTCCCAGCCCCAGCAGTACTCGTCGTAAGTCTTCGCGGTGGGCGGGGGGTTGCAGGAATCCCTGAGGAGGGTGGCGTGAAGCGCAAGCTCATCGCGGCGGTCGGCGTCGCGGGCATGTTGGTCAGCATCGCGGCGTGTGGCTCCGAGGACAACAAAGGCGGAGCGGCCGAGGCCGAGTCCGTCAAGGAGCTCACCGTATGGCTGACGGTCGATGCCCAGAACAACTGGCCGGAGCTGGTGAAGGCCGCTGACGACGCGGTCGCCAAGAAGCACCCCGGTATCAAGATCAAGCACGAGTACTACGGCTGGCCGGACAAGAACGCCAAGCTCGACGCCGTCCTCGCGACGGACAAGGCTCCCGACGTTGTCGAAATGGGCAACACCGAGATGCTCGGTTACACCGTGAAGGGTGCCTTCGCCGAGATCGACCCGTCCAAGTTCGACAACTCCGGCGCCTGGCTCGACGGCCTGAAGTCGTCGGTGACATACGAGGGCAAGACCTACGGTGTGCCGTACTACGCCGGTGGCCGTGTGGCCAACTGGCGCAAGGACGTGGCCAAGGACGCCGGTGTCACCGCCGTCCCGAAGACCTACGCCGAGCTCACCGGCGCGCTCGACAAGATCCAGGCGAAGAAGGGCGGCAAGTTCAGCGCCTGGTACCAGCCGTCCCGTGACTGGTACGCGGCCATGTCCTTCGTGTACGACGCCGGCGGCTCCATCGCCAAGGAGGACGGCGGCTCGTTCAAGGCCAACCTCTCCTCTCCCGAGTCCCTCAAGGGCCTGGGCGACTACAAGAACGTCCTCGACAAGTACATGAAGGGCGACAAGACCAAGGACGAGTCCGACCGTTACATCGTCTACGGCCAGGGCAACGCCGGCATGATCTTCGGCGCGGCCTGGGAGGGTGCCTCGACCGAGGACCCGAAGGTCGACAAGACGGGCAAGCTCAAGGGCAACCTGGAGAACTTCGTGATGCCCGGCCCGTCGGGCAGCAACATGCCCGTCTTCCTCGGCGGTTCCGACCTCGCTGTCCCGGTCAAGTCCAAGGCGCAGGCCACGGCGGCCGAGTGGATCAACGCCTTCACCGGCAGCCAGGGCCAGAAGGGCCTGATCGGCAAGGGCAACCTGCCGAACAACAAGACCGACCTCGCCAGCCTGAAGAGCGACCCGGCGACGGCGGTCCCGGCCACGGCGGCCGAGTCGAGCTGGTTCGTCCCGATGGCGCCGGGCTGGGGTCAGGTCGAGAAGGCCCAGGTGCTGCAGACGATGCTGCAGTCCATCGCCACCGGCAAGAAGTCGGTCGAGGACGCCGCGAAGGAAGCGGACGCCGCGATCGACAAGGTCATCAACACCAAGTGACCTGATGGCGGGGTTCCGTCGGCCGGACGGGGCCCCGCCTGGCCCGCACCAGGAGAGGGACCGCTGAGGAGCGCGCGATGAGTGCCGTAGAGACAACCACCGTCAAGGTGCCGCCGGCGCGGCGCGATCCACAATCGGGCGCGGGACCGGGTGGCCCGGGCAGACCGGCCAAGAAGCCCGGCGCGGGCGGGGGTTCGGTGCCCTGGCTGCTGCTGGCTCCCTGTCTGGCCGTCCTCGCCCTGGTGCTCGGCTATCCGCTGGTGCGGCTGGTCACCCTGTCGTTCCAGAAGTTCGGACAGCCTCAGCTCTGGGGCTTCCAGCCCGCGGAGTCCGTGGGCCTGGACAACTTCACCAATGTCCTCGGCGACGGCGAGTTCTGGGCGGTCGTCGTCCGTACGGTCGTCTTCGCCGCCGGCGCCGTCGTCCTCACCATGGTGCTCGGCATGCTGATCGCCCTTCTCCAGCAGCGGGTCTCCGGCTGGGTGAAGACGCTGATCAACATAGCCCTGGTGGCGAGCTGGGGCATGCCGGTCCTGGTCGCCATCACCATCTTCAAGTGGATGTTCGACTCGGACTACGGCGTCCTCAACTGGGTGCTCAGCAGAATTCCCGGAGTCGATCTGATCGGCCACAACTGGTTCGCGAGCGGCCCGCAGGGCCTTGCCGTGATCATGCTGCTGGTGGTCTGGGGCGCTGTCCCGTTCGTCGCCATCACGCTCACCGCCGGTCTCACTCAGGTCCCCAAGGAACTCGAAGAGGCGGCCCGCCTCGACGGCGCCGGAGCCGGGGGAGTCTTCCGCCATGTCACCATGCCGATCCTCAAGCCCATCATCGTGATGCTGGCGACCCTCTCGGTGATCTGGGACATGGGCGTCTTCCCGCAGGTGTTCGTGATGCGCAACGGCCATCCGGAGGCCGAGTTCCAGCTCCTCACCACGTACTCGTACGACAAGGCCTTCGTGGTCAACGACTACTCCCAGGGCTCCGCGATCGCACTGATCACGGTGCTCCTCCTGCTGGGCGTGATCGCGGTCTATATGCGCCAGATGCTCAAGATCGGAGAGGTGGAGTGACCACGACGACCGCGGCTCCCGCCGCCACCGCCGTCCGCAGCCGCCCCAAGAAGAGCAAGCTCGGCTGGAACCTGATCGGCCTGCTCGTCTTCGTCGTCGTCGGCTTTCCCGTCTACTGGATGCTCAACACGGCGTTCAAACCGGCCAGAGACGCGATCGACCCGAATCCGCGCTTCTTCCCACGGACGTTCACTCTGGAGAACTTCCGCCGGGCGCTGGACATCGCCGACTTCTGGGGCCCGGTCGGCCGCTCGCTGCTCGTCTCGTCCGTCGTGGTGGTCATCGGCATCGCGGTTGGCCTGCTGGCCGCGCTCGCCATCTCCCGGTTCGCCTTCCGCGGCCGGAAGATCGTGATCGTCGGCATCCTCGCGGTCCAGATGGTCCCGCTGGTAGCCATGATCATCCCGGTCTTCCTACTGCTGAACGACCTCGGTCAGTACGACAAGCTGTCGGGCCTGGTCATCACCTATCTGACCTTCATCCTGCCCTTCACCGTGTGGACCCTCCGCGGCTTCATCGTCAACATCCCGAAGGAACTGGAGGAAGCGGCGATGGTCGACGGCTGCAGCCGCACCAGCGCCTTCATCCGGGTGGTTTTCCCGCTGCTCGCTCCGGGCATGGTCGCCACCTCTGTGTACGGCTTCATCCAGGCGTGGAACGAGTACCTCTACGCGCTGATGCTGATGAGCCAGCAGAACCAGACCGCGACCGTCTGGCTCTCCAACTTCTCGACCAAGCACGGGACCGAGTTCGCTCCGATGATGGCCGGCTCCACGATGATGGCCGTCCCCATCGTGATTCTGTTCCTCCTCGTCCAGCGCAAAATGGCCGCGGGTCTGACGGCCGGCGCGGTGAAGGGTTAGGACCGCCGATGACCACGCTCGTAACCAGCACGGACACCCTCACCCGCGACGCGCTCGCGGTCCTCCAGCCCGGCTTCCTCGGCACCACCGCCCCGGACTGGCTGCTGCGCCGCATCGGCGAGGGCCTCTCCTCCGTCGGCCTGTTCGGCCGCAACATCGACTCGCCCGAGCAGCTCGCCGCGCTCACCGAGCGACTGCGGGCCGAGCGCGGCGATCTCCTTGTCGCGATCGACGAGGAAGGCGGCGACGTCACCCGCCTGGAGGTACGGCACGGCTCCTCCTTCCCGGGCAACTACGCGCTGGGAGAGGTCGACGACCTGGACCTCACCCGCGCCGTCGCCAGAGAGCTCGGCCGGCGGCTCGCGGAGTGCGGAGTCAACCTCAACTGGGCTCCGTCCGCCGATGTCAATTCCAACCGGGACAATCCGGTTATCGGCGTGCGGTCCTTCGGCGCCGACCCGGCGCTGGTGGCCCGGCACACCGCCGCCTATGTCGAGGGGCTGCAGAGCGCCGGCGTCGCCGCCTGCACCAAGCACTTCCCCGGCCATGGCGACACCGCCGTGGACTCGCATCTCTCCATGCCCCGTATCGACGTGGACTTGGACACAGTGCACGCCCGTGACCTGCTGCCTTTCCGAGCGGCGATCGCGGCGGGTTCCAAATCCGTGATGAGCGCGCATATCCTGCTCCCCGCGCTCGACCCGAACCGCCCGGCGACTCTCAGCCCGCAGATTCTCACCGGACTGCTGCGCGAAGAGCTCGGCTTCGAGGGCCTGATCGTCACCGATGGCATGGAGATGCAGGCCATCGCCTCGACGTACGGAATCGAGCGTGGCTCCGTCCTCGCGATCGCCGCGGGCGCCGACGCCATCTGTGTCGGCGGCGGCCTGGCGGACGAGGAGACCGTACTGCGGCTGCGCGACGCACTGGTGGCGGCGGTACGGGACGGCGAACTGCCCGAGGAGCGACTGGCCGACGCGGCCGCGCGGGTGCGCGGCCTCGCCGACTGGACGCTTCGGGCCAGGGGGGCTTCGGTGCCGGGCGCGGCTTCACAGGAGGGGACCGCGCCCGGCACCGCGATCGGCCTGGTCGCGGCCCGTCGCGCGCTGCGGGTGACCGGCGAGGCCGGGCCGCTCCAGGACGCGCCCTATGTCGCCGCCTTCACTCCGGTCGCCAATATCGCCGTCGGAGACGAGACACCGTGGGGCGTGGCGGCGGAGCTGGAGCGGCTCCTTCCCGGCACGGAGACCGGCTCGTACAACGGCGCCGGAATCGCCGGAACGGACACCTCCGACCTGGTCGGGAAGGTGATCGCGGCGGCGGGCGGACGCACGGTCGTCGCCGTCGTACGCGATCTCCACCGGCACTCCTGGATGGCCGACGCGCTGGACGCGCTGCTCGCCGTCCGGCCGGAGACGGTCGTGGTGGAAATGGGCGTGAACGAGGCGGAGCCGCGAGGAGCCCTGCACATCGCGACCTATGGCGCCGCACGGGTGTGCGGGCGCGCGGCGGCCGAGGTCATCGCCGGCCGCAGGGACTGAGTCCGGGCCGGTGACAGGATCCCGGCCGGGACGGACAGGACGGTGCCGGGCCACCCGTAAGGGCGGTCCGGCACCGTCATATCCGCTGGTGGAGGCCGGCGCGCGGGCTAGGCCGTGTCTGACACATAGCGCAGTCCGCCCGGAGGGCGGGATGTGTCAGACAGGGCCTAGATGCCCTGCCAGTCCGGCTTGGAGGCGTAGGTGTCGCGGAAGTAGTCCGCGAGCTTCAGCTTGGACGCGGCCGCCTCGTCGACGACGACGGTGGCGTGCGGATGGAGCTGCAGCGCCGAGGCGGGCACCAGCGCGGCCACCGGTCCTTCGACGGCCTGCGCCACGGCCTCCGCCTTGCCCTCGCCGGTGGCGAGCAGCACAAGATGGCGGGCCTCCAGGATGGTCCCGATGCCCTGGGTGATGACGTGGTGCGGCACCTCGTCGAGGCTGTCGAAGAACCGCGCGTTGTCCTCCCGGGTCTGCCGCGTCAGCGTCTTGATCCGGGTGCGGGAGGCGAGCGAGGAGCACGGCTCGTTGAAGCCGATGTGGCCGTCCGTACCGATGCCGAGCAACTGGAGGTCGACTCCGCCGGCCTCGGCGAGCGCGCGGTCGTACGCCTCGCACGCCGCCTGGACGTCCTCGGCGCTGCCGTCCGGGCCCATGAAGGAGCTCTCGCTCAGTCCCAGCGGCTCGACGACCTCGCGGAGCACGACCGAGCGGTACGACTCCGGGTGGCCGGCCGGCAGGCCCACATACTCGTCGAGCTGCGCGATCCGGGCGGCCGAGGCGTCCACGTCACCGGCCCGGACCTTGGCCGTCAGCGCCTGGTAGATGGGCAGCGGGGACGATCCCGTGGCGACGCCGAGCAGCGCGTCGCGCTTGCGGCGCAGCAGGCCGGCGATGCTGTCCGCGATGAGCTCGCCGCCTGCCGCGGCGTCCTGGACGATGACAACTTCCACGCTGGGCCTGCCGATCTGATGATGAGTCTTTTGTGGTATAGACCAATCTAGCAGAGCGGCCGGATCGTCCCGGGAGAAGACGGAAAGGACCGCGGACGGCCGACCTCGGCGGACCCTGTGGCCCGCGCCGCTCATCCAGGAATTCTGCCCGGAGCGCCGCCGGGCCCGGAAACACCCGCGGGCCGCGGCGCCGCGACGGGACCCTCAGCCCGTCCGGCACCGCAGCCCGGAGTTGCTACGGCCGGCGGGTGTGCGGTCCCGCCAGGCCGTGTGGGAGGTCCGGCGCGGTCAGGGCAGAGAGCGCCGGGTACCTCGTTCCGCCCTCCTGTGCGGGGAGGGAGGAGGCTTTACCTTGTCATTGTGGACTAGACCATTCGGCCCTGTCCATGCGTACGCGGAGCATATTTCCCACCGTCCGCTCCTGGACAGACCACCGTTCGTCCTGGTTCATACCGCGGGTACGCTCGCCTGTGTGCCCTCCATGAACGACCTCGTCCGCCAGCACACCGCCCTCAGTGAATCCGACCTTGAGTGGCTCCATCTGCTGGTCTCGGAGTGGCAGCTGCTCTCCGACCTCTCCTTCGCCGATCTGGTCCTCTGGGTCCCCACCCGGGACGGCACGCGCTATGTGTCCGTCGCCCAGATGCGTCCGAACACCGGACCGACCTCCTACCAGGACGACATGGTCGGCCATCTCGTGCCGCGAGGCCGGCGGCCACTGCTCGACGCCGCGCTCGACGAGGGGCGGATCGTCCGCGAGGGCGACCCGGAGTGGCGCGAGGAGGTGCCGGTACGGGTCGAGTCCATTCCGGTGCGCCGCGAGGGCCGGGTCCTCGGTGTCATCGCGCGCAACACCAATCTGCTCACCGTCCGTACGCCCAGCCGGCTGGAGCTGACCTATCTCCAGTCCGCCTCCGACCTGGCACAGATGATCGCCGCGGGCTCTTTTCCGTTTCCCGGCCAACAGGTCGACATGGACGCCTCGCCGCGGGTCGGCGACGGACTGATCCGGCTCGACGCCGACGGTGTCGTCCAGTACGCGAGTCCCAACGCCCTCTCCGCGTACCACCGGCTGGGACTCGCGTCCGACCTGGTCGGGCATCATCTCGGCAAGACCACCGATGAACTGGCTCCGGCCCGGGGCCCGGTGGACGAGGCGATGATCAAACTGGCCAGCGGATACGCGCCACGTGAGACCGAGGTCGAGGGCAGTGGCGGAGTCATTCAACTGCGCGCCATTCCGCTGAAGCCGAAAGGCACCCGGATCGGTTCTCTGGTCTTGCTCCGAGATGTCACGGAACTCCGCCGCCGCGAGCGCGAGTTGATTACCAAGGACGCCACCATCCGGGAAATCCACCACCGGGTGAAGAACAATCTCCAGACGGTCGCGGCGCTGCTGCGGCTGCAGGCCCGGCGGATGGATTCTCCACAGGGCCGGGACGCTCTGAACGAGGCGGTGCGGCGGGTCGGTTCCATCGCGATCGTGCATGAGACGCTCTCGCAGAATCTGGATGAGCGTGTCGATTTCGACGAGATCGCCGACCGGGTGCTGTCCATGGTCTCCGAGATCTCGCCGGGCACGGTGAGCTGCCGGCGCACCGGGCGGTTCGGCATTCTCGACGCCGAAGTGGCCACTCCGCTCTCGATGGTGCTCGCGGAGATCATCCAGAACGCGCTGGAGCACGCCTTCGCGCCGGGAGAACAGGGCCGGGTCGAGCTCTCGGCGGTCCGCAGCGCGGGCTCCACGGTGAAGCGAGGAGAAGGCACGCGCTCGGACGCCCGCCTGCTGATCACCATTCAGGACGACGGGTGCGGTCTGCCCGAGGGATTCGATCCGCGACGGGCCGGAAACCTGGGGCTGCAGATCGTACGGACCCTGGTGGAAGGGGAGTTGGGCGGCGGCTTCGACATGGTGGCCGCTCCGGTGCGCGGCACCCGGGTGCTGCTCGACATTCCGGTGGAGCCGCTCAAGTAAGGACTTCACGGTCCGAAGCACAGCAACGAGCCCCGGACCGTACATACGGTCCGGGGCTCGGTTCGAAGCTCACTTTGCGATGCGCATCGGGGGTACTGCGCGCTGCGGTTCGGGGGCGGGGCTATGCGTACACGCTGTACGCTCCGCCGGGCTCAGGCTCGTGGCAGGGGGCTTCAGGCGGTCGCGTTACGCGCCCGGTTACGAGCGGCGCGGCGCTTCATAGCACGGCGCTCGTCCTCGCTGAGGCCACCCCAGACGCCCGAGTCCTGACCGGACTCAAGCGCCCACTGCAGACACTGCTCCATGACGGGGCAGCGACGGCAGACGGCCTTGGCTTCCTCGATCTGCAGCAGCGCAGGACCGGTGTTGCCGATGGGGAAGAACAGCTCGGGGTCTTCCTCGCGGCAAACGGCGTTGTGACGCCAGTCCATGGCTGCTACCTCTCTTGGTATTACGTGCAGATTGCTTGTGAATGTGAACGCTTTCACGAATCCCTCGACAAGGGAAGGGCCGACCACCAGACGGACTGGTGTGGTCCTAGGTTTGAGGAGGGGTTCTGGTTCTCAGAGAGGCCGATGCTGCGGGCCGTCCCGATCGCCATGTAGAGATTCGCAAACCTCGGCGGCGGATACAACCCCTTCCGGAAAGTTTTTTTTGATTCCTCGGTGTCGACTAGGTCACAGCCGTACTTCCATGGGGTGGATGCCAGGCTAAACGTTCGAGTGAAAGGACTTTGGGCCCTTCCACTCACACAATCACACGCAGTGCACGGCGTACGCCTGTGAACGTCACGCTCGTGCGCACTCCGAGATGGTCGCCGTCCATCTGGAAGGGGAGGGGCGCCTTGGAATGCAAGGTGAAGTCCGTCAGATCATGGAGAGACGCCGCGTGCCGTCCATGAGGGCCCCGATCCGGGGTCGAAGTGAGCAATTGGGTCGCGTAACGCGCAACCGCCGAAGTGGACAAATTGGTCAGTCCGAGCACATCGAGAGCCGTGTCGAAGGAGGCCCTCGGGGACGCGTAGAGCGGCCGATTGCCCAGGTAGGACCACGGGGAGGTGTTGCAGACTATGGACAGCACCAGATCCTTGACCGGGTCCTCTCCGGGGCGGTCCAGAGTGATCATCCCGTGTCGGCGGTGCGGCTCCTGAAGGAACTGGCGTACCACCTGGCGCACATAGAGGGCGTGCGTCGACCGCTTCCCGCGCTCCCGTTGTTGTTCGACCCGGCCCACCACTCCCGCGTCGAAGCCGAAGCCCGCGCAGAAGGTGAACCAGCGGGAGGGCACCGACTCGTCGTCCGTGCCGGGAGTTCCGCCCGCCAGTCCCAGACCGACCGTACGTTCGCTCCGCTGGGCCAGCGCGTCGAGAATCGCGCCGGTCGCCTCCACCGCGTCGTTGGGCAGACCGAGCGCGCGCGCGAAGACATTGGTCGAGCCGCCGGGCACGACCGCGAGGCGCGGCAGCCGGTCGGGATCGGGACCCTTGTGCAGCAGACCGTTCACGACCTCATTGACCGTGCCGTCGCCGCCGAGGGCGACGACCAGCTCGATGTCGTCGGAATCGGCGGCCCGCCGGCCCAGGTCCCGCGCGTGCCCGCGGTACTCCGTCGTCACCACCTCCAGCTTCATCTCGCTGGCCAGCGCGTGGATGAGAACGTCGCGGGTGCGGGCACTGGTGGTGGTTGCTGCCGGATTGACCACGAGGAGTGCGCGCATGCCCAGCAGATTACCGGCCGAGGACCGGCGGGTCGCCCCCGGTACGATGCGGCATACCGTGCGGTATGTTCCGCGGTACGGAGAGTCACGGAGTCTTCGCGGGCGGGCCTCCGGATCTCTCCCGCTCCCGGGCGCCGTCACCCGCCCGGGCGCGGCGGCTACCCTGCAGGGGTGAGCAGCAGCGAGCAGACAGCACCCGCACCGACCCCGCGCCCGCCGCGCCTGACCGCGGCGGCCGCCGTCTGTGGGCTGGACGCCCTGGCGCTGATCGCCGGCGGCGTGTATCTGCTGGTGATGGGGCTGCTCGGGCGGCCCGACAGCCCGCAGCAGGCGGAGATGGGCGGTCTCACGCTGATCGCGCTCGGTGTCATCCCGCTGCTGGCCGCCCGTGGTCTGCTGCTGCGCCGGAGCTGGAGCCGCGGCCCCGCGCTGATCACCCAGATCATGGCGCTGCCGGTCGCCTGGACGCTGCTCCAGTCCTCGGCCGGGCTGATCCCGGTGGGCATCGCGCTCGCGGCGGTGACCGTGACGGGCCTGGTCCTGCTGGTCAACCCGGCGACCACCGAAGCCCTGAACGCGCGCGGCCGGGCCGGCGAGGACCGCCCGGCGCGCGAAGGCCGTCCGTCCCGCGAGGACCGCCCGGGCAAGTGAGTCCTGGACCGGTCGGAACTCGGACCGGTCAGGACCTGTGACGCTCGGGCGCCGGATCCGTACGGCCGGCCGCGAGCTCCTCTACTCCTCCACCAGCAGCCGCTCGCGTAGCTGCGCCAGCGTGCGGGCCAGCAGGCGCGAGACGTGCATCTGGGAGATGCCGACCTCCTGCGCGATCTGAGACTGCGTCATATTGCCGAAGAACCGGAGCAGCAGGATCCGCTTCTCTCGCGGCGGCAGATCCTCCAGCAGCGGCTTGAGGGACTCCCGGTACTCGACGCCCTCCAGCGCCTCGTCCTCCGAGCCCAGCGTGTCCGCGACCGCCGGGGACTCGTCGTCCGTGTCCGGGACGTCCAGCGACAGCGTGGAGTACGCGTTGGCGGACTCCAGCCCCTCCAGGACCTCTTCCTCCGAGATGCCCAGCCGCTCGGCCAGCTCATGGACCGTGGGCGAACGGCCGTGCTGCTGGGAGAGTTCGGCGGTGGCCGTCGTCAGCGACAGACGCAGCTCCTGGAGCCTGCGCGGCACCCGCACCGCCCAGCCCTTGTCCCGGAAATGCCGCTTGATCTCGCCCACGACCGTCGGTGTCGCGTAGGTCGAGAACTCCACCCCGCGCTCCGGGTCGAACCGGTCCACCGACTTGATCAGGCCGATGGTCGCGACCTGGGTCAGATCGTCCAGCGGCTCGCCGCGGTTACGGAACCGTCTGGCGAGATGCTCGACCAGCGGCAGATGCATCCGCACGAGCTGATTGCGGAGGTCCGCGCGTTCGGACGAGCCGTCAGGCAGCTTGCGCAGCTCGATGAACATCGCCCGCGCCCCGCTGCGGTCATGTGGATCGTGGTGTTGCTCGCTCATAGTGGCCGCCCGCTCTGCCTGCGCCTGCTCCGCCGCGGCCGTCTGGCCGTCAAGCCCGTCCTCCGGGTGGGGACGGGCCTGCTGTCCGGGGATGCCCGCCGGAGCTTCGTGCCCTCCCTGCGGCTCCCCTGGGATGCGCCCCTCGTCACGCACCGGACCGTCCCCGTTCCTCACGCCGGCCCGGGTCCCGCGCCGCGCTGTTTGTAGAGGCTGATGGTGACCGTACGGTCCTCCGCGACGGTCGACTCGACCTTGCCGGCCAGCGCCGAGAGCACCGTCCAGGCGAAGGTGTCGCGCTCCGGCGCGCGCCCGTCGGTGGTGGGGGCCGAGACGGTCACTTCGAGCGAGTCCTCGATGAGGCGGAAGACGCAGCTCAGAACGGAGCCCGGTACGGCCTGCTGGAGCAGGATCGCGCAGGCCTCGTCAACCGCGATGCGCAGGTCCTCGATCTCGTCGAGAGTGAAGTCCAAGCGCGCCGCGAGGCCGGCCGTAGCCGTACGCAGCACGGACAGATAGGCACCCGCAGCGGGCAGCCGGACTTCCACGAAGTCCTGGGTCCCGGGCTCGCCTGCGATCTGGGACACCCTCACCTCCAAGGTGGCACAAGCTCTTCAGGGCTCCGGGACGGGGTGCGTCCGGAGCCTTGCGGTACGTAGTCGGTACGTATCCGGTCTGGACTGGCGACGCTATCGCGATCCATGGTCCCCTGTCGCCGGGACCCCCGCCCGGCGTCCGTTACTCATGGTAAGCATATGGGTACGGAAAGTGGCTAGAGGTCTGCCATGGCCAATTGCGCGGAAGCGGCGAAGGTTTGACGTACCCACGCCTCAGACGATCGAACCGTCCACAAAGCACCAGCGCCAGCGCTCGCCCGGTTCGAAGCTCCGCATGACCGCGTGGCCCGTGTCCTTGAAATGCTGTGTGGCGTGTTGGTATGGCGAGGACTCGCAGCATCCGACCTGCCCGCAGACGAGACAGAGCCGCAACTGGACGGGATGGCTCCCGGCCGAGAGGCATTCGGGACACGTCTCCTCCCGCGGTTCGGGCTCGGGGCGCGGCAGTTCCGCTGTGTGTGGGCACTCGCTCATGATGACCAGGTTACGACGCATGTGAGGACAGTGTGATGGACGTATTGCCGCTGATCGCGCTGGTGGCGGGGAGCGCGGCGATCGCCGGTGCGGCCCGCAGGACGCCGGTGGCCGCGCCTCTGCTCCTGGTGGCCGCGGGGCTGATCGCCTCGTACATCCCGGGCGTGCCGGATTACACGCTCGATCCGCACATCGTGCTGCCGCTGCTGCTGCCGCCGCTCCTCTACACCGCCGCGATGGACAGCTCGTATCTCGATCTGCGGGCCAACCTCCGGCCGATCGCGCTGCTCTCGGTGGGTTATGTCCTCTTCGCCACCGTCGCCGTCGGCTTTCTCGCGTATCTGCTCGTGCCCGATCTGCCGCTGACCATGGCCCTGGTGCTGGGCGCCGTCGTCGCGCCGCCGGACGCGGTGGCCGCCACGGCCATCGCCCGCAGCCTGGGGCTGCCGAGCCGGATCACCACGATCCTCCAGGGCGAGTCGCTGGTGAACGACGCGACCGCGATCACCGCGTTCAAGGTGGCGCTGGCCGCCGCGGCCGGCACGGCGGCGAGCTGGGGCAGCGGAGTCGAGGAGTTCGCGCTGGCGTCGCTCGGCGGCGTCGGCGTCGGGCTGGCGCTGATGGTGCCGCTGCACTGGCTGCGTACGCATCTCAGCGCGGCCCTGCTGCAGAACACCCTCTCGCTGCTCATCCCGTTCGTCGCCTACGCGGTGGCCGAACAGGTGGGCGCGTCGGGCGTGCTGGCCGTCGTGGTGGTGGCGCTCTACCTCGGGCACCACGCCTGGCAGGTCGACTTCGCGACCCGGCTGCAGGAATCGGCGGTGTGGAAGATGGTCGCGTTCGTGCTGGAGTCGGCGGTGTTCGCGCTGATCGGGCTCCAACTCCCGTTCGTACTGGAGGGGCTCGGGCGGTACGGCGTCGCGGAGGCCCTGCTGTACGCGCTCGGGGTCTTCGCGGCGGTCGTGGTGGTCCGGTTCGTCTGGGTCTTCCCTTCGACGTTCCTGCCGCGCTTTCTGTTCCCGAAGATCAAGGAGCGTGAGCCGGGTACGAACTGGACCGCGCCGGTGATCGTCGGCTGGGCCGGGATGCGCGGAGTGGTGTCGCTGGCGATCGCGTTCTCCATTCCTCTGGTGATGGCCGACGGCCGGCCGTTTCCTGGACGCAATCTCGTGCTGTTCCTGACCTTCACGACCGTGATCGGCACGCTGGTCGTGCAGGGCCTCACCCTGCCGCCGCTGATCCGGCTGCTGAAGGTGCCGGGCCGGGACCGGCAGGCCGAGACGCTGGCCGAGGCACAGGCGCAGAGTGAGGCGTCCCGAGCGGCGGAACGACGGCTGGACGAGCTGCTGGCCGATGACCGGAACACGCTGCCCGCGCCGCTGACGAAGCGGCTGCGGACGGTGCTTGAGCGTCGCCGCAACGCCGTCTGGGAACGGCTCGGGACGGTCAACGAGATAACGGGGGAGTCGGCCGACGAGACCTACCGGCGGCTGTCCCGGGAGATGATCGAGGCGGAGCGCGAGGTGTTCGTGAAGCTGCGGGACCAGCGGAGCATCGACGACGAGATGCTGCGGACGCTGCTGCGCAGACTCGATCTGGAGGAGGCGGCGGCCTACCGGGAGGACGGCTCCGAGTGATCACGCGAGCAGAGGCTCCGGCCCGGACGGCTCCGGCGGGCCGGTGACCACCGCGGCGACGGAGCTGCCGGCGGGAAAGGCGCCCTCTTCCGCCAAGGCCGTGAGGCCGTACAGCATTTTGGCGACATAGAGGCGTTCCACCGGAAGTCCGTGCCGGTCCTCGAAGTCCTCGGCGAAGGCGTCCAGGACGGGCGAGGTACGGGCGAAGCCGCCGAAGTGGAAGCGGTCGTCGAGACGCCACTCGCCGGCGGGACCGCCGAACGCCGCGCGCTGGAGGTCCCGTATCTCCCGCTCCAGGAAGCCGCCTTTGAGCACCGGGAAACCGAGCGCCCGCTGATCCGGTCCGAGTCCGGCGGCGAGCCCCGCGAGCGTCCCGCCGGTCCCGCAGGCGACCGCGACGGTCCCGGCCGCGCCGCGCAGCTCCCGGCCGAGGTCCGCGCAGCCCCGCGCGGCGAGCGCGTTGCTGCCGCCCTCGGGCACGACATGGACGGCGCCGGGCGCCAGACCCGCCTGGGCGAGGACCGCGGCCACGACCGCGGGATCCGACTTGCGGCGGTAGGTCTCGCGGTCCAGGAAGCGCAGCCGCATTCCGTCGGCCGCGCACCGGGCGAGCGACGGATTGAGCGGCCGGCCGGCCAGCTCATGACCCCGTACGACGCCGACCGTGGCGAAGCCGAGCAGCCGGCCGGCGGCGGCGGTCGCGCGGAGATGGTTGGAGTACGCGCCGCCGAAGGTCAGCAGGGTGTCCCGGCCCGCGTCGGCCGCGGCCCGCAGATTCGGGGCCAGCTTGCGCCATTTGTTGCCGGCCAGCTCCGGGTGGATCAGATCGTCGCGTTTCAGCAGCAGGCTTACGCCACGACGGGTGAAGCGCTCGTCCGCGACCGGCCGCAGCGGCGACGGCAGCCGTGGCCGCAGGGTGGCGGGATCGCGTGCTTCGAAGGGCGTCACAAGGCCATTGTCGGGTGCGGTGCGCCGCTGGTGATGGAAGGCTCCTGGCACCGCCGGCGATTCGTACGTTGTACGAGCCGATCTGGACATTGAGGTGCCAGATTGCCCGTGAGGGTGAATTTCCGGATGTTGTGCCCGGTCCTGCGCGATCCAGTCCCACTCATTTGTGTAATGGCGCTCCGACTCTCCGTGCTGGAAGTCTTTCTTCTGCAGGTCAGCACATGATCGAGAGGGAGACTTCATGTCGGTTGGTGACGAGGTCCGCGCAGTGCAGCCGCCGCCCCAGCAGAGTCTGGGAACGGCCGCCGCGCGGAATCTGGCGACCACCACCAAGTCGGCACCGCAGATGCAGGAGATCACCTCGCGGTGGCTGCTGCGGATGTTGCCGTGGGTCCAAGTACAGGGTGGCACCTACCGGGTGAACCGCCGGCTCAGCTACGCGGTCGGCGACGGGCGCGTGACGTTCGTACAGACCGGGGACCGGGTGGCGGTCATCCCGGCCGAGCTCGGCGAGATCCCGGCGTTGCGTGGCTATGAGGACGAGGAAGCGCTGGCCGAGCTGGCGCGCCGCTGTGAGCAGCGGGAGTTCGCGGCGGGCGAGGTCCTGGCCGCGTCGGGGGACGCGGCGGACAAGGTCTTTCTGCTCGCGCACGGCAGGGTGGAGAAGGTGGGCGCGGGTCCCTACGGGGACGATGCCGTGCTCGAAGTGCTCGCCGACGGGGCGTACTTCGGTGACCAGGCGCTGGTGGACGGGGAGGCCACCTGGGCCTACACAGCACGCGCGGCGACCGCGTGCACGGTGCTGGTGCTGTCGCGGCAGGACGTGACGAACCTCGCGGAGCGCGCGGAGTCGCTGCGGGACCATCTGCGGTCGCTGGCGTTCGTGCCGCAGCAGCGGACCAACAAGTACGGCGAAGCCGAGATCGAGCTGTCCGCGGGCCATGTCGGCGAGGCCGTCGTGCCGCATACGTTCGTGGACTACGAAGGGGCGCCGCGCGAATACGAACTGAGCGTGGCCCAGACCGTGCTGAAGGTCCACAGCAGGGTCGCCGACCTGTACAACCAGCCGATGAACCAGACCGAACAGCAGTTGCGGCTGACGGTCGAGGCGCTGCGCGAGCGCCAGGAGCACGAGCTGATCAACAACCGCGAGTTCGGTCTGCTGAACAACTGCGAGTACGGGCAGCGGCTTCAGCCGCACGACGGCGGACCGAGCCCGGACGACATGGACGAACTGCTTTCGCGCCGCCGTGGCTCGAAGCTCTTCCTGGCGCATCCGCGGGCCATCGCCGCCTTCGGCCGTGAATGCAACAAGCGGGGGATCTATCCGGACAGCGTGGAGGTCGCGGGCCACCATGTGCCCGCCTGGCGCGGTGTGCCGATCTTCCCGTCCAACAAGATCCCGATCTCCGACGCCAGGACGACCTCGATCATCTGTATGCGTACGGGCGAGGCCGAGCAGGGGGTCGTAGGGCTCCAGCAGAGCGGGATCCCGGACGAGATCGAGCCGAGCATGTCGGTCCGCTTCATGGGCATCGACGAGCAGGCGATCATTTCCTATCTGGTCACGGCCTATTACTCGGCGGCGATTCTCGTGCCGGACGCTCTCGGTGTCCTGGAGAACGTCGAAGTGGGCCGCTGGAGTTGAGGTGACCGACCCGGGTGGGCCGGCCGGACGATCCATGAGGCGGCGGCCGGCCCACCCGGGCTCCGGTATCCCGGTCCCAGACATGCTGGAAGAGGAAGTGACCGTGACCATGACCAGTACGGATGCCACCACCGAGGGCCATGAGGCCGTGGCTCTCCTGGAGCGCACCCGCACCGTCGTCCATCCCGAATTGAGATCCGCCGTCGAGTCGTTGCCCGGTCCCATACGCCGGGTCTCGATGTACCACTTCGGCTGGGAGGACGCCGACGGCGCTCCGGCCTCCGGGCCGGCCGGCAAGGCGATCAGACCCGCGCTCGTCCTGGCCGCCGTGCGAGCGCTCGGAGGGGATCCGCGGCAGGCTGTGCGGGCCGCCGTCGCCGTGGAGCTGGCCCACAACTTCACACTGCTCCACGACGATGTGATCGACGAGGACCCGACCCGGCGGCACCGCGCCACCGCCTGGACGGTCTTCGGCACGCCGGACGCCATCATCGCGGGCGACGCCATGATGGCCCTCGCGCTGCGGCTGCTCGCCGAGGATCCGCATCCCGCGTCGGCCGCCGCGTCGGCCCGGCTCGCGGCATGCGTCATCGAGCTGTGCGCGGGGCAGCAGGCGGACTGCGCCTTTGAGCAGCGCGGTCCGCACGAGGTCTCGCTGGACGAGTGCGTGGCCATGGCGACGGCCAAGACGGGCGCTCTGCTCGGGACCTCCTGCGCACTCGGCGCGCTCTACGCGGGCGCGGGCGAGGAGGAGGTCACCGCGCTGGACGCCTTCGGCCGGGAGGCGGGGCTGTCCTTCCAGCTCATCGACGATCTGATCGGGATCTGGGGAGACCCCGACCGCACGGGCAAACCGGCCGGTGCCGATCTGGCGGCGCACAAGAAGTCCCTGCCGGTGGTCGCGGCGCTGGCGTCCGGCACTCCGGCCGCCAAGGAACTCGCCGAGCTGTACCAGGCTCCGATGGACGCCGCCGCGGTCCGTCGCGCGGCCGCCGCCGTCGAGCGGGCCGGCGGACGCGACTGGGCACAGGTCCAGGCGGCCGACCGGATGTCGCGGGCGGTCCACCAGCTCTCCCGGGCGGTTCCCGATCTCACGGCGGCGGGCGATCTGCTGGCCCTGGCGGAATTCGTCACGCGCCGTACTCGCTGAGCCGAGGCAGACCGACCGGCCCACTTTAGGATCACCTGGTGGTGACGATCCAGAAGGAGGCCGGGAGATGAGCACAGGGATCAGACGGGCGGGCGAGGAAGACCGGGCGGTCCTCGTGCGGCTGCTCGACGAGGCGTTCCTGCACGACCCGGTGAGCAGTTGGGTCTTTCCGGACGAGGAGCACCGGCGCAGGGTGCACGGCCTCTTCCTCGGAGTGTTCGTCGATGTGGCGCTCGCCGAGGGCCGGGTGGACCTCATGGAGGACGAAACGGCCATGGCGCTCTGGCTCCAGGTGCCGGAGGGAGCGCCCGAGGAGGAGGACGACACCCCGGCCCGGATGCGGGAGGTCTCGGACCCGGACAATGAACGAGCGGAGTTGATCGGCCGGCTGACGGGTGCGATCCATCCGCACGACCGGGCGCACGAGTATCTGCTCATGATCGCGGTGTCTCCGGAGCACCAGGGCCGGGGGCTGGGGCGCGCGCTGATCGAGCCTGTCCTGGAGCGCTGCGACCGAGAGGGCATTCCGGCCTATCTGGAGGCGAGCAGCGAGCGAAGCAGCCGGCTTTACGAACGGCTGGGCTTCGCCTTCACAGGGACTACCGTCGATCTGCCGGACGGGCCGCACATGTGGCCCATGTGGCGTGAACCGGGGAGCGGCTGAGCGGCCCGGCACCAAAAGGAATTCGCCATCGGTGAGTTGACGCCGGAGTCGGTGGGGCCGTCGGAAACGGTGTGCCCGTCACCGAGCACGGCGAGAAGCGGTGACCCACGCTTCGGCGGAAGATCGCGTACCGCTACAGTCCGCGCCATGACAGCGGAGTCGACGGATACATGGGCGGGTTGGTACCGGGACCGCCAGGGGGCGGAAGCGATCACCCTCACTGCCGGCGGGCAGCAAGTACGCACCCGAATAAGGGGAGTTGAGTATGAAGGGGCGGATTTCGCCGTCCTGGAATCGGCGGGAGCGGGCGAAGCCCTGTCGTCCTGCGTCATGGAGTGGGACATCCCGCTGCCGGTCAGCTCGGACGGCAAGGTCCAGCAGGCGACACTGAGCTGTCTGCTGACACTCGGTGAGCGCCCTGCCGAGGGCACGGTCGGGCGCGCCGAGCTGAGCCTGACCTTGCACTGTGGCGGGGCGGCCTATGCGTCCGGTATCGCCGGGAGCGGCTTCGAGGAGGCGCTCGACCGCATTCGGCGGCAGTTGCCCACCGACACGGAGCTGGGAGGCAGGCCGTTGGTGGGAGCGCCGTGAGGCCGGGCGCGGCGGGCCGGAGCGCGGCCTGAGCCCTGTCCGGACGGGACCTGCGGCCCGTCGCGGCGGCCGGTGGCATCGCGCGTCGAGGCGCCGGGCGGGATGCATCGGTCCGGGCCCGTCGGTCGGGGCCCTGTGCCGCGCCCGGCACCGGGCGCGGCTCCGTTCATCCGTCAGAGCGCTCCACCGACTCCTCCGCCCAGCCGCTGTCCAGCGCGGGATTGTCGTCGTGGAGGACGAACTCCTCATCCACGTCCACCGGTTGGAAACCGGCCGGGACAAGCGCGTCGAGCAGGGCGTCCAGCCGGGCCCGCGCGGCCGGTCTGCCGACACGGCGGGCCCGCTGTGTCACCGAGCGCTCCTGGACCCCGCCCGACAGCGCCTGGCGCGCATTGCGTGAGACATGCGCGAGATGCCGTTCGGCGACGGCGGCGAGCCGTTGTGTGTCATACGGGATCCGCAGCCGCAGCGTGATGTGGTGCTCGAAGTGGCAGTGCGCGGGAAACGCCGCGGCCTCGGCGTCGGTGCCCGGCACGCCGTCGTTCCACGGCGCCGCCTCGATCTTGGTCCGGACGACCGCGAACCCGGCCCGCGCGAGGCGCTCGGCGCACTGCCCGGCGTCGCTTCGCTGCCGGCCGAGGGTGCCTCTGCCGTACAGGGTGAGTATCGGCCGGCAGGGCGTCCGGCCGCGGTCCAGGACGGTATGAGTGAGCCGGAGCCCATGGGCGGCGGCCCAGTCGCCGAGCGAGGTGACGGTGTCCGTCCGGTCGGCCCGTACCGTGAAATGCGTCTTGAAATCGCCCACGACGGTCCGGCCGAGATCGGGTCGCCGGGCCGATGCGCCGATCTCCGTACTGAAGTCCACCGAGAGACGTTACCAAGGGGGACACGGGGAGGGGCGCCCCGTGGTGCTGTTTCGGGGCGCCCCTGTCGAGCCGCTGTCAGGTGCCTTCCGCGCGGTCCGCCTGTGCGCTGCCCGGCGTCCTGCGCGTGTCCGTTGTACGAGAGGTCAGGACACCTTGGCGAGCGCGGCCGCGAGGCCGTTCGCCCACAGAGCGTTGACCTGGGCGATCTCCTGCGCGTTGGGCTGGGTGTTCTGGCAGGACGTACCGGGTCCGCCACCGGACATCAGCTCGCTGCACGGGCCGGAGTAGTGGTCCGGGAGGCCCAGGACGTGTCCGGTCTCGTGCGCGGTGACCCGGGTCGAGTTGTACTGCTGGTTCTGGGCGTAGTCCAGGAAGACATAGCCCTGGCCGTGCCCGTCGGTGCTCGCGTACGAGCCGATCGGGTCGTTGCCCTCGTAGTACGCGAAGTCGGCGTTGCCGCCTGCCTGCAGCTTCACATTGGAGACGGCGCCGTTCCAGATCGAGGCGCTGCTGGCTATCTGGCCGGCGAAGCTCGGGGCGTTGGACGCGTCGTAGACGACGGTGACGGCCTGGGCGCCGGGGTTGGCGGCGCGCTTCTCGGCGACCGACTTCAGCACGGCCTCGAAGAAGGCCTTGTTTCCGGCGGCCTCGGCCTTCGAGCCATTGAAGGCGGCGTACGAAGAGGTGGCGGCGCTGGTGGGGGCAGCGGCCGCGGCGGTGGTGACGGGTGCGACGCTGAACGCGGTCGCAAATGCCAGGCCAATTCCGCAAATTGCGGAAATCAGCGTCTTGGGGTGTCTCATGTGGGGGGCTCCTACTCGTCCGGTGAACGGGTTCGGTACCGGAGAGTCTCGGCGAGTTCGCCGCTGTGCGGATGATGTCAATCACCGATAACACCAGCGCATCCCCCTGGTCGGCTTTCTTCAAAGGCAAGCCAATTACTGCGATTTGGGGACCTGGTGCGGTTCAGGAGGCCGCTCTACTCTCGGGTCATGGAGCTGGAGGTGAGGCATCTGCGTGTCCTGTGTGCCATTGCGGAAGCGGGCAGTCTGCACAAAGCGGCCCGAAAGCTGGGAATGAGTCAGCCGTCTCTGACGACGCAGTTACGGCGAATCGAGAACTCCCTGGGCTCAGAGCTTTTCATCCGCGAACGCACCGGGTGCCGACCCACTCCGCTGGGCCGCTCCGTACTGAGCCGGGCCCGTCCGCTCGTCTCCGGGATGGCCGCGCTCGTCGCCGAGGCCCGGGCTGCCGCTGACCGGGCCGACGGGCCTCGGCTGCGGATCGGTTCCACGGCCAGCCGCGCGCTCGCCGGCTGGCTGCGCCGACTCAGACGCCGGCTGCCCGGCACCGATATCGCGCTCCATGTTGACGTCTCCGCCAACGCGCTGCTGCGGGCCACCGCCGCGGGCCGGCTCGACGTGGCCTTCGTGCACGAGGTGGAGGGCTGCCCGCTGATCGTCCCGGACGGGCTGGAGAGACGCGTACTGGTGGAACGCGAACCGCAGTTCATCTCCATGGCCAGCGACCATCCGGCCGCCGCCAGCCCGGTCGTGGAGCTCGCCGATCTCGCCGACGACCGCTGGATGGTCGACCCGACGGTGGACGGCGAATGGGACGGGCTGTGCCGTGTGCTGGGCGAGGCAGGGCTCAACCCGCCGGTTCTGCACGGGGATTACCTCACGGCGGCGTCACTGATAGCGGTCGGAGAAGCCGTCGCGCCCTGCCAGCCCACCGCGGACCCGCGCGACGACACGGTGATCCGGCCGCTGCGTGACGATCCGCTGGCGGTACGGCTGCTGCTGTTCTCGCGGCCGGGCGCGCGGCAGGACGGCGCCGGCCTTTCGGACGAGTCCGTCGGCGCGGAGGTGTTCGCGGACCTGGAGGCCGCGTACCGGGAGGCGGCCTTGCGCGCGGTGGACTACCGCCAGTGGCTGACCCGCCACAAGAGCCCGCTGCTGCACGCGCCGGCGGCCTGAGGAGGAGCGCCAGGACCGTCGGCCCTCCGGCCGCGCTGCCCGTGCTGTGCTGTCCGTGCTGTCCGCCGCGCCGATCGCGGGCGGAGAGCGGAGAAGAACTCGTCCGATCATCGGTCTTCGCGTGACTGGGCGGCGTCGTCAGGGCTGGAGCGCTCCGCCCGCGTACCGTTCTCAGGCATAGGGAACTCGCGATCAGGACATGGGCAGTTGGAGGCGTGGGATATGGCGCGGCGGGCGTTGTGGGGAGTCGACCACCGGAGGTGGCCCGGTGATTCGCGGGAGCGAGGTCGCGCGGAAGCCGGAGCGACGGATGCCGTGCGGCCGGCCGGTGCGAGGCCGTGTCACGACGGTGTTGGCGTCGGTGCCGGTGCCGGTGCCGCTCTGACGGCGCTCCGGGCCGCCGTCCCGGCGACAACGGGCTGGGTCCGATGACCAATGACCACGCGACGATGGTGGCCTTCGTTCGCGCCAGGCTGTACGAGGAAGAACAGATCGCGAAGGCGGCGGGCGGCGACACCTGGTGGAGTCCGTCCGATCTGCCGGGAGAAGTGCACGACGAACTCGGCGGCATCGCCTTCGCCGTGAAGACGCGCGGCTATGACACGCACATCGCCCGTCAGCACCCGGCGTCCACGCTGCGCCGTATCGAGGCGAGCCGGGTCGTCCTGGACGAGTACGCCGCGGTGGCCGAGCTGGACACCGATACGCCGGTGCACGACTACGCGTCCGGCCGCGCAGTCGGGCTCGGATTCGCCGTCCGGAACATGGCGGCGGAACACGCGGACCACCCGGACTACCGGGCGAGCTGGCTGCCGAGGTTCACCTGAAAGTTGCCCCGGCCCTGCCCCTATACTCGAACATGTGAACGAATACCTGCCTTCTCCTGCGCGCCCGAAGCCGCCGCGGTTTCTTCGGCGCGTCCAGGAGTGGCGGCTGGGCCGGGCCGCGAATGTGCCACCGTCCGGTGCGTGCGTTCGCGAGGCGGAGGATCGCAGGCGTCGCTGGACCGGACGTGCTCCGCACGTCCTCCGGCCGGACACGACTCTCGGCGTGCTGGAGTGACCGGGGCGTCGCACTCTGGAGAGATGGAGGGTGCGCCGATAGTCGTACACAGGCCGTCTCCCAGTGGCGGTCGGCGGGTGACCGTACGAGGGCAGATCGTCGGTCTGGCGCATGACGACCGCGACCTGGTGGAGTTTCTGCGCCGCGCGGGGCTGCCCGATGCCTGGGATCTGATCGACGACCCGACGTGGGTGGAGTGGCGCGGCGGCCGTGCGCATGAATGGGACGCGGCCTGACAAGGCGCTGTTGGCGGCGGCCCGGTCCGGCCCGCCTACAGGACTGATGGATCATCGGCTCCGGTCTTTCGCGTGCCGTGCGTTGGCGGGCGCGGCCGGGGAAGAGGCGTGCGGCAACTGTGACCGAGAGTGATGAGAAAGCGGACGGCTGGATCCCGGGGTTCGGTACCTGGTCCGTCTCGTTGTACAGGTCTTGTCTCGTTGCGCAGGTCTTCGGGTGGCTGTCCCGAAATCGGTCAGGAGCACCTGAGCCCGGTCCCGTGATCCCCGGCGGGCGCCGGGGATCACGGGACAGCCTTGACGGACGAATGTCGTTCGCCGACAATTTGTCGCGTCTGACGACGAGCCGTATTCCTATCCGTCGCGACTCAGGGATTTTTCCGCGGAGGCCGGGACCGGCGAGTCCTGGCGGTAGAAGATATCGATGTCGACCTCTTCACCTCCGACGACCAATGTGTCCCAGGCTCCGCTCACCCGCAAGGTCCGCAACGTCTCGCTTTTCAGAGTTCGCAGATGGTCCCTGAGGGCTGTGTCATCGGGCATGCCGGAAATACGTGACGACAGGCGGTCCCGGATCTCTCGCAGTTGCTCCATGAGCGCGTCGATTTCCGCGTCCTTGTCCAAAGCCTCCGGGATCGCCTCCTCGATGCTCTGCGCGATCTTGTCCTTGATCGCGGAGCTGATCCCGTGCTCATCCGTGGTGACCATGGCTTTCCAGGCCCGGCTCTTGTGCCGGTACTGGAGCATCGACATCGCCGCTTCATGGCGGACGAAGTCGGCATCACGGAAGGCTTTCCCGCTCCAGGTGCCGCTGAGGGACCGCGCCAGCGAGATGGCCGACGCCAATCCACTGTTGAGTCCGCGTCCCGGCCAGAAGTGGATGGCGTTGGCCGCGTCTCCGAGCAGAAATCCGTAGGTGCCCGGAGTGGTCGGGGTCGCGGAATAGAGATGAGCGGTGAATCGCGACCGCTGCACCATATCCAGCCGGAACGCGGTCACGGCGCTCAGGTTCTCCTCGGAGACACCGAAGAAGGCCAGCCCTTCCCGTACGCGCTTCCACAATGCCGAGCCTTTGACCAGGGCGGGCAGAAACAGCGTGCTGTGGGTCGAGCAGTGGAAGTCACCATGATCGTCCCGTCCCATCACGCAGGGCCGCGAAGCGATACAGTCTTCGAACACATGCCGCACGGGATCGATCCCGACGACTTCCTTGGCCTCGTCATCGGTGAGGCGCATATTGAGGAAGCCCTCGCCGCGCAGTGCGTTCAGCAGGAAACGATTCTGGGCGACGGTCAGCAGGACGGTCATGGGGTCCGACAGCTCGGACTTCACGCGCAGGCCCAGCACGACATCTTGTATGTGCTGACCGTCCAGGGAGTAGCTTGATTTATCGGCGACGCCAAACTTACTGGTGAAATGCTCGCGTGTGCGGGAACGTCCTCCCTCGCAGATGGCGAGTACATGGTCCTTGACCACGGTGTCATGGTGTTCGGTGGGGTCAAACTTGGTGGGAACGAGCCGGATACGGCCGGTTTTTTCGTTCGCTATTTCGAGAAGCTTGTCCTCGATATAGGCGATTCGAATGTTGCGCGGACTGTAGCCGCGAATCGAATCGGGACCGGCCGGCCACATCTCGGAATACGACTCGGCGCTGAACAACCGCGCCTGTACCTCCTCCGGGAGATTCAGATATTGGCGACTCTGGACCGTGACGACCTGCTGCCGCCTGACATTTCCCTGCCCTTGGTTCTTCCATACGATCTGCGACCCGTCCTGAGTCCAGCGGCCGTCGTACACCGTAATGGCCACTCGCCGGCCCATGAGCTGTTCGAGCAGCAGAGCGAAACTCAGTCCGACGGGACCGCCGCCGGCCACCGTGACCTTGAGGACCGGCCCCGGTTCATCGGCCGCGGCGGATGCCATCAGGGACTCGATCATGGCGAGATCCATGATCGTCTCCATCGCGTCGGCCGCCTCGAAACAGAATGTTTCGTCGCCGACGGTGATCAGGTCGCCGGGCCGGAGTACATGCGAGGTCACACGGACTCCGTTGACCAGCGTGCCGTTGCTGCTTCCGCGGTCGTACAGCACGTAGCCGTTGTCCTCCTGAAGGATCTCCGCGTGAAAGCGTGAGGCGCTTCCGCTGGCGATCACCACACTGTTGTCGCTCTTGCGGCCGAAGGTGATCGGTGTGTCTCCGACGGGAAAGCGCTGTCCAGTAAGAGGACCTTTGCGCCCAACAATTTCAGGTGGCACAGGTCGCACCTTTCCATGAGTCATAGAGCTGATGAGATCGATCCGATCGTCGGTCGCCGAGGAGGCCGCCTGCTGTGCCGGGTGCCGGGAGGCCGGGTCTCAGCGCAAGATCGTCTATCGCTTCGGAGCGGAGTCGTCCCAGGTCGGTGGGGGCTGTCGGGTCTCGGCTGAGCGGCAGCATAGCTGCCTTTCCGCAAGGGACTTGAGGCCCGCGGGCGCTCGTGCTCGACGGGGCTCGGGCTCTCCGGGCGGCCGGGCCGACCGGGAGCTGATCTCATCGCTCAAGACATCCGGAACGTGTGACGCGCTGTTGCCGCGGCGGCGGCCGGCCACCGGTGAAGGCCGGTCGGAGAACCTCGAAGGAGCTTCAGCCGCGCCGGGTCGCTGTCGGGAGGGCGCCGGCCGGCGGGAGTCCGGCCGGCGACGGACTCTCTCCGGAAAACGGCCGCGCCCGGACCGTCATGGCCGCCGTTCTCGACGGCCATGACGGTCCGGGTGCGGACAGAAGGAACCTCCTGGCTTTACCTGCTGTGCGTCGACGCGCTGCGGTAGTCGGTGTAGGTGTAGGGATTGTCGAGGACCTTCGACTCGGGGATGTCGGGGTTCATCCCCTTCAGCCATTCCTCCTCGCCCAGGGCCGACCGCAGATGGCCGACCGTGTGCTCGGCCTCGCGGCGCACGGCGGCCAGATCGACACCGAGCAGGCGATGTTCGTGCTTGACCACCCGGCCGTTGACGAGCACGGTGTGGACATCGCCGCGCTGTGCTTGGAAAGCGACGTGCCCGTACGGGTTGAGGAGCGGGAAGGACACCGGCGACCGGTCGTTCTTCAGCAGCACGATGTCGGCCTTCTTGCCGACTTCGAGGCTGCCGAGGTCGTGCTCGCGGCCGAGCGCGCGGGCACCGCCACGAGTCGCCCATTCCACGACCTGGTCCGCGCGCAGCGCGCAGTGTGTGACGGTCTCGCCCCGGGCATGGGCCTCCAGGTGCTCGCGGGCCCGGTCGGCGCCGAGTGTGGTGCGCATGGCGGAGAACAGGTCGCCGCTCCACCACACGCTGGTGTCCATCGACAGCGACACGGGAATGTTGTGCGAGCGGACCGCCCAGGTGGTCGGATAGCCCTGGCCGGCACTCTGCTCGCTCTCCGTCGACACCGAGATCGAGCCGCCGGTCGCCGCTATGCGGTGGTACGAGTCCGCGGACAGCGTCGACGCGTGCACATACACGGTCTCCGGCGTCATGAATCCGTTCTCGTACATCAGCCGGACGCCGTCGTCGTTGGTGGCACCCCAGACCCCGGCATGAGTGGTGACGGCGACACCCAGTTCCCGCGCCACCTCGAAGGCGGGCTTCTCGGGAAACGCGGGATCGCCCGTGACATCGAAGGCGAGCTGGAAGCCGAGCAGGTCGTCGCCGTCGATGTGGCGGCGCGCGAAGTCCCGGAACTCCGGCGCCGAGGTCCATTCCGCCGGCGCCTGCTGGATGTTGCCGTAGGCGAGGACGAACCGGCCCGGCACGGAGCGCAGCGCGTCGACCGCGGCCTCCGCGTGGTCCACCGTCTGGAGCCCGTGCGACCAGTCGACCACCGTGGTCACGCCGGCGTCGAGGGCCTCGACCGCGGCCAGGCGGTTGCCCGCGCGCACGTCCTCGGGCCGGAAGTTCTTGCCGTGCTCCAGATAGAACCAGACGAAGTACTGGCTGATCGTCCAGTCGGCGCCGTAGCCGCGCATCGCCGTCTGCCACATGTGCCGATGTGTGTCGATCATGCCCGGCATCACGATGCCGTCCGTGGCATCGATCTCCGCCGTCCCGTCCGGGACCGCGAGCCGTGGACCGACCGCGGCGATCCGGTCGTCGACCACGAGCACATCGGTGCCGGTGAGCACCTGACGCGCACGGTCCATGGGCAGCACGGTGCCGCCACGGAAGACGACGGGCCGTCCTGGCACGAATTCGGTGGGCCGACTCATCACTGATCTCCTTTTTGGACGATCATCCGCACAGCGGTCAATGCGGCTGCCGACGATAGTGATTACGCTGAACAGCGATGTCAATACCGAAGCCGTCATCGCATTGGTGTGACATCTGCTTCCAGCCGTCCGCACCCCGGTCGCAGTCGATTCCTTCGGCGGATCCGCACGCTGCCAGGCCGTCATATGCTGCGGAAAGTACGGCACCTGAGTCGTCCGTACAACGGACGAGGGCCAGGCCTGGCCGTCGCAGCCACAGCTCAAGAGGAGACACCATGCCGCGCGAAGGAACCGGGCCCGATTTCATTGAGGCGCTGGCCCGAGGACTGGAGGTGATCACCGCGTTCCAGCCCCGGCGCCCGGTGATGTCGCTGACCGATGTGGCGAACGCGACGGGACTGGCCAGGCCGACCGCGCGCCGGATCCTGCTCACCCTGGCCGAGCTGGGATACGTGCGGCAACAGGCCGGCGGGTTCGCGCTCACGCCCCGCGTGCTCGAACTCGGCGTCGCCTATGTCCGCTCGACGGGACTGTGGGACGTGGCGCGGCCGCACCTGGAGTGGCTGGTCGAGCGTACGAATGAGTCCTGCTCGATCGCGCAGCTCGACGGCTCGGACATCGTCTATGTCTCCCGGGTGTCCGTGCCCAAGATCGTCACGCTCGCCGTGCAGATCGGCACCAGGTTTCCCGCGCTGCAGACGTCTCTCGGCAAGGTGCTGCTGGCCGCGCTGACGCCGGAGGAGGCGGCCCGGACCCTCGCCGAGCCGAGCCGGTCGGGCCTGGTTCCCGTATGGCGGCCCGATCGCGGTGAGTGGGAGGCGGAGCTGCGGGAGGTCCGCGCGCGCGGCTGGGCGATGACGGACGAACAACTGGCGAGGGGCATCAGGTCGGTGGCCGCGCCGCTGCGCGACGGATCAGGACGCGTCGTCGCGAGCGTCAACGTCAACGCGCACGCCGCCGAGACCTCGGTGGACGTGCTGCTCAACGAGTATCTGCCGCTACTGCTGCAAGCCGCGGGCGAGATCAGTGTGGACTTCGCGCGGCTTGAGTCGGCACCGGACAGGGCCCGGCCGTCGAGCGCGGCCACGACATCTTGACGTTTCCGCCGTCCGCGACTCAGACTTGCCTCAACGGACAGTCGTCCGCTGATCGGACAGGCTGATCGGACAGGCTGATCGGACAGGCTGATCAGACAGAGAGGCAAGCTCGATGTCAGAGAGCGACACAACCGCTCCGTCGGGTGTCGCGGGGCCACTTTCCGGAGTGCTGGTGGCGGACTTCTCGCGCATACTCGCCGGGCCGTACGCCACGATGCTGCTGGCCGACCTCGGAGCCGACGTCGTCAAGGTCGAGGGACCGAACGGTGACGACACCAGGACCTGGACGCCTCCCGTGCGTGATGGTGTCTCGACCTACTACCTCGGGATCAACCGCGGGAAGCGCTCGATCGCGCTGGATCTCCGCGACGAGGCCGACGCCGGGATCGCGCGTGAACTGGCCCGGCGCGCGGATGTCCTGATCGAGAACTTCAAGCCGGGCGGACTGGCGAAGTACGGGCTGGACTTCGAGGCCGTACGCCGCGACAACCCCGGCGTCGTCTACACGTCGATCACGGGTTTTGGTTCCGGCGCGGGTCGCCATGTGCCCGGTTATGACCTCATGGTGCAGGCCATCTCGGGACTGATGAGCCTTACGGGCGACCCGGACGGGCCGCCCTACCGGGCCGGGATCTCGGTGTTCGACGTGATGGCCGGCAACCACGCCACGATCGGCGTCCTGGCGGCGCTGCGGCACCGGGACGCGACCGGCGAAGGCCAGCTTGTCGAGGTGAACCTGCTCTCCTCGGCGCTCACCGGACTGGTCAACCACAGCTCGGCCTTTGTCGCGGGCGGCACCGTGCCGTACCGGATGGGCAACGCCCACCCGAGCGTGTTTCCCTACGAACCGCTGCCCACCGCGGACAACGACCTCATCGTGACCGCGGCCAACGACGGTCAGTTCCGCAAGCTGTGCGAGGTGCTGGGAATTCCGGAGGTCGCCGACGACCCGCTCTTCGCGCGCAACGCCGACCGCACGGCCAACCGCGACCGGCTCCGGCCGCTCCTGGTCGAGCAGCTCGTCAAACGCGGCGCCGACGAATGGTTCGAGGCGCTGGTCGAGGCCGGTGTGCCGAGTGGGCCGATCAACACCATCGACGGCGGGTTCGCCATGGCGGAGCGGTTCGAGCTGGAACCGGTCGTCACGGTGGGCGAGAGCGAGCGCGCGGTACCCACCACCCGCCACCCGATCCGCTTCTCCGCCACCCCGGCCGCCTATCGGATGCCGCCGCCGGCGCTCGACGAACACGGCGACGAGCTCCGCGCGTGGCTGTCCGAACCCGAGGAGGAAGGCCGTGACTGAGCCGAAGAGCGGGCCCGTCTATCCCACGGCCCTGGGCGCGTCCGACCTGAAGACCATCACTCTGCTCGGTCATGACCTGGCCGAGGACATCATGGGCTCGGTGGGCTTCGGCGAGCTGGCGTTCTGGCTGGCCACCCAGCGGCGGCCCAGCACCGGCGAGACACGGGTCTTCGAGGCGGTCCTCGCCGCGCTGGCCGACCACGGGTTCACGCCCACCGCCATCGTCACCCGGCTGACATATCTGTCCGCGCCGGACTCCGTCCAGGGCGCACTCGCGGCCGGCCTGCTCGGAGGCGGTTCGAGATTCCTCGGAGTCACCGAGGACACCGGCAGGTTCCTGCACGACGTGCTGGAGTCGCTGGGCGGCGCCGTGCCGCGTGACGAGACGGGCTGGGACGAGGTGGCGCTGCGTACGGTGCGGCAGCGGCGCGAGACCGGGAAGTTCGTGCCGGGGCTGGGGCATCACGTGCACAAGACGGGCGATCCGCGCACGCCGAGGCTGATGCGGATCGCGACGGAGGAGGGCCTGTTCGGTCCGCACCTGTCGCTGTTCGCCGCCATCGGCCGGGTACATCCGACGGTGCTGGGCAAGACGCTGCCGCTCAACGGAGCGGGAGTCTGCGGCGCCGCGCTCGCCGACCTCGGCCTGCCGCTGCCGCTGCTGCGCGGATTCGCGCTGCTGGCCCGTACCGCCGGACTGATCGGGCAGCTCGCCGAGGAAATCCGTCACCCGGTCGCGCGTGATGTCTTTCTCTCCGTCGACCTCAACAACGCCTCGGTCCCGCCGGATCCCTTCGTCCCCGAGCCGTTCACCGAAGAAGGCGGCGAAGAAGGCCGCACCGACTGACGTCGCGCCGTCCTGCGGCAGACAGCAGCCCGGGAACCGCCGCACCCGTGTGTCGCACTCGCCGACGAGCGCGACACCGACGGCGCCCACGCTCCGCCGTCAACGGGCCGACCGCGCTCGACAGGAACCAGCCACACAACGGTCGTCACCACACCCGCAAGGCACACCAGGGAGCAACCATGTTTGTCGACGAGGACAACATCACCGACCTTGCCGTCCAGCGCTGGGCCACCGCCCACTCGCCACGCCTGGCGGAGCTGATGACCGGGCTCGTCCGTCACCTGCACGAGTTCGCCCGGGAAGTGCGGCTGACCGAAGACGAATGGATGGCCGCGATCGAGTGGCTGACGGCGGTCGGCCGGATCAGCGACGACAAGCGTCAGGAGTTCATCCTGACCTCCGACGTGCTCGGGCTGAGCATGCTCGTGGTGCAGCTCAACAACCAATCCTCGGCGGGGGCGACTCCCGCCACCGTGCTCGGGCCGTTCCATATCGACGGCTCGCCCGCCGCGCCGTACGGCTTCGACATGTCGGACGGCATCCCGGGAACACCGCTGTTCATCACCGGCAAGGTCACCGACCTCGACGGCACGCCACTCGCCCACGCCGTCCTCGACGCGTGGCAGGCCGACGCCGACGGCACCTACGAATCCCAGCTTCCGACCATCGACGAGGCCCGTCTGCGGGCGAAGTACCGGACGCGGGAGGACGGCACCTACTGCATCCGCACCATCGCGCCGCGCGGATACGCCATCCCCATGGACGGCCCGGTCGGCGATCTCATCCGCAAGACCGACATCAGCTACTTCCGTCCCGCGCATGTGCACTTCCTGATCGACGAGCCCGCGTACCAGAAGCTGATCACCCATCTGTTCCAGGAGGACAGCGAGTATCTCGACAGCGATGTGGTCTTCGGCACGAAGGACGCGCTGATCGTCAGGTTCACCGAACGGCCGGCCGGAGTCGCGCCCGACGGAACCACGCTCGAAGTGCCCTACCTGCACGCCGAATACGACTTCGTCCTGCAACCGGCCTGACCCGGAGCCACCGGAGGCGCGCCGGGTCCGCCGGGCTCCTCGCCGGCGGTGGCTGGAGCTGACGCGGCCGCACGGAAGCGAAGGAGGACCTTCACCATAGGTCCCTCCAGACCATGAGGGGCGCCGGCGTTCTACCGCCAGCCGTCGAGGGAGACTTCCGGACCACCCGCGAGGTAGCGCTTGAGGGCACTGGCGGTGGTGTCCACGAATTCCGTGGGGATGGCGTCGGTATCGACCCAACAAACCTGGACGTGCTTGCGCGGCTCACGGTTCTCGGGTTCGCCGGTCCAGTCGTGGGCGGCGAAGACGACGGTGAGGAAGCCGTTGGGCGCCTCCACGCCCCAGGCGCCGTGGATGAGGTGGGCGACCTTCAGGGACTCCGGCTTCACGGTCAGGCCGGTCTCCTCGTACAGCTCGCGTACGGCCGTTTCCGTGATGGGTTCGCCGGGCTCACTCTTGCCGACGGGCAGGTCCCACTTGCCCTGGGCGAACTTGGCGTTCTGGCCGCGCTGGAGGAGGACCACGCGATGGGCGGCCCTGTCGTGGACGATGACGGCGGCGACCAGCAGAGTCATGGATTCGAGCGCGGGCTTGAGGGCTTCGGGCTGGTCGTCGGCTGTCGGCTGGGCCACGGTGGGTGCTCCTTCGTCGACCGGAGAGTGCGGCGTCCCGGGGGCCCTGGGGCGCGTTGTCAGGGGCCGAGACGACCGCACCCGGACCGGCATGGCCGCCGTTCTCGGCGGTCCGCGGTCCGGGTGCGGACAGAGCGGGCGGTGCGACCCGTGAACACGGGCCTGGTGGCCCGGCCCCGGTCAAGCCTTCTTGGTCTCCCAGAAGATCTTGTCGATCTGGGCGATGTAGTCCAGCGCCTTCTGGCCCGTCGCCGGGTCCTTGGAGGCCTTGGCAGCCGACAGCGCCTTGAGGGCGTCGTTGACGAGCTGGTGCAGCTCCGGGTACTTCTCGAAGTGCGGCGGCTTGAAGTAGTCGCTCCACAGCACCGAGACATGGTGCTTGGCGAGCTCTGCGCGCTGTTCCTTGATGACCGTGGCGCGCGCCTGGAAGTGGGCGTCGTCGTTGCCCTGCATCTTCTCCTGGACGGCCTTGACCGACTCGGCCTCGATGCGGGCCTGGGCCGGGTCGTATACACCGCAGGGGAGGTCGCAGTGGGCGCTGACCTTCACCTTGGGGGCAAACAGGCGGGAAAGCATGGAGCTGTCCTTCCTCGTGATCGTCTTCTCAGGTGGGACATTACTCCGTGAGAAGCCTGATTTCGCGGGGGCCCCCTTGGCCCTGTCCGACAAAAGGTGTCGTCCGCCCGGCGGGCCGGGCCCGCTCCGGCTGATGTCTCGCGGTGTGTGTGATCGCGAGGCGGAGGATCAGCCCAGTACGGAGAGGCGCTCGGCCGGCTCCGGCACGATGGCGAGCGTCCGCGCCGTGCGCCGCGAGCCCGGCGGAGGATTCCGCGGACAGGTCCTGAGGCTTAGGACAAAAGTCCGGGGTGAATATGAGACTGGTGGCGGAACATACGGTGGGGCCGGGAGGTGCCGGATGACGGAACAGGGGCGGGAGCCGAGAGTGCGGTTGGGGATCGCCGAGGTGATGGGTCCGTCCATGTATCCGACGCTCAGACATGGCGATCAGCTCCTCGTGCAGTACCGCGCTCCGGTGAAGGCGGGCGATGTGGCGGTGCTGAAGCATCCGCTGCAACAGGACCTGCTCATCGTGAAGCGGCTGGTGGAGCGGCGCGACGGCGGCTGGTGGGTGCTCGGAGACAATCCCGGAGCCGAAGGCGACAGCCGGGTGTTCGGCGCCGTGCCGGAGGAGCTGCTGCTGGGACGGGTCAGGGCGCGCTACCGGCCGCTGGGCGATCAGCGGTCGGCGCGCGCGGTCGCCTCCTGGCTGGTGTCCGCGCTGCGGCCGGTACTGGCGGAACGTTCGGTCTCCAGGCGTTTGCGGGCCCGGTAGGCCGCGACGTTGGCGCGGGTCGCGCAGCGGTCCGAGCAGTAGCGGCGCGAGCGGTTGGTCGAGGTGTCGAGATAGGCGTTGCGGCACGGCGCTGCCTGGCAGAGGCCGAGACGGTCGACGCCGTACTCCGTCAGGTGGAAGGCGAGCCCCATGGCGGCGGTCGCCGCGTATCCCGCCGTGGCGTTGGAGGGATGGTCCGCGAGGTGCATGTGCCAGCGCGGACAGCCGTCGTCGTCGAGGAAGTCATGGCCGGAGATCTGCGGGCTGACCGGGAACTCCAGCAGCAGCGAGTTGAGCAGATCCACCGCCTGGGTGGCCTCGCCGGAGTCGGCCGCGGTGAAGACCGCGCGCAGCCGGGCCCGCACCGACCGGAAACGGGTGACATCCGCGTCGGTGGCGCGGCGGGCCGCCTGGGAGTTGGGGCCGAAGAGAGCACGGACGGCATCGACCGAGGTCAGAGTGTCCGTGCCGCGGGCCGGCTCCTCGGTGTTGACCAGGCGTACGGCGGAGTCCGAGTAAGAGGCCAGTTCCACTTGTAGTCCTTACGGCTTCGGTCTAGGGTTTGCTGTAATGGCTGGTGGCACTTCTAGGGTATTACTGAGTGGGAGTTTTCGATGAGTGAGTCGGGGGCCGGTGCGGCGGCCGAGACGGTCGGTCCGGACGCGAGCGCGGGAGCCGGTCTGTCGGCGGCGGCCGACTGGCGGAGCTGGCAGGAGAGCTGGGACCGCCAGCAGGAGTGGTACATGCCCGACCGCGAAGAGCGCTTCCGGGTGATGCTGGACATGGTCGAGGCCGTGGCGGGCCCGGAGCCGAGGGTGCTGGACCTGGCCTGCGGCACCGGGAGTATCTCGGACAGGCTGCTCCGCCGGTTTCCCGGCGCGACCAGCACCGGCGTCGATCTCGACCCGGCGCTGCTGGCGATCGCCCGCGGATACTTCGCCGGAGACGAGCGCGTGAGCTTCCTGACCGCTGATCTGAAGGACCCGGGCTGGACGGCGCTGCTGCCGTACACCTCGTACGACGCCGTGCTCACCGCGACCGCGCTGCACTGGCTGCACAGCGAGCCGCTGAAGGCGCTGTACGGGCAGCTCGCCGGGCTGGTCGGGGACGGCGGCGTGTTCATGAACGCCGACCACATGAAGGACGAGAGCACTCCGCGGATCAACGCGGCGGAGCGGGCCCACCGGCACGCCAGGATGGACAGCGCCAGGGCCGCCGGCGCCCTCGACTGGGCGGACTGGTGGGATCTGGCCGCCAAGGACCCGGTCCTCGCCGGGCCCACCGCCGAGCGCTTCAAGATCTACGGCGAACACGCGGACGGCGACACACCGTCCGCGGACTGGCACGCGCGGGCGCTGCGCGAGGCCGGTTTCGGTGAGGCGCGAGCGGTCTGGTCCTCGCCCTCGGACTCCCTCGTCCTCGCGCTGAAGTAGCCCTGCCGCTCCGGCCCGCCGCGCCGGGTCAGCCGGCCGGCGCGGTCGTACGAGCTGGCGTAACCGTGGCAACGAACCCCCTCGCGCATACGGTGAGGGGCGGTACGGATCCGTCCGCACCGCCCCTCACCGGCGTCACAGCACCTTGGAAAGGAAGGACTTCGTCCGGTCGTGCTGAGGGTTCGTCAGTACGTCGCGCGGATGGCCCGACTCGACCACCACACCGTCGTCCATGAAGACCAGCGCGTCTCCGACCTCACGCGCGAAACCCATCTCGTGCGTGACCACGATCATCGTCATGCCGTCCTGGGCCAGGTCGCGCATGACGTCGAGGACATCACCCACCAGCTCCGGGTCCAGCGCCGAGGTCGGCTCGTCGAAGAGCATCAGCTTCGGCTCCATGGCCAGCGCGCGGGCGATCGCCACCCGCTGCTGCTGGCCGCCGGAGAGCTGTGACGGATAGCTGGCGGCCTTGTCGGCCAGGCCGACCCGGTCCAGCAGCCGCACCGCTCGGGCGCGCGCCACGGCCTTCGCCTCGCCGCGGACCTGGACGGGCGCCTCCATGATGTTCTCGATCGCCGTCATGTGCGGGAAGAGATTGAAGCGCTGGAAGACCATGCCGATGTCCCGGCGCTTCCGAGCGACATCGCCGTCCTTGAGCTCGTACAGCTTGTCGCCCTTCTGCTGGTAGCCGACCAGCTCACCGTCGACCGACAGCCGGCCGGCGTTGATCTTCTCCAGGTGGTTGATGCACCGCAGGAAGGTCGACTTGCCGGAGCCCGACGGGCCGATCAGACAGAAGACCTCACGCGGAGCGACCTCCAGATCGATGCCCTTGAGGATATGAGCGGTGCCGAAGGACTTGTGGACGCCCTCGGCCTTCACCATCTGGGTCATGCCATGCCTCCCTTGGGCCGGCCGAGGGACAGCACATTGACTCTGATGCGCTGGAACGGCGTCGGCGGCAGGCTGCGGCTCGATCCGCGCGCGTAGTAACGCTCCAGGTAGTACTGGCCGATGCTGAGCACCGAGGTCAGGATCATGTACCAGACCGCCGCCAGAAAGAGCATCTCCACGGTGGCGCCCGATGTCTGGGACACGTTCTGCGTGGCCCGCAACAGCTCCGTGTACTGCACGGCCACCGCCAGCGACGAGGTCTTGAGCATGTTGATGACCTCGTTGCCCGTCGGCGGCACGATCACCCGCATCGCCTGCGGCACGACGATCCTGCGCAGCGTCTTGCCATGGCTCATGCCCAGCGCGTGCGCCGCCTCCGTCTGGCCCTCGTCGACCGACTGGAGGCCGGCCCGGCAGATCTCCGCCATGTACGCCGCCTCGTTGAGCCCGAGGCCGAGCAGCGCGCACAGGAACGGTGTCATGAACGAGGACCACTCGTCCTTGTAGACCGGGCCGAGGTTGATGTACTCGAAGACGATGCCCAGGTTGAACCAGACCAGGAGCTGCACATAGACGGGCGTGCCGCGGAAGAACCAGATGTAGAACCACGCGATGGCCGAGGTCACCGGGTTCTTGGAGAGCCGCATCACCGCCAGGACGATGCCCAGCACCACGCCGAGCAGCATCGCGAGCACCGTGATGATCACGGTGTTCTTGACGCCCGTCAGTATCTGGCCGTCGAAGAAGTAGTCCGGGACGGCCGCCCAGTTCACATCGCCCTTCGCGAAGGCGTAGATGAGGGCGACCAGCACACCGATGGCGACGACGGCGGACACATACCGCCCGTAGTGCCGGACCGGAATGGCCTTGATGGACTCCGGTGGAATGGGCGGTGCGTCCCGGGGCGCGTCCCCGGGACCGTCCGGCTTGTTGATCTCAACAGTCACGGATGTTGCCTTTCAGAGCCGGGAGCGGATCAGGAACCACCGTTGAGCGTGGCTTCCTTGATCGCACCGGCCTCCACGCCCCACTTGGCGATGACCTTGTCGTACTCGCCGTTCTTGATGATCGCGTCAAGAGCGGACTGGAGCGCCTTCGTCAGCTCGTTGCCCTTGGCCACGGCGATACCGTACGGAGCGGCCTCGACCTGCTCGCCGACGAGCTGGAAGTCATTGCCGCCGCCGGAGGTCTTCACCGCGTACGCGGCGACCGGGAAGTCACTGGAGCCGGCGTCGGCGCCGCCGCCGCGCAGCCGGGTCTGGGCCTCCAGGTCGTTGTCGAACGCCTCGATCGCGATCTTGCCCTTGCCGGCCTCCGTACACTTGGTGCTCTCGGCCTTGGCGAGGTCGTGCGAGACGGTGCCGCGCTGGACGACCATCTTCTTGCCGCAGAGGTCCGACCAGGTGGTGATTCCCTTGTCGGCGCCCTTCTTCGTATAGATGGAGACTCCGGCGGTGAAGTAGTCGACGAAGTCGACACCCTCGCCGACCTTCTTGCCGGTGTCGCCGTCCACGCCGTTCTGGCGGTCCTTGGTGTCCGTCATGGCGGACATCGCGATGTCGTACCGCTTCGAACGCAGGCCCGTCAGCAGAGTGTCGAACGTGCCGTTCTCGAACTCGAACTTCACACCGAGCTGCTTGCCGAGCGCCTCGGCGAGATCCGGGTCGATGCCGACGGTCTTGCCGGACTTGTCCTTGAACTCCACCGGCGGGTACGCGATGTCGGAGCCGACCTTGATCACGCCCTTGTCCTGGATCGCCTGGGGAAGCTGGTCGAAGAGAGGAGCCTTGGACGCCTCGGCGCTGTCGGTCTTCTTCGAGCCGCTGTCGGTCTGGTCACCGCAGGCGGTCAGCAGCATGGTGCCCGCGACCGCGATGGCGCCCACCGCGGCGATCCGGGATTTCGCGACAGCCGTACGACGGGTGGAGCGTGCGGTCATGATCAGGGTCCTCCGACGGGTGAGGGAGCTGCCAGGTGGTCGGGCACGCCTCTTCGAGTGTCGCGACCGTGTGTGATTAGGGCATCCTGCCATTTGGACTGACCCATTCAGGGGACCAGGCATGTCAAAATCGGGTAACGGGACACCGCCCGACTTCAATGTGCTGGGCCGACAACACCGGACCATCTTTCGGAACGCCTTCTTCCGGCCGGAGGATCTCCGGCCCATTTCGCCTTTTGAACCTGATTCACACCGTGTAACGGAAGTGTCGGACTCTTCGGCTATGAGCCTTGTCACCGTAAGTATCTGGACTCGTGGACGATGCGTCCGTCAGGTAAGAAGGACGATTACACCCCTCATCCGGGGCTCAGGGCGCGTGTGCGGCGCGCCCGCGCGTACGTATATCCCCCTGGCGGACGGGCCAACCGTCGACGCGGGGCGCGGACGCGGTTGCGCCCACCCCTCCTCGACCAGGAGCGGCCACCCTCAACTGATGAAAGACTTAAGGGGTCACTTAACATGGCAGCGGAGATCGTCAATCCTCGCAGCGACAGCGCTCCCGGCAGCGCTCATGACACGCCTCCGCGGAGCGGCGACGGTACGGAGAGCGGGCTGGAAGACCCCTTCGACCCGGCCTTCGCACTCCACCGCGGCGGCAAGATGGCCATTCAGGCCACGGTTCCGGTGCGCGACAAGGACGACCTGTCCCTCGCCTACACGCCCGGCGTCGCGAAGGTGTGCAGCGCCATCGCCGAGCAGCCCGAGCTGGTGTACGACTACACCTGGAAGTCGCAGGTCGTCGCCGTCGTGACGGACGGTACGGCGGTGCTCGGCCTCGGCGACATCGGCCCGGAGGCGTCGCTCCCGGTGATGGAGGGCAAGGCGATCCTGTTCAAGCAGTTCGGCGGCGTCGACGCGGTGCCGATCGCGCTCGCCACCAAGGACACGGACGAGATCGTCGAGACCGTGGTGCGGCTCGCGCCCTCCTTCGGCGGCGTCAACCTGGAAGACATCTCGGCACCGCGCTGCTTCGAGATCGAGCGCAAGCTCCAGGAGCGCCTGGACATCCCGGTCTTCCACGACGACCAGCACGGCACGGCCGTGGTCACGCTCGCCGCTCTGCGGAACGCGGCGAAGCTGACCGGGCGCACGCTGGGCGAGCTGCGCGCCGTCATCTCCGGCGCGGGCGCGGCCGGTGTCGCCATCGCCAAGTTCCTGCTGGCGGCGGGCATCGGCGATGTGGCGGTGGCCGACCGCAAGGGGCTCGTGAGCCGTGACCGCGACGATCTGAACGACGTCAAGCGCGAGCTGGCCGGCATCACCAACCGGGCCGGACTCTCCGGCTCGCTGGAGTCCGCGCTGTCCGGCGCGGACGTCTTCATCGGTGTGTCCGGCGGTACGGTCCCGGAGCCGGCGATCGCCTCGATGGCGCCCGGCGCGTTCGTCTTCGCCATGGCCAACCCGAATCCCGAGGTACATCCGGACATCGCGCACCGGTACGCGGCGGTCGTGGCGACCGGCCGCAGCGACTACCCGAACCAGATCAACAATGTGCTGGCCTTCCCGGGGATCTTCGCCGGAGCGCTCCAGGTGCGCGCCTCGCGGATCACCGAAGGCATGAAGATCGCCGCGGCGAACGCGCTGGCGGACGTGGTCGGCGGCGAACTCGCCGCGGATTACGTCATCCCGTCGCCGTTCGACGAGCGTGTCGCGCCCGCCGTGACGGCCGCGGTGGCCGCGGCGGCCCGCGCGGAGGGTGTCGCGCGGCGCTGACCGCCGCCGCTCCGGTGTGGTTCGTACGGGCCGCGCCGTATCCCTCGTACGAGGGATACGGCGCGGCCCGCCGTGTACCGGACGGCGCGCGTCATGACGCGCGTACGGGTTCCGCCGTGTCCCGTTCGCGTCCTATGGTCAAGGTCATGTTCGCCGCCTACGCCGCCCGTATCGATCGCGACCAGCCTCTCAACGGCCTTGAGCTGGGCGAGCGCCCGGCGCCCGAGGCGCGTCCCGGCTGGACCACCGTCACCGTCAAGGCCGCCTCCCTCAACCACCACGACCTCTGGTCGCTGCGCGGCGTGGGGCTGGCGGAGGACAAGCTGCCGATGATCCTCGGCTGCGATGCCGCCGGCATCGACGAGGACGGCAACGAGGTCGTCGTCCACTCCGTCGTCGGACAGACCGGCCACGGGGTCGGGCCGCGCGAGAACGGGTCGATCCTCACCGAGCGCTACCAGGGCACCTTCGCCGAGCAGGTCACCGTGCCGGTGTGGAATGTGCTGCCCAAGCCCGCCGGGCTGAGCTTCGAGCAGGCCGCCTGTCTGCCGACCGCATGGCTGACCGCGTACCGGATGCTCTTCACCAACGCCGGTGTGCGGCCCGGGGACTCGGTCCTTGTGCAGGGCGCGGGCGGCGGGGTCGCCACCGCCGCGATCGTGCTCGGCAGCGCCGCGGGACTGCGGGTGTACGCCACGAGCCGGGACGCGGCCAAGCGGGCGCGGGCCGTGGAGCTGGGCGCTCTGGAGGCGTTCGAGCCCGGTGCGCGGCTGCCGGGCCGCGTGGACGCCGTCATCGAGACCGTCGGCGCCGCGACCTGGTCGCACTCCGTCAAGTGCCTGCGGCGCGGCGGCACCCTGGTGATCTCCGGTGCGACGAGCGGCGACCGGCCCGCGCACGCCGAGCTGACCCGGATCTTCTTCCTGGAGCTGAAGGTCGTGGGCTCGACGATGGGAACCAAGGACGAGCTGGAGGATCTGCTCTCGTTCTGCGCGACAACGGGTGTACGGCCGGTGATCCACGAGGTGCTGCCGCTGGACCGGGCGCGGGAGGGCTTCGAGACGATGGCCTCGGGTGATCTCTTCGGAAAGATCGTGCTGACGACCTGAGCGCTCTCCGGTCCGGCCGGCCGCTGTCCGGCTGCTCGCGCCGCTCAGGACGGTGAGCTCTGGTGTACGACGATGAAGTCGCCGTACGGGTACGAGCCCGGTCGGCCCGCGGTCTCCGTCAGCGCCCGGCGCAGCGTGCGCAGATGCCCGGTGGTGAGCGGGAGCGGCAGCTCGTCCGGCTGGTCGACGGTGCCGCGCGGATAGTCCACATCGGGAGTGGTGGTCATCTCGATGTGGCAGCCCAGGACATGGGTGACGGGCCGGGACGCGCAGAAGCCGAGCAGCCGGTCCACCGTATGGGTGAACGCGGTCGCGTCCGAGATGTAGAGGCGGCCGGGATAGAGGGAGTCGCCGGTCAGCAGCAGGCCGGTGTGGCGGTCGTGGAAGACCACGGCGGCCGTCTGATGGCCCGGCCCCGGGATGAGATCGAGGACGCGGCCGCCCAGATCCAGCTCACCGAGCCCGTCCGGCCAGCCGGTCAGTGAGTACGCCGCGATGACATCGTCGAGGTCCGGTCCGACGACCGTGGTGTGAGGACGGCCGTCGAACTGTCCGTCCGCCGCGATGTGGTCGCCGTGCGCGTGCGTGTGGGCGACGACCAGTCCGTACGCCGCCGCCTCCGGCCGGCGCGGATGGCGCCGCAGCCAGTCGTCCATGAGCGTGTCGACGGTCGCGCGCAGCGGGAAGAGCGCGGCGTCCGCGGTCGCTCCGGTGTCCAGGAGCAGTGCGCGGTCGTTCCCGAAGAGCAGGAACAGGAACGGCGCCTCGAAGTGCACCGACTTGCTCTGACGCAGGATCAGCGTGTGCTCGGTGTAGGCGTGCGCCTGAAGAGGCGCGTCGCCGTGCCAGTCGACGTCGAGCGTCCCGGGCACGGGAGCGTCCGCGAGGTAATCGATCACCTGCCCACTCTATGTCTGTCAACCATGGTTGACGAGCGAAGCGTGTCAACGTAGATTGACACCATGACCGAAGCAACGGATCTCGCCGAGCGGGCGGGTGACCGCGATCCCCGGGTCGGGCTGAGGGCGGTCGCCGCGCTGCGGCGGCTGCTGGAGCAGCTCGAAGCCGTACAGGTGCGCGGCGCGCGGAATCAGGGCTGGTCGTGGCAGGAGATCGCGGACGCGCTGGGCGTCAGCCGGCAGGCCGCGCACAAGAAGCATGGGAGGCACTGATGTTCGAACGATTCACGGACGGCGCGCGCGGTGTGGTCACCGGCGCTGCCGGACACTCCGAGCGCACCGGCGCGGACGAGATCACCGAGGAGCACATGCTGCTGGCGCTGCTGGACCAGGAGGGCACACGCGCGTCCTTCGCCTTGGCCTCGCTGGGAATCGGCGACCGGCGGGAGTCGCTGGTGAACGCGCTCGCCGAAGCGCGGCGGCGCGGTGGCCTGTCCACGGCGGACGCGGACGCGCTGGCCGGGATCGGTATCGACCTGGGAGAGATCGTCTCGAAGGTCGAGGAGGCGCACGGAGAGGGCGCGCTGCTGGCCGGCGGGAGGCCGAAGCGGTGGTGGCCGGGACGGCGCGGGTTCTCACCGGCGGCGAAAGGCACGCTGGAGAAGGCGCTGCGGATCGCGGCGGGCCGCAGGGACCGGCACATCGGCGCCGAGCACATCCTGCTGGCGCTGACGGCGCGTCCGGGCGTGGTGGCGGAGGTGCTCGCGGACCACGGAGCGACCTACGGGACGGTGGAGCGGGCGGTGTTCGGCGTGGCGCGGGCGGGATGACGGAGGCGCTGTCCGGGCGCCACGCCGTACGTCCGGACACCGCCTTCCGCGCCTGCGTCTCCTCAGGGCCTGGGCCTGCGCAGGAGCGCGCCGATATGGGCGGCCGCCGTGGAGAGATGACGGCGGGTCTCGCCCAGTTGCGACTCCGTCACTCCGTGATCCCTCGCCGCGTCCCGGATGTCATCACGGAAGCGGTCCAGCAGCCGGTCCAGATCCCGCGCCGGATCGCCCGTCGCCGGTGCGTCCTTCGCCCAGCCGGCCGCGGCGGACTCCGTGTGCGTGGCGTCGGCGGGCGTGGCGTCGGCGGTGGCGTTCGGCGTGTTCGTGTCGGTGTCCGTGTCCGTGTCCGTGTGTGTGTCTGTGTCCGTCGTGTCCGTCGAATCCGGCTTGGTGTACGGCGGCCACGACGTGCCGCGCGCCAGACCGCCGAGCTGTCCGGCCAGCTCCGACAGGCCCTCGCGTACGCCCGTCGGCCAGTCGCCGCGGGCGAAGTGGCCCTGCACCTGGTCCTGGACCTGCTTCGCGATGCGCTGCATCTCCTCGCGCGCCGTCTCCTGGGCTTCCTTGGCCTGGCGGCGGGCCTGCTGCGCGTCCTCGCGGGCCCGGCGCGACTCGTCCTTCGCCCGGCGGGCCTGCTCCTTCCAGCCCTGCTTCGCGCGCCGCAGCTCCTCCTTCGCCGCGCGCCAGGACTCCTTGTCGCCGAAGCCGCCGTCCCAGTCGGCTCCCGGATCGGCCTTGGGCGCGGAGGATCCCCGGTTCTCGGAGGCCGCCGCGCGCATCTCGCTACGGAGCCGGCCCGCCGCGCCGCGTACGTCGTCGCGGATCTCGGCGGCCAGCTCGGAGACCGACTCGCGGATCTCCAGCTCCAGATCGGCCAGCTCGCCGCTGCGCCCGGCCAGTTCCGCGCGGCCCGCGTCGGTGATCGAGTAGACCTTGCGGCCGCCTTCGGTCGCGTGTGTGACCAGCCCTTCGGCCTCCAGCTTGGCGAGCCGTGGGTAGACGGTGCCGGCGGAAGGCGCGTACAGCCCCTGGAAGCGCTCCTCCAGCAGCCTGATCACCTCATAGCCGTGGCGCGGCGCCTCGTCGAGGAGCTTGAGCAGATAGAGCCGCAGACGGCCGTGGGCGAAGACCGGAGGCATGTCAGAGCTCCTTCGTGTCGGCAGGTGTCGGGACGAGGTCGCGCGGTTCGTCCTTCCCGGCCGGCCTGCGCAGCAGCGCGATCGAGCCGGACACCGTCGTCGCCCGCAGCGTGCCCGTGCCCGCTCCCAGCGTGCCGGTGATCTTCTTCGCGCCCCACTGTCCGCTGACCCGCAGATCGTCAAAGGCGTTGGAGACGGACCCGCTCGCGGTGTTCGCCTCGACCCGCGCGTCCGTGGGATGTGGAAGCCGGATCGCGACCTCGCCGGAGACGGTGGTCAGCTTGATGTCCGTGGGCCTGCCCGCCGTGTCCAGGTCGATGACCATGTCACCGCTGACCGAGTCGGCCCGTACCGACGACCCCGCTCCGTCGATGACCGTCAGATCGCCCGAGACCGAGTGGAAGCGCAGATCTCCGGTGACCGCCTGGGCCTCCAGACTGCCGGAGACGGTGTCGGCCCGGACCGTGCCCGACAGACCGACCAGCGTGGTGTCGCCGGTGACCCCGCGGACCTCCGTACGTCCTCGCACTCCGGAGACCACGGCTCCGGCGCCGACCACTCCGACCTCGACCGCCGTCCCGGCGGGCACGGCGAGAGAGACGACCGCGCTGCGGTGCCGGCCCTTGTGTTCGAGCCACTTGAGGAGGCTCGTCCAGGTCAGGTCCTCGTAAGCGACCGTGATGGTCGAACCGCTCTGGGTCACGATCAGCGGCGGGCCCTCGACCTGGGAGATCTCCAGCCGGGCGCCGCCCTGCTCCGCCAGCACGGCTTCGTCCGTGCCGACGATGTTCACCGTCCCGTTGACGATGCGCACATCGAGCGCCGTCACCGGGTCGTCGAAGGTGAGCTTCCTCGCCTCAGCGACTTCCCACGTTGACTCTGCCATGGTGCTGACCTCCCTGGGCCGGCCATGACGCAACATATCGCATCTCCTGAACAACACGATATATCGCGGTTGTGGGAAGTCAAGGTCGGAAGGAGCGCCGAATGTCCGGATCAGGACGCACGCGTCCGGCGCGTCGACCGGCTCCGGGCCGCGCTTCGGAGGCACCACTGATCGCGTGCGGACATGGGCCGCGGCGATACGTCCGGCCGGTCTTCGCCGACGGCGGCCGACGGCGTCAGCCGCGCCTGCTCGTCGGCCTAGTCCTCGTCAGTCCTCGTTGTCGTCGTCGTCCAGCCGTGCCAGCCAGGTGGCGAGGCGCTCGACCGGGACCTCGAAGTCGGGATTGAGATCGACGAACGTACGCAGCTGTTCGGCCAGCCACTCGAAAGTGACCTCCTCCTCGCCGCGCCGCTTCTCCAGCTCCTCGATGCCACGGTCGGTGAAGTACATGGAATCAGCCTAATGCCTGGTGAGGGCCGTGCGGAGGCCGGGCGGAGGCACCGTACGGCCGCCGAGAACCGCCCGGACGCGAACCGCCGTCCTGATCCATGAACCTCGCTTCGGCACGGTACTGCCGCTAGCCTGCGGGGAATTGGGGGAACGGGGAGTGTCATGGGTGATGGTGAGGCCCGTATCACGCGGATCGAGATGCCGGACGGCACACCGGTGTGGGCCCGGATCTCCGGCGCCGAGGAACTGAACCGCCCTTCCGGCGGCCTGGAGTTCTCGGACACCGGATTCGCCGAACAGGTACAGGCGCGCGTCGAAAGCCTGCAAGGCGTGGTGACCAGCGTGGCGCGGTCACTCGTCGGGCCGCTGCGCGCGGTACGGCCCGACGAGGTCAGCATCGAATTCGGCATCGAGCTGACCGCCAAGTCGGGCAAGGTCGTCGGACTGCTCGCGGACGGTGAGGCCAAGGGCGCGATCAAGGTCACTCTGACCTGGAACGACGGAGGGCCGCCGGCCGATCTGCCGGGACCGCTGGTGCCGACCCAGGCCGCGGCCTGGCCCGCGCCACCGCCCGACCGGCCGGACGGGCCCACGCCTCCCGCCGGGAGCGGACCGTGATCGACGGGTTCGGCCGGGGCGCACCGGGCGCCTCGGACGACACCCGCCGTGCGCTGGTGGACCTCGTCATGGCGGCCACCGTGCGCATCCATGGCCCGGAGCACGGGTATGCCTCAGACAGACCCGGCGACGGATCCGGCGGCTTTCTGGGCAGCGGCTTCTTCATCGCCCCGAGCTGGGTCCTCACATGCGCGCATGTGGCGATGCGGGGAGAGGGGCGGGAAGTGACAGTGATCTTCGAGACCGGTCCCGGCAGTGGTGAGACCTCGGTGTCGGGCACCGTGGTCGCGGCGCTTCCCGAGGCGTCCCACGACACCGGCGGGCGGCTGCCTGTGATGAGCGGAGGCTGGCCGGCCCCGGATCTCGCGCTCGTCCGGCTCGGCAGGCCCGTCGAACACGCCTGTGTGTATGTCACCGAGCGGCCCGCCGCCTTCTTCGGCGGCGGACAGGTGCTCTACTCCGGCTGGACCGAGGTCGGCGGGAGGCTGAAGCGGCTCAGCGGCCAGTGCGCGGTGCAGGGCACCGTCGGCGGATGGGCCGATCCCGACGAGCAGATGCGGCTCGGCGGAGACGTACTCCCGCCGGGCGTCTCCGGCGGACCGACCGTGGATCTGACCCGCGGCGAGGTGGTCGGCGTCCTGAAGTCGCAGCTTGTCGGCGGGATGGGCGGGACCTCCATCGGCGTGGAGCGGCTGCGTTCGCTGCCGGTGCCCGGCGCGATGGCCGGGGCCGAGTCCGACGACGACTACCAGGCCGTCTTCCACGCCCATGACCGCTATCACGCGGACCGGCACACCAGCCGGGTGGGCCGGGGCTGGACCTGGACCGATGTGCAGAGCGGACTGGGCGCGGGCGCCGACCGCGCGCTCAGCCCGCAGCAGCGCGTCATCCTGCTCGGCGCGCTCGCCAAACTGCCGCCTCCCGTGAGCACGCACAGCCTGCTCGATCTGCTCGTGCGGCTGCCTGGCGTCCATTCCGTCGACCGCTATCCGGCGCCGCGAAGCTGGCGCGACGGGCTCGGCGCGCTGTACGAGACCCGGGGCGGCGAGGCCGCGCTCGAACTCCTGCTGCGCTACTGCATGAGCGTCATCGCCGCAGAGCGGCCGTATGTCACCCAGTCCACCGCCTCCGCCGAGGAAGAGCTGTGGAAATGGGTGAAGTGGACCGCGGACGACCGGCTGTCCCGGGAGTTCCGCAACGAGATCACCCGGCTCTGGTCCGCCAGCCGCCACCGTACGGACCGTGAACAGCGGCGCGCGGCACCGGCGTACGGCGAGCGGCCCCGGGACGGCGAGCGGCCCTTCGTGCTGCTGGAGCTGGAGCCGCGCGGCTGGGAGCGGGACAGCTACGACTGGCGCGTCGGTGTCGCCCGGCACACCGGTGAGGTACAGCCGGTCGCCGAGGACAGTCGTGGCACGCCGGGCCACGCGCTGCGGGCCAGGCTGACCGCCTCGCTGACCGAGGCGTTCCGCCGCTGCGACGAGCCGGACAGTCCCGCCGTGCTCCAGGTCGCCGTCGTCCAGGCGCTGCTCGGCCTGGACGTAGACGGCTGGCAGCTCTCGGCCGACGAGCCACCGCTCGGCGTCGTACGTCCGGTGGTCGTCCGCTGCTCGGACCACGAGCCGCCGGCGTCGGAGGACGAGGCCCGGGAGCGCAGAGCGCGCTGGAGCCGGGCCTGGAGCGCCGCCATGCGCGCCGAGATCGTCGACTGCGAGGACGGACTGCGGGTACCCGTACCGACGGAGGAGGACCTGCGTTCTCTGGCGTACGAGACCGTGCCGGTGCTCTGCCGTTACGCCGACCGGCCGGACGCCGAGACGGCGGCCGGGCTGGCCCGGGTGGTGCGCGGCGGCTTCCACATCGCGCTGCTGCGGCGCGGCAAGGACCAGCCGGACGTGGTCTGCGAGGACTTCCACCGGCATGCCGTGGACACCGTCGCGGAGGCCGGGACCGCGGACCAGCTTCCACGGAAAATCCATGAGCTGCGACAGGGAGTGCGCGCGGGCCGTGCGGAGACGTACTGGTCCGACGGTGTCGCGCTCTTCTACGACGATCCGCTCCATCCGCTGCCCGGATCCGGCCAGTTGCTGGAAGCGCCATGAGCCGGCCTGTCCGTGGTCCTCTTACCAGGTCCGCGGCGGATCGCTACCGTGAACCCCGTGGCGAGCCACTGGTTCGGCGATCGCTGCCCCTGGCGGACGAGTGACGACGAGGACACGCTATGAGTGAATCCAGCGAGTGGCTCATCTACCGAGGTGCCGGCGAACCGCACGAAGGCATCACGCAGTTGCCGCCGCCGCCGCCCTGGCGGGACTTCGCGGGCCGCGACGACACCGCTCCCGGCGAGGAGGGCGGCGACGGCTCGGCCGACCGGCGGCTCGGCGGCTACCGGCACGAGGCGGAGCTGCACCGGCCCGGCGCCGAAGAGCTGGAGATGATCAATGCCGCGCTCTATCTGAGGCGCCCGCTGCTGGTCACCGGAAGCCCCGGCGCGGGCAAGAGCACGCTGGCGCACTCCGTCGCGCACGAACTCGGGCTCGGCCGGGTGCTGCGCTGGCCCATCGTCAGCAGATCCACGCTTCTCGACGGTCTGTACCACTACGACGCCATCGCCCGGCTCCAGGATGTGCAGATCGCGGCGCACAGCGCCGCGGCCGGCGCGCCGGAGCGGGATCCCTCGGCGGACATCGGCAGCTATGTCCGGCTGGGCCCGCTGGGCACCGCGCTGCTGCCTTCGGAACAGCCCCGCGTCCTGCTGATCGACGAGCTGGACAAGAGCGACATCGACCTGCCGAACGACCTCCTCAATGTGCTGGAGGAGGGCGAGTTCGGCATTCCGGAGCTGGAGCGGATCGCCGACCGGCTGCCCGGCGGCGAGGCCGAGGTGCTCACCGACGACGGTACGAAGGTGAAGGTCAGAGGCGGCCGTGTGCAGTGCCGGGCCTTCCCGTTCGTCGTCCTCACCAGCAATGGCGAACGCGACTTCCCGGCGCCGCTGATGCGCCGCTGTATCCATCTGGAGCTCGGCCGTCCGGATCACCAGCGGCTCGCCACCTTCGTACGGGCCCACCTCGGCGACGAGGCCGCGCGTGCCGGTGACGATCTCATCGCGCACTTCCTGGAGCGCTCGCGCAGCGAACTCATCTCCACCGACCAGTTGTTGAACGCCATCTATCTCACCGACGCCGCCGCTCCGGCCGGCCGCGACCGGCTCGCGGACCTGCTCATCCAGCGACTCGACCGGCCGAGGTGAGACGCTGATGCCCGACGCCACGGCAGCGCACGGCCCGGACCACGAGCCGGAGCCGGGACCCGGGCCCGCCCCGGTGGACCGTACGGCGGACGGCCCGGCGGCTCCGGGCAGTCGGGCGAACGGCGCGGCCGACGCGGACGGAAGCGGCGACGCGGCGCGCGCCGGACGGTTACCGTACGACGGAGCGCTGCTGACCGCGCTCGTCGCCCGGCTGCGAGCGGCCGGACTCGACCCCGACGCCGAACAGCTCTGCGACGCGCTCTGGCTGGCCCACTGGACCGGCCGGGGACAGCCGCGGCAGCCGCACGGCGAGGGAACCGGCGCACCACCCCGTACCGATACGCGACCGGCGGGTCCCGGCCCGCTGGCCGTCGCACCGGCGGCCGACCCCGAACGCACGCAGGAGACCGAGCCGGTGGACGAGACAGCGCAGCAGCCGGACCACCGGGACGACGACCGCCGGATCGCGCTCTATCCCGTACCGCGCGGCAATGGAGCGCGCTCGGGATTCCGCGCCGGCGCCACCGCGCTCACTCTCGGCGTGCCGGCGGCCCCGGCGCTCCCGGCGCCGCTCGAACTCCAGCGTGCGCTGCGTCCTCTCCAGCGCTACCGGCCCGCCGCGCCGCCGGTGCGCCGCACCCTGGACGAGGGAGCGACCGCCGAGCTGAGCGCCCGCGCCGGCGGGCTGATCATGCCGGTCTTCCGCGGCGTGTCCCGGGCGGACGCGCTGCTCCAGTTCGTCATGGACGCCTCCTCCTCGATGCGGGTCTGGGAACGGCTCTTCGCCGAACTCCAGATGATCTTCGGGCAGTTGGGTGCCTTCAGGGACGTACAGGTGCGCTATCTGCACGAGGGACCCGACGGCGCGCCCGCCGTCAGCAGAAGCCCCGATCCGGCCGCCGCGCCGCTCAGCTCCGCGGACCGGCTCAGCGATCCGACCGGACGTCGGGTCACCGTCGTCGTCAGCGACTGCGCGGGACCGCTCTGGCACAGCGGCCAGGCCCACCGGCTGCTGCACCAGCTCGGCCGCCAGGCTCCCACCGCGGTGCTCCAGCCGCTGCCGCAGCGCATGTGGAACCGCACGCGGCTGCCTGTCACCTACGGCGTGCTGTCCCGGGGCGAGGGACCCGGCGGAGCCGCCGTACTGAAGGTCACCGGTGAGGCCGCCACCGCGCCCGCCGCGCGACCGGGAGCCCTCGCCGTCCCCGTACTGCCTCCGGTCGCGGGCGCGCTCGGCGCCTGGGCCCGGCTGTTGTCCGGCACCGGCGCGGGACGTATCTCCGGCGCGGTCGGCTGGGTCCGCTCCGACCATCCGGCGGCGCCCGCGCCACGCGCCGGCGGCGGGATGTCCTCGCTCCAGCTCGTCAGCCGGTTCCGCTCGGCGGCCTCGCCGGCCGCCGGCCAGCTCGCCGTCTATCTGGCGGCCGCTCCGCTCTATCTGCCGGTGATGCAGCTTGTGCAGCGGACGATGCTGCCCGACTCGGGACCGTCGGAACTGGCCGAGGTGCTGCTCAGCGGCTTGCTGGCACGCAGCAAGGGCGACGGCGCGGACGACGGGCCGTGGTACGAGTTCGCGCCCGGAGTGCAGGAGGCGCTGCTCGGCCCGCTCGGACGGGACGAGGCGCTGCTCGTCCTCAAACACTGCTCGGAGTACATAGAGCAGCGGTTCGGCAGAAGCGGACCCAACTTTCCCGCCCTGGCCCTCGCGCAGCTCGGCGACGGCAGGCAGGGCCCGTTCTATCCGCGCGGCGGTCCCGACGACGGCGCGTACGGCGGCGAGAACGGCGATCCGGACTACAGCGGTGAGCACGGCGAGCACGGCGAGCACGGCGAGAACGGTGAGAACGTCGGCGCGTCGCGCGTCCCGCATCCCTTCGCCGAAGTGGCCGCCCGGGTCCTGGAACGGTTCATGCCACTGCCGGAGCAGTTCGCGCTGTACGGCGACCGCGGCGGACGCGACGACCCGGGCCGGACCACGAACGCCGCGGTGGAGAGCGCCCGCGGACTGCTCCGCCAGTTCGAGTCGGACAGCATGGTGCAGTATCTGATCGACGCCGTACAGCTCCTGCGAGGCGCCACCGAGCGTGAGGAGCCGGCCGGCTCCGACCCCGAACTGTGGGCCGAGTTCGCCCGCTGTCTGCTGCGGCTGTGGGAGGTCCAGGGCGGCGGCGAGCTGCTGGGCGAGGCGGAGCGCGCGGCCGAGCGGGCCGCCGCGCATCCCCGTGCGGTACGTGAACGGGCCGTGCTGGCCAAGGTGTTGCACGCCGCGGCCGACGACCGGCGCCGGCGCGGTGACCGGCACGGCGCGCTGGAACTGCTGCGCCGGGCCGACCGCGAGTACACGGTCGCCTGCGCGGCACCCGGCCTGGAACCCGGCGAGGCCCTGCGGCTCACGCTGGAGCGGGTGCGCGCGCTGGAGGCGCAGTGGCGGCTGGGCGGTGACAGCGCTCTGCTGCAGAGCGCGATCGGCATGCTGGAGGCGTTCGCCGATGTCTGGCCCGACCAGGAGAACCGGCCGGCCGGGCTGCCGCTGGCGCATGGACGCACCCTGCTCCGGCTCTCCCGGGCGACCGGCGACACCGAGCAGTCCCAGGTGTACGCGGACCAGGCCGCCCGCTCGCTGCGCACGGCGCTGGCGCCGGGCGGCTCGCAGCACACCGTGGGCACCCAGGCCCGGATCCTGCTCGATCTGGTCGACGCGCTGCTGAGGTCCGGCGACGGACTCGACGAGGCCGGGACGCTGGTCGACCAGGCGCTGGCGACCGTACGCGACGAGCGGCTGCTCGCCTCGCTCAGGACCAGAGCCGGCCGGGTGCGGGTCGCCCGCTACGAACGCTCCGGCGACCCGGTGGAGCTCCAGGAGGCCGCCGACTGCTTCGACCGTGCCGCGCGCGGCACGACCCGCGACTCCCGCGCCCACGCGGATCTGCTCGCCGAATGGGGCAGGACCCTGCTGCGGCGCGCCGAACTGCCGGACGGCGGCGCGCACATCGGCGCGGCGGTACGCGTACTGCGCGACTGCCGCACCGAGACGGCGGTCGGCACCGCGCGTCAGGCGGACCGGCTGCTCATGCTGGGACAGGCCCTGATGCTGCGCCACCGGCTCAATGACGACCGGGTGGATCTGCGCGAGGCCGAGCATCTCTTCGGCCTCGCGGCCCAGGAGGCGCGCGAGCCGCTCACCGCGGCCCGCTGCTGGCTGGAGCTGGGCCGCTCCCATCTCGACGCGTACCACAGCCTGCACCGGCCGGCCCGGCTGGACGAGGCGGCCGAGGCGTTCCGGGACGCGGCGGACGCGGCCAGGACCGCGGAGGCGGAGGCGGACACTCCGCCACAGCGCGAGCGAGCCGTCGAATTGCGTGCTGCGGCGAACCACTGGCGGGGTATGACATACGAAGAGGCGAGACGGCCCCGGGCCGCGCGTGAGGCATACCGGGCAGCCCGTACGGAATGGCGCAAGCTGCCGGACGGCGGCGGCGAGGCGGCCCGGCCGACCCTGGACCGGCTGGCCGAGCTGGAGTTCTGAGCGTTCCACCGCGAGCGCTCCACGCCTTTCGTCCGGCGCCGGATCCCGCACGTACGGGCGTGCGGACGACGCAGACGACGAAGGCGTACGAAGGCCGCGCAAGACAACAACGGGGAGGCGTGATGGACGACTTGGGGCACCACGAGGAAGCCGGCGCACCGGACGGTCCGGCGGAGCTGCCGGACCTGCTGGAGCTGGACCTGGAGGCACTGCGGACCCTGACCCATCCGGTGCTGGCCGAGGTGGTGGCGGATCTGCGCGGCCGTGCCGAACAGCCGAGGGAAATGCTCTGGGGGTTCAACAACGCGTTCTGACAGGTCGCGCGGAGAGGTGGCGCGGAGGAGGGAGCGCCGCCCGTCGGCACACGACGCCGCCTCGTCCGTTCGCGCGACGTCTCCGGCGGGATTCGCACCCGGTTTCGGTCCGGGACACCGTTGAACAGGACAACATGGCCCGCCTCGGTTTGCCCGCCCGACCCGCCAGGGATACTCGCCGAGGGCGTGTTTCGGAAGTCCCGCCTGGCTCATGACGCCCGGCACGTCCTCGGCCCGGCAGCTCCGGCTGCCCCAGACGCCGCACAGCATGGGGGTTCGGGAGTGTCTCGACCGGCGACGCCGCGCGCACTGGAAACGCCGGAGCGCCCAGGCGTCCGGACCATGCCGCATCCGGTCCGGGACGCACCGCAGGACGCACCGGCGCCCGTGCCGTTCGCGCAGTTCATCGTCAAGACGCACGGCCGGTGCAATCTCGCCTGCCGCTACTGCTATCTGTACGAAGGTCCCGACCGGACCTGGCGCAGCCGCCCGGCCGCCGCCGCGCCCGAGGTCCTGGACCGCGCCGCGTCCCGGATCGCCGAACACGCCGCCGCCCACTCCCTGCGCGAGCTCTCACTCGTCCTGCACGGCGGCGAGCCGCTGCTCGCCGGTGCCGGCCGGCTGGCCGCCTTCGCCGGTCTCGTACGCGACCGGACAGGACCGGACCGCACCGTCCACGCCACCGTGCAGACCAACGCCACCCTGCTCACCGAGAGCCGGATCGCCACCCTCGCGCGGCACTCCATACGCGTCGGCGTCAGCCTCGACGGCGGTCTGCCCGCGCACAACACGCTCCGCACCGACCACGCGGGACGCCCGTCCTGGCCCGCCGCCGCACGCGGCGCCCGGCTGCTCGCCACGCACCATCCGGAGGCGTACGCGGGCATCCTCACCGTCGTCGACCCGCGCACCGACCCGGTCGAGATGTACGAGTCGCTGCTGACGCTGCGCCCGCCCGCCGTCGATCTGCTGCTGCCGCACGGCAACTGGACCAGTCCGCCGCCCGGCCTGCCCGCCGCGAACTCCGGTGAGCCCGGCCGGCCGACACCGTACGGCGACTGGCTGAGCACGGTCTTCGACCGCTGGTGGCGGGCCGGACACCGGGAGACCAGGATCCGGCTGTTCGAGGAGTGTCTCGCGCTGCTGCTGGGACTGCCGGCCGCCACCGAGTCCCTCGGGCTCGACCCTGTCAACGCCATCGTGGTCGAGACCGACGGCGCCATCGAGCAGGTCGACTCCCTCAAGTCCGCCTACGACACGGCCGCGGCCACCGGACTCGACATCTTCCACCACACCTTCGACGACGCGCTGCGCCATCCCGGTGTCGCCGCACGCCAGGCCGGAGCCGGAGCGCTCGCCGCCGGGTGCCGGGCCTGTCCGCTGCTCACCGTCTGCGGCGGCGGCCACTACGCCCACCGCTACCGCGCGGGCCACGGCTTCACCAACGCCTCCGTCTACTGCGCCGACCTCGACCGGCTGATCCGTCATGTGGCGGCCCGGCTCGGCGAGGCCGCCACCGCCGCGGCGCCCGCCCGGGAACTCCCATGAGCCCGGCCGTCCGGCTTCCGGAGCGGCTGCTGCGCGAGCTCGGCCGTACCGAGGGCGGCGACGAGGCCCTCGCGCTGCTCGTACGCGACCAGCACACCCGCCGTCTGGTCCTGCTGCGGGCGCTGCTCGACGCGGCGGCGGCCGCACCGGCGGCCGTCTGTCCGCCGCGCCTGCTCGACCGGCTGCACCGCGACTGGGCCCTGCTGGAGGCGGCCGAGCGCGCCGACCGGACGGCCGTACGGACCGTCCTGCTGTATCCGCTGGCCGGTCCCTGGGCGCAGCGCTGTCTGCACGGCCTCACCGCCGGTGAGCCGGTGCCCGAACTCCGCGCCGACCTGGACCACTTCAGCGCCCTCGCCGCCGCGGCCGCGATCCGGGCGGGCCTGCCCTTCACCGGACGGCTCACGGCCCACGACGGACTGCTCGTGCTGCCCGCGCTCGGCGCGCTCCGCACTCGCCCGGGACCGCCGGTACCGGTCGATGCCGCTCTGGCCGGCGGGTGGTTGACGTTGCGTCAGGAGTACGCCGAGCCCGTCATCGTACGGACCCGGGACGGCGGCGCGCGCTCCGACGACCCACGCTGGCTGCCGGTGTTCACGCTGCCGCCGCTGCGGCCCGGCGCCGCGCCCGTACCGCTGGACGACCTCGATCCGTACCGCACCGCGGGCAGCGGTCTGGAACGGCACGGACTGTCCGCGGTCACCAGCCTGGACGACAGCGAACGCAAGGCCTGGGCGCGGTCCTGGTCCGGAGTGGAGCCGCTGCTGCGCGTCGGCGGCCCGCACCGCCTCGCCGAGGCCGCGGCCCTGCTGCACTGCGTGGTGCCGCTCTCCGCGCCGCCCGGCTCGCCGCCCACCGGTGAGGGAGCCGCGCACTGCAGCGGTACCCGGCGCGAGGCGTTCGGCGCGGTCCTCAGCAGCCAGCCCGCCACCGCCGCCTTCTTCGCCTCGACGCTCGTGCACGAACTCCAGCACACCAAACTCGCCGCGCTCGCCGCGCTCACGCCGCTGCACCACGAGGACGCCGCCGCCCGCCACTTCGCGCCCTGGCGCTCCGATCCGAGGCCCTTCGACGGGCTGTTCCAAGGCGCGTACTCGCATCTCGCGCTCGCCGACTACTGGCAGCGTTTCGCACTCGGCGCGCAGCGCCTCGCCCATCGCGACCTCGCCTGGGCCGAGCACGCCCGCTGCCGCGAACAGGTCGGCGCGGTCCTGCCGGTGCTGGCCGGCTCGGGCGCGCTGACCTCCGAGGGCCGCGTGGTCGTCAACGAGATGATCGCCGTGTATCACCGCCTCGGGGACAGTCCGCCGCCGGCGGGACAGCGGGCCCGGGCGGCGGCGTACGTACGCACCGCGCGGGTCATCTGGCGCCAAAGGAACGGAACGTGAGGCGGCGCGCACCAGGATGGATATCCGAGGCTCCGGGGTATGTTAAAAGGGCGTATGACGATGCAGGGAGACGGTCGAATGCCCGGAGCGCGTAAGCCAGTTGCAGCAACCGGGACGCAGGCTGTCACCATCAGTTTCGCCGGGTTCAACCGGGCCTGGGCGGCCTGGATCGGAGACCGCCTGGAGCGGCGCGGACACACGGTCGTCTACCAGCGCTGGGACCCGCCGGTGGAGGCCCCGCTGGAGGAGGCGCTGCGGGATCTGCTGCTCGCGCCCGGTCCCGTCCTCGTCGTGATGAGCGACTGGTACTTCCAGCTCGGCCCGCGCAGCCACGACGAATGGAACAGAGCGCTGCGCGCGGTGGTGGCGCCGGCCTCCGGCCGCTTCGCCGCCGTCACCGTCACCGGCGCCGCGCTGCCCAGCGCCACCGCCGTCTTCGCCGCCGCCGATCTGACCACCGTCGGCGAGGAAGAGGCCGAGAGACGCGTGCTGGCCCGGCTCGGCCTCCCGGACGAGCGGCTGCCCGATCCCGGCGACCCGCGCCGCGGGCCCCGCTACCCGGCGGACACTCCCGATGTGTGGGGCGGTGTGCCGCGGCGCAACACGCGCTTCACCGGCCGGGAGGTCCTGCTCAACAACGCCTATCACGCGCTCCAGGAAGCCGGTCGCGGCGCCGGTGTGGTGACCCTGCACGGCATGTCGGGCGTGGGAAAGACACAGCTCGCCGCGGAGTACGTGTACCGCTTCGGCGCCGAGTACGACGTGGTGTGGTGGGTCGCCGCGGACAAGCGCGTCACCTGCCGGCAGCGGCTCGCCGAACTGGCCCCGGCGCTCGGCCTGTCCACCGGTGTCGAGTACGGCGAGCGGCTGCGCGCGGCCCGCGACGCGCTGCGCCGGGGCGAGCCGTACTCCCGCTGGCTGCTGGTCCTCGACGGTGCGGACGAACCCGACCAGATCTGGGACCTGGTGCCGACCGGACCCGGCCATGTGCTGATCACCGCACGCAATCCGGAGTGGGGCGAGCACAACAGCACGCTGATGGAGGTGCCGGTCTACGACCGCGAGGAGTCCGTCGCGTTCGTCCGCCGCCGCGCGCCGCGCCTGACCCATGAGGAGGCCGACCAGCTCGCGGTGGCGCTGGAGGACCTGCCGCTGCTGCTGGACCAGACGGCGGGCTGGCTCAATGACTCGGACATGTCGGTCGACGAGTACATCGAGCTTCTTGAGGACGGCATCGACCAGGACGTCGTCAAGGTCTCCGCCGACTTCCCGCTGGCCTTCCAGACCGGCTGGTCGATACTGCTGAACCAGCTCCGCGAGACCGTGCCCGAGTCCGTCGATCTGCTCCGGCTGTGCACGTTCTTCGCGCCGGGCGCCATCCCCGTACGGCTGGTGCGGGACCTGCCCGCCGACGAACTCCCGGAAAAACTACGCGGCTTGGTCGACGACCCGGTGCGGTGGGCGCGGGCCATCAACAAGCTGCGCCAGTACGCCGTGGTGCGCGCCGCCGGTGTCGGCGAGCGCGAGGTCCATGACTCGGTCGGCGACGCCGGTCTGTCCGGCGTGGCGGGCGACACGCTCTATATGCACCGGATGGTCCATCAGATCGTCCACCAGGACATGCCCGCGCAGGACCACAAGGAGTTCATCGAGGTGGTGCGCCGGGCGCTCGTGGCGGCGGACCCGGGCCGGCCCACCGACACCCGGCTGTGGCCCCGCTACGCCGAGATCACTCCGCATCTCAAGTGGGCCGATGTCCTCAAGAGCACCGACGCGGCCATGCACACCCTGATCCTCAACTGCCTGCGCTACATGTATCTCTCCGGTGAGTACCGGGCGGGCATCAAACTCGGCCGGCGCGCGCTGGACGCCTGGAAGGATCTCCTCGGCGAGACCCATCCGAGGATCTGGGACGTCAGCTACCACTACGCCAATCTGATGCGCGCCGTCGGCGACTACGCGGGCACGGAAGCCATCGAGCGCGCCGCCGTCGAGCATCTGCGCAACGAACGAGGACCGCGGGACCTGGAGCATCTGCGGGCCGCCGGAGGGCTCGCCGCCGATCTGCGCGGCCTCGGCCGGTACGACGAGGCGTTCGAGATCTCCGGCTGGATCCTCGCCGCCTACCGTGAGCTGCTCGGCGAACAGGACTCCCGCACGCTCAACGCCCAGAACAACCTGGCCATGTCACAGCGGCTGCTCGGCCGGTACGAGGAGTCGCTCGACCTCAACCGGCGCACGCTGGAGGCCCGGCGGCAGCTCCTGCGGCCCCGGCACAGCTGGACCCTCTACTCGGAGATCAACTACGCCACGGATCTGCGGCTGCTCGGCCGCTACAGCGAGGCCGAGTCGCTCCAGGGACAGAGCGTGCGCGTCCACCGGATCGTCCTGGGCAAGGACAATCCGCAGACGCTGCGCGCCGAGCACAATCTCGCGCTGTGCCTGTACCGAGGCGGTGACCGCGGCAAGGCCGGTGCGCTGTTCACCCAGGTGCTGGAGAGCTGCGAGCGCGTCCTCGGCGAGAACGACCCGCTGACCGTGATGTTCGCGGCCAGCCAGAGCTGCTTCGCCCGTGAGCACGGCGACATCGACCAGGCCAAGGCCATAAGCGAGCGGGTCGTCGACGGCTATGTGGCGATGCTCGGCGCGGCACATCCGTTTGTCGCGGGCACCCGCGCCAACCACGCGCTGATCCTGCGCAACGTCGGCGAGCGGGAACAGGCCCACACCCTGATCGAGGACTCGCTCACCGCTATGACCCGGGCCGTGGGCGAGGCCCATCCCTGGACCCTCGGCTGCGCCGTCAACGCCTCCGCGCTGCGCAATATCGTGGGAGACGCCGAGGGCGCGGCCGCGCTGACCAACGACACCATCGCCCGTGCCACCGAGGTCCTCGGCCGCACTCATCCGCTGACCCTCTCCAGCCGGATCGCGTACGCGGCGGACCTGCGCGCCCTGCGGGACGGGCGGCGCGCCGAGAAGGTCGAGGGTGAGGCGCTGGACGATCTGGTGGCGACGCTCGGCGCCCAGCATGTCCACACCGTCGCGGCCCGCTCCCGCACCCGCCCGTACTGGGACTTCGAGCCGCCGGCCATCTGACGCCCGGCGCGGCGGAGCGGCCGTCGTCATCACGCCGGAGGGCCCGGTACCGCGCAGCACGCGGTACCGGGCCCTCCGGGTCGTACGGCAAGCGGGTCAGGCGTCGAAGACCTCGCTGACGAGCTGCTGCTGCTCCGCCTGGTGGCGCTTGGCCGAGCCGACCGCCGGAGACGAGGAGTGCGGACGCGAGATGCGGCGCAGACGCTCCGCGCCCGGGATGTCGGCACCGACCGCCAGGTCCAGGTGGTCGATCAGGTTGAGCGCGATGAACGGCCAGGCACCCTGGTTCGCCGGCTCCTCCTGGGCCCACAGATACGTGTCGGCGTTCGGGAACTTGGCGATCTCGGCCTGGAGCTCCGCACCCGGAAGCGGGTAGAGGCGCTCAAGTCGCAGGATCGCGGTGTCCGTGACGCCGCGCTTCTGACGCTCGGCGTCCAGGTCGTAGTAGACCTTGCCGGAGCAGAAGACGACCTTGCGGACCGCCTCCGGGTTCACGCTGGTGTCGCCGATCACCGGACGGAAGCCGCCGGTGGTGAACTCCTCCGCCTTGGACGCCGCGGCCTTCAGCCGGAGCATCGACTTCGGAGTGAAGACGACGAGCGGCTTGTGGTGCGGGTTGTGGACCTGCCAGCGCAGCAGGTGGAAGTAGTTCGACGGCAGCGTCGGCATGGCGACCGTCATGTTGTGCTGGGCGCACATCTGGAGGAAGCGCTCCGGGCGGGCGGACGAGTGGTCCGGGCCCTGGCCCTCGTAGCCGTGCGGCAGCAGCAGCGTGACGCCGGACGTCTGGCCCCACTTCTGCTCGGCCGAGGAGATGAACTCGTCGACGACGGACTGCGCGCCGTTGACGAAGTCACCGAACTGCGCCTCCCACATGACCAGCGCGTCCGGCCTGGCCAGGGAGTAGCCGTACTCGAAGCCCATCGCCGCGTACTCGCTGAGCAGCGAGTCGTAGACGTTGTAGCGGGCCTGGTCCTCCGCGAGGTACAGCAGCGGTGTGTAGTCCTCGCCGGTCTCCTGGTCGACCAGGACCGCGTGGCGCTGGCCGAACGTACCGCGGCGGGTGTCCTGTCCGGAGAGCCGGACCGGCGTGCCTTCCATCAGCAGCGAGCCGATGGCGAGGGTCTCGCCCATGCCCCAGTCGATCGTGCCGTCGTCCACCGAGGCGGCGCGGCGCTGCATCTGCGGCATCAGCCGCGGGTGGACGGTGACGCTGTCCGGGATGTTGACCTGCGACTCGGCGATCCGCTTGACGATCTCCTGGGAGACGGCGGTCGTCACGGACACCGGGAACTCGGCCTGGACGTCCGGGACATGGGCCGGAGCGGGACCCGAGGTGGCCTCACGGACCTCCGCGAACACCTTCTCAAGCTGGCCCTGGAAGTCCTGGAGCGCCTGCTCCGCCTCTTCCAGCGTGATGTCGCCGCGGCCGATGAGCGACTCGGTGTAGAGCTTGCGCACCGAGCGCTTCTTGTCGATCAGCCGGACCATCTGCGGGTTGGTGAACTGCGGGTTGTCGCCCTCGTTGTGACCGCGGCGGCGGTAGCAGATGAGGTCGATGACGACGTCCTTGTTGAACGTCTGGCGGAACTCGAAGGCGAGCCGGCCGACGCGGACCACGGCCTCCGGGTCGTCGCCGTTCACATGGATGATCGGCGCCTCGATCATGCGGGCGACATCGGTCGCGTACATGGACGAACGCGAGGACTCCGGAGCGGCGGTGAAGCCGACCTGGTTGTTGATCACGATGTGCACCGTGCCGCCGGTGCGGTAGCCGCGAAGCTGGGACATGTTGAGCGTCTCGGCGACCACACCCTGGCCGGCGAAGGCCGCGTCGCCGTGGAGCGCGAGAGGCAGGACGGTGAAGTCCGTGCCGGCCTTGTTGATGATGTCCTGCTTGGCGCGGGCGATGCCCTCCAGGATCGGGTCGACCGCCTCCAGGTGGGAGGGGTTGGCGGCCAGCGAGACCTTGATCTGCTCGCCGTCGAGACCGGTGAAGGTGCCCTCGGCGCCCAGGTGGTACTTCACATCGCCGGAGCCGTGCATCGACTTCGGGTCGAGGTTGCCCTCGAACTCCCGGAAGATCTGCGCGTACGACTTGCCGACGATGTTCGCGAGGACGTTCAGCCGGCCGCGGTGGGCCATCCCGATGACGACCTCGTCGAGGCGCGACTCGGCGGCGGAGTCGATGACCGCGTCGAGCAGCGGGATGACGGACTCGCCGCCCTCCAGCGAGAAGCGCTTCTGGCCGACGTACTTCGTCTGCAGGAAGGTCTCGAAGGCCTCGGCGGCGTTGAGCCGGCGCAGGATCCGGAGCTGCTCCTCGCGCTCCGGCTTGGCGCGCGGACGCTCCACCCGGTCCTGGAGCCACTTGCGCTGCTTCGGGTCCTGGATGTGCATGAACTCGATGCCGGTGGTGCGGCAGTACGACTCGCGCAGCACGCCCAGGATGTCGCGCAGCTTCATCATGGACTTGCCGGCGAAGCCGCCGACCGCGAACTCCCGCTCCAGGTCCCAGAGTGTGAGCCCGTGCTCGGTGATGTCCAGGTCGGGGTGCTTGCGCTGGCGGTACTCCAGCGGGTCCGTGTCGGCCATGACATGGCCGCGCACCCGGTAGGAGTGGATCAGCTCGAAGACCCGGGCGGGCTTGGTGACGTCGTCGTCGTGCGAGGCGTCGATGTCCTTGAGCCAGCGCACCGGCTCGTACGGGATCCGCAGCGCCTTGAAGATGTCGTCGAAGAAGTCGTTCTCGCCGAGGAGCAGTTGGCTGAGGATCCGCAGGAACTCGCCGGAGGCGGCGCCCTGGATGACGCGGTGGTCGTACGTCGAGGTCAGCGTCATGACCTTGGAGATGCCCAGCTTGTTCAGGGTGTCCTGGGAGGTGCCCTGGAACTCGGCGGGATAGTCCATCGCGCCGACGCCCAGGATGAGGCCCTGACCGGGCATCAGACGCGGCACGGAGTGGACGGTGCCGATGCCGCCCGGGTTGGTCAGCGACGCGGTGACTCCGGAGAAGTCCTCCATCGTCAGCTTGTTGGTGCGGGCGCGGCGGACGATGTCCTCGTACGCCTGCCAGAACTCGAAGAAGTTGAGCGTCTCGGCCTTCTTGATACCGGCGACGACGAGCTGGCGGTCGCCGTTCGGCTTCACCAGGTCGATCGCGAGACCGAGGTTCACATGCTCGGGCTTGACCAGGGTCGGCTTGCCGTCCCGCACCGCGAAGGAGTGGTTCATCGACGGCATGGCCTTGAGCGCCTGCACCATGGCGTAGCCGATGAGGTGCGTGAAGGAGATCTTGCCGCCGCGCGCACGCTTCAGGTGGTTGTTGATGACGATGCGGTTGTCGAAGAGCAGCTTGACCGGGACGGCGCGCACGGACGTGGCCGTGGGCAGCTCCAGCGAGGCGTTCATGTTCTTCGCGACGGCGGCGGAGGGGCCACGCAGCGTCACATACTCCGGACCCCCGGGGGCGCCGGACGCCTCGCTGCCGTTCGCGGCGGGCGCGGCCTTGGCCGGAGCAGCGGCGGCCTTGGCCGGAGCGGCCGGCGCGGCCTTGGCGGGCGCGGGCGCGGCGGCCACGGGCTTCGCCGGTGCGGCCGGAGCCGCGACCTGGGCGGGCGCCTGGGCCTGGACCGGGGCCCGCACCACGGGCTGCGCCGGCGCGGCAGGGGCCGGAGCGGCCACCGGGCTCTCGGGCACCGCAGCCCCCGCGGCTGCGGTCTCCGCGGGCTTGTCCGCCGTACCGGGAGTGCCCGGCTTGTAGTCGGCGAAGAAGTCCCACCAGGCACGGTCGACCGAATTCGGATCCTGGAGGTACTGCTGGTAGATCTCGTCGACGAGCCATTCATTGGCTCCGAAGGCAGCGGCAGGATTCTTGCCCTGCCCGTCTTCGTCGGTCGAGATGCTCGCGTTACTGGGGGACTGAGACGACACGGCGTGAACCGCCCTCTTCCGCTTCACAAGGTGATGGACAGCGGGAATCAAGGCTACGCCTACCAGGCCGAGAGATGCAGGCCGGGCGTGCCATCGTCGTGCAAGTCACATCGGACGGCGGGTTTCAGCGTATGAATTGGCGGGAAACAAGCCTGGTTCCGCTGCGTCAGGGAAAACGACGCCCCAGCCACGGCGCGTAAGCGGCCCGTTGCCCGCCCGTCCCCGACTCCGTACCCGGAGATCGTGCGCTTACAAATGCGACTCTACCGGTCAACCGCGCGCTCGGGGGACCCCCGGAAGAGTGACCTGTATCCGGCAACCGCGAGCGGATTCGGCCACACCGATCCGCCCGCCGTGCAGATCGACGGCCCAGCGCGCGATCGCCAGGCCCAGTCCCGTACCGCCGTCACTGCCGGGTCCGTCCGCAGAGGCCGAGCTGCCCCGGTTGAACCGCTCGAAGACCCGGTGCCGCTCCTGCTCGGGGATACCGGGGCCCTCGTCCTGGACCTCCAGATCCAGCGACTCGGGATCGGCGCCGCGCCGGGCACGCACGGTGACACGGCCGTGCGGCGGACTGTGCTTGACGGCGTTGTCGACGAGATTGGCGACGACCTGGTGCAGCCGCTCCGCGTCCGCGTGCGCGGTCAGCTCGGGAGGCGAGACATCCAGATGCAGATGCACATCCGTACGGGTGTGATTGCCGGAACCGGAACTCAGCTTGCGCCGCGAGGCGGCCAGACTGGCCTCCTTGAGCACACCGGAGAGATACGGCCACACCTCGAAGCGCCGCGCTCGCAGTGGTACGACGCCGCTGTCCAGCCGGGACAGGTCCAGCAGGGTCTCCGTCAGCCGGCCGAGCCGCTCCGTCTGCCGCAGCGCCGTGAGCATGGTCTCGGGATCGGCGGCGGACACGCCGTCGACGACGTTCTCCAGCACGGCGCGCAGGGCCGCGATGGGCGTGCGCAGCTCGTGCGAGACATTGGCCACCAGCTCCTTGCGGTGCCGGTCCACCGCCTCCAGGTCGTCGGCCATGCGATTGATCGTGGAGGCGAGATCACCCAGCTCGTCCCAGCGGTCCGCGCCGCTCACCCGGCGCGTGTAGTCACCGTGCGAGATGCCCTTGGCGACGGTGGTCATCTCGTCCAGCGGGGCGGTGAGGCCATGCGCCACGAACTGGGTGATCAGCAGCGTGGCGATCACCGAGAAGACGGTGATGAAGCGCAGCTCGGTGTCGGTGCGCAGGGCCACCATCAGCAGACCGGTGGTGATGAACACGGAGACGACGACGAGAGTGCCGAGCTTGGCCTTGATGGAGAAGGGCCGCAGTCCGGTTCTGTCGGAACCTCCGGCGTGCGGCTCGCCGCGGCGGCCGGCTCTGTCGTGTCCCGCTCTTCCGCGGCCGGGTCTGCCCGGTCCCTCTCCGGCGCCTCCGCCGCTCCCGCGACGGCTCATGGCGCCGGGGTCTCCAGCGCGTAGCCGACGCCGTGCACGGTACGGATCCGCTCGGCGCCGATCTTCCGGCGCAGCGCCTTGATATGGCTGTCGACGGTCCGGGTGCCCGACGCGTCCGCCCAGTCCCACACCTCGGCGAGGAGCTGCTCCCGGGACAGCACCGCGCGCGGCGTGTTCGCCAGGCAGACCAGCAGATCGAACTCGGTCGGCGTCAGATGGACGTCCTCGCCGCGCACCCGCACCCGGCGCTGCGCGTGGTCGATCTCCAGCTCGCCCAGCCGCAGGATGCCGCTGCGCGGCGTCACCGCCGCCAGCGCCGCGCGCTCCACCCGGCGCAGCAGCACATGCACCCGGGCCGCCAGCTCCCGCATGGAGAACGGCTTGGTCATGTAGTCGTCGGCGCCCACGCCGAGACCGACCAGCATGTCGGTCTCGTCGTCGCGGGCCGTGAGCATCAGCACGGGCACCGGGCGCTGCGCCTGGACGCGGCGGCAGACCTCCAGGCCGTCGAAGCCCGGCAGCATCACGTCGAGGACCATCAGATCCGGCTGCCACGCCTCGGCCGCGTCGACGGCCGCCGGGCCGTCGAGCGCCGTCTGCACCACGAAGCCCTCGGCCCGCAGCCGCGCGGCGATGGCGTCGACGATCGTCGCGTCGTCCTCGACGACCAGGACTCGGCGCTGGGCGCCGGGCGTGGCCGCGACTCCGCTGTGGCTGGTATGTGTCTGCTCCATAGCCCCGCCCCTGGTACGCGTTCCGCGATCCTTGATCCGCGCTCTCCGGAGAGATCGCGGATCCGTGTGTCGGGGAGCAGCGTAGAGGCAGCGGGAGGGTCCCGGCTACGCAGTGCGAACAGCGAGATGGACCACGTCGGGTACGCCTCGGGCAACGCGCATCTCTTCGGTCCGAACCCCGCTGAATCCGGCATTACGGAGCGCTTCGTCGAAGGCGGCGGAAGGCTGGGCCGACCATACGGCCAGAACTCCGCCTGGATTCAGCCGCTCCCGGCAGGCGGCGAGACCCTCCGCCGAGTACAGATTTCCGTTGCCCTCCGTGACGGTCCAGTCGGGTCCGTTGTCGATATCGAGACAGAGCGCGTCGTAGCTGTCCGTGCTGGTCCGTACGTGCTCCACCAGATCGGTGTGAAGGATCACAACGCGCGGATCGACGAGCGCCGCGCCCGAGATACGGGCGAGCGGGCCGCCGTGATGCCAGTCGATGACGGCCTGCTCGCGCTCGACGACCACGATCCGGCCCCAGTGCGGATCGGCGACGGCGTGCGCGAGGGAGAAGCCCACGCCGAGGCCGCCGATGAGGAGGGACGGCAGCCGGTCACGGCGCTCGGCGGACAGGGTGGCCAGCGCGGCGTCGATCAGCAGCCGCTCGGAACGGCCGTCCGAGGTGTCCATCAGGAAGCAGCCGTTGGCGATGATCTCCAGCCGTTCGCCGCGCTGCCGCAGGACGATTTCTCCGTATGGTCCGTCACGGCGGTCCAGCGTGACGGGCTCGGCGTCGGGCCCGCCGCCGGCCGGTCCGCCGGGGCCGTGGCCGGAGGTGTTCCGGTGGCCGTTGCCGGCAGCGGAAGCGGGGTCGGGATCGGGCACGGGCACGGGCACGGGCACGGTGGGGATCTCCTCGTACGACGGACTCGGTCCCGGCCATCCTGGCGGGGCGGGGCGGAAGGGGGCAATCCGTTTCCACCGCCGACGCACGCGCGCCGGGAAGGTTGACCGGTGTGGCCCACGCGATCACCGGTCCGGATCAGGAGTTGTGGATCAGGAGTTTTGGATCAGGAGTTGTGAATCAGGACGGCAGCGGCGCCGCCGCGACGACTCGGCGCACCGTCGGCACCGGCTGCGCGTCGGACATCACCACTTCACGGCCCTGGTACGCGATGGCGTACAAGAACGCGTCCGGCGCGGGCCGGTCGAAGAGTACGCGGGGCAGCCGCTCGATTCCGGACGCGGACAGCGCGGCCCGCAGCTCGGCGAGTTCGCCGGCCGCCATCCGTCCCGATGTGCCCGTCCGGCCCTTGACGAGCGTGGTGTACGAGCCGTCGGAGTAAACGATCACGCTGTCGTGGCGTCCGGCGAGGCCGCCGGACCTGGTGACGGTGACAAGGGTCTCCATCCGTGGCGGGACCACCGGAGGTGAGGATTCCGATGGTGTTCCCGGATCCGCCGGCGCGGTCGCCGCCGTGGCCGGTGCGGTCGCCGATGCGGCCGGTCGTGTCGCGCTGTCCGAAGGATCCCTGTCCGAAGGATCCGTACCGCCTCCGCCGCACCCGGTCAGCAGCAGCGCCGCCAGAGCCGGCCCGGCCACTCGTCCCGTGCGTGTCATCCGCCCACCGTCCCGCGTCCGTTGTATGTGCCGGGGTGTATGCGCCGGGGTCCTCGGCCCGTCTCCGCATCGAGCATGCCGTGGCACGCGCATGAGCGACACCCCGGCGAGCGCCACCGGCCGGCGCCGCCACGGCCTGGCTTCCGGCGCGGAATATTCGCGTCCACGCCGCCGCTCACTGGTTCCACGGCCACCGCGATCGCCACCGTCTCGGGCCGGGAGGCCCGGCGTCTGAGGCAAGGCTGATCCGACGTGTCCGGCCGGACCCTCCAGGACACCCGCTGTCCTTTGAATTTTGTAGTCGCATCGTGACCGGGAGTTGAGCTGGGGCATGAAGGAACGTCTGGGCCTGCCCGGCTCGGATCTGTGCAGTTTGACCCTGCATTGTTTGGGATCCGGCGCGCAGCGGCGAGGGCTGTCAGTCCAGCCAGATGAGCATGGCGTCCCCGGCGTCTGCTGCTGCCCGGAAGAACGGAACCAGCGCCTGGTAATGGCTGGTCAAGTAGTCGAGCGACTCGCCGCGCTCCCAGACGACGGTTGGGTAGATTTCGGCTTTGGCGAGATCTACCGGATGAACGCCTGCAACAATGGCCTCGTGGGGTGTGGTGGTGAGTGTCTCCGCTGCGATGCGAACGCGTTCTGGGCTGAGAAAGCGGGGCGGCCCGTAACCCCAGTCCTCGGCCTCGGGGATCTCCTCCTCGCCATGAACGATGTCGACGGGGAAGTCGATGCGACGCAGTAGGAAGTCGAGCGCGTGCCACGCTTTATCAACGTCATGGCAGCGTGCTGCGGATGCCTTGGGAGTTGCGTCCGACTCCCCCTCGATCAGTTCGTCGACGAACTCCTGGGCCCGATCGGGGTCATGGATCACGCGATCGAGTTCGGCAGGGGTCAGGCGGGCGTACTCTCCGATCATGCTCATGGCCGGATGCTAGGCGCAGGCGCTGACAAGCAGGTCAGCAGAGGTGTAGTTGTTCGCTCAACGGGGACTACTGTGTGATCGCCCGGTCGGCGCTGACTCGATCGGCGACTGAGAAGTCGGTGTCGCAGTCCGGGCAGGTCGCGTTCCCGAAGACGTAGGTCAGCATGTGTGCGACGTCGTGTTGGCTGTCGGTGAGTGCGATGTCATGGAGACGCCGACCAATGCCTTCCAAGTCTGCGAGGCTCGTCGGCCGGAGCGGGCGAGTGTCGAGGTTGTCGTCCGACAGGGCGTAGTCCTCGCTGGAGCAGAAGAACCCGCGTTCACCGAGGACGATGAACAGGTTGGTTTCGCAGCCGGTGCAGGAGACTTCGTATTCTTCGTTTCCGAGTCCCCAAGCCAGATCTTCACTCCATCCCACGACGCCCTCGAAGCCGAGCATGGACTCCAGGAGGTTGGTGTACTCGGTGCGGTCGGTTGCCGTCCGGAGATGACGGTTCACTGATGCCAGCAGAGTCGTGATTTCCGCCGAGTGCTGTGTGCGGACATCGCCGGCTCCGTGCGGCTGCTCGGCGCCTGCCATGATGGCCCCCGCCAGGTTCAGGGCGTTCACGGCTTGTCCCCGGTCTTTGCTTTCGGCCATGCCGGCTAGCCAGGGCAACGCTGCGAAGCTAGCCGAGTAGACGCTGCCCTGGTGACAGAGCGCAGACCACAGGCCGTTCCAGTGCTTCGACTCGGGCTCGGATGCGATCCGTGCCAGCAGAGCGGGTATGTCCTCGGCGGAGCCGTAGGCGTGGCTGAGCTTCTGCCAGTCGGTCATGCAGGCGATCTAATCAGGCATGGTGCCTGGCAGGAACGATGGGGCAGGACAGCACCTGTCCCTTCCGCTTTCGGGTTTCACCCTTGGATTGTCACGGACGCACCTCCAGGACACCCGCTGTCCTGTGCGTGTGATGTCTGCGGCACCTTGAGTCGGTGGCCTGCGACTCGCAGGGATGGGGTCTTGGCCTGACTCGGAATCTGTGCAGTTTTACCTTGCGAATTCCGTGGGAAGGGTGCCGTTCAGGGGCGGGGTGCCTTCTCGCCGTGCACGGCTGTGTATTCGGCGGCGAGCCAGGGGCCCAGGTCGTCGATGAGCGTGCTGAGTACTGCCGGATCGGCTGAGGGGGTGCGGCCGACGGTCGCGGCGATACGCATCTGCTCAACCCGCTCGGGGTAGTAGCAGCCGAAGAGTTCGGCGGACTCGTTGAGGTCGCTGGTCCAGCCGCCCCAGCGGGACATGATCAGAGTGAATCCTGTGCGCACGATGCGACGGCCGACGCCGCGGCTGAGGGTCTGGCGTTCGGCATCCGTGGCGGCTTCAGCGACTCGGGTGTGCCAGCGTTGCAGCGCGAGGGCGAGGTCGCCGTTCGTTTCGCGAGCGAGCAGGGTTGTAGGGCGGTAGCGGGGTAGTCGTTCAGCGAGATCGGGGCCGAGCAGCGGGGTACACAGGCAGGCGACGAAGAAGCCGGCATCGTGGCGTTCGAGGTCGCTCAGCAAAGCGCGCGTGCTGGTCAGCAGGATGCCGACGCCATCGATCTGGGGGAACGCGTGGTCGAGCGCGGTCTCGATCGCTTTTGCGTCGGCTCGGTCGGCTTCCGTGGGCTCGCTGTGGAGGGCGAGTTGGAGGTCGAGGTCGGAGACTCCGGGCGCGGCGGTGCCGCGCGGGATGCTGCCGTAGATGTAGGCGCTGTGCAGCCGCGCTCTGTCGAACGCCTTGCTGATGCGAGTGCGGGCGGCATCGACGACGGAGGTGAATGCCGCCGGCACTCGGTCCAGTGCGCCTTCACGTGCAATCGTTCCGTCCTGGTCCAATCCTCGTTCGCTCATGAGGGTCACTGTGGCGGGTGCTACTGCCCGCCGCGCATTTCTTTTCCGCCAGGTCGTTACGGACGGCTTGATCGGTGCCGAGCCTGTTGGTTGGGTGGTCGGTATGACTGACCTCGGACCCGTCGCCTGGCCACCCGCACCGATCAAGACCGAGAGGCTCGTGCTCCGTGAGCCCGAGGCTCGGGATCGTGCGGCGTTCATCGAGTTGCTGGCGTCGCCGGAGGTGCACACCTATCTCGGTGGCCCCCGCCCGCGTGACGAGCTTGAGCGCGAGGTGCCCGAGGTGCCCGAGCGATGGCCCGGGAGTTTCGTCGTCGATCTCGACGGGGCGATGATCGGCCAGGTCCTGCTGAGGAGGGCAACGGAGCACCATCGCCCGGCCGCCGCAGGGAAGGCCGATCTCGGCTACCTGTTCCTGCCGTGGGCGTGGGGATTCGGGTACGCCGCCGAGGCGTGCGCGGCGGCGCTCGGCTGGTTCGACGGTGTCCTTCCCGGCGAGCTGGTCGTGCTCACCACCCAGAGCGCCAACGCCGGCTCGATGCGCCTCGCGGCGAAGCTGGGATTCACCGAGGTGGAGCGGTTCCATGCCTGGGACGCCGAGCAGTGGCTCGGCCTGCGGTCCCCGGCCACGTCCTGCGACTGAGCTCGCGCTCGACAGTACTGCCGGGGCGGTCATATGGGTCCGGAACATATGAGATCCCCTTGCCGTTCCCCGGCCGAGCGGTATCACCAGAGGACCACAGAGGACCGGCGGTGTCCTTCACAGATTGCGTCTGTGAGTGGGGTGCCTGATGACCTGCCGCTCGCAGGTTTCGTGTGGTCAGAGCGGCGCTCTCTTGTCCAGCTCTAGTTTGCGAATTCCTCGGTCCTCGGGTCACCGATCTCGGTGTTCTTCCACGCCATCACTGGCTAAGCGCAGCGACCGTGCGCGTGTCCAACGGCGCGGCGTGTCCCGAGTGGGTGGGGAGGGGTGTATAGCAGGAAGTCTGTGCGGACAGAGCCGTCCGCGAGGTGAGGCCGGGGTGGCTGATGGCGGGCGGGGCGTACGAGGAACTGGCGCGGGATGGCCGCCTCGGAAACGAAGGATTCGAGTTGCTGCGGCGCGTGGGCCGTCAGGTGGCCCGGACCCAGGGGTTCCCGCCGCCGAAGGGGTACAACCGGTGGGAGAACGACGCGGTCGACGAACTCCTACACCGCATGATCACTCGGGAAGGCGCGGGAAGCCAGTTCATCCTGACCTGCTTTCTGAAGGCGGTCGACGACACGTCCCTGGAGAAGTTGTTCTTCACCTCGATCAGGAGATTTCTGATCGACGAGGCAAAGAGCACTCCGCGGGGAAAGCTGCGCCGCCGGTTCGCCAAACGCCTGGCCCAAGACGATCGGTTCCGCGCGGTGTCCGGTGCTTCGCCCCGCTGGGCCTTGGCCGCCCATCCTGCCGATTCGATCTGGCAGGGGGATCTCGACGACCTTGTCCGGGCTGCCTGGGAAGTGCGGGGAGTATGGATCACCGCTTGGAATCATTCCGGGCCCACCCCGCAGAAGACGGTGCACGCCCTGATGACGGTGCTGACGGCGGTACTCAAGACGGCAGGTGGGGCGGTCCGGGAAGAGGACCTGGCCAAGGCACTCGAAGCCCGCTTCGACTTGCTCTCCCCGCCCCTGTTCACCAACCTTTACGCGGACGACGGGGTGCTGCTCCACTCCGACGTCGACCAGGCGCAGGAGTCCAACCCGGTGGCAGCGGAATCCGTGGCCGGGGAGCTCTGGCATGAGATGTCCCCACAGGAGCGCAAACTGCTGCCCCACCTCGGCGAGGATCCGGCAGCAGCAGCCTCCTTCCTGGGGCTCGGACGTCATCAGACACAAGCGATCATGGATGCGCTGAGCGAGAAACTCAGGCTGGCGCTGACCGGTGACGGAAACGATCCTCATGACGTGGCCGCGGTGCTGCTGCGCCGTGGCGGCGATCCACCCTGACGTTCGGCGAGTGATGTCGTTTGTCCATAGTGGGAACAGACTGCCGCGAGGAAATGGGGGCCGCCCGATGAGCCAGACATCGAGCAGCGCGTACGAGCGGCTGCGAGCTGCGGTCGCCCAACTCAAAGTCCCCGATGCCGTCCGTGCCACAGCGGCGGCCGCGCCCGGCGATCCGCGCCCGGGACAGATCTGGCGCGCCGTCTGGGACCACGTCGTCGAGATGGTGGCCGTCACCGCGGTCGATGAGACCACCGTCCACGCCATTCCGGTCTCCTTGGAGACCCGCTTCCACGACTCCGACACGTTGCTGCTGCCCGCCGAGGCCTCCTCGCTGGAGCAGCCCTTCGCGCTCTGGTCTGCTCAGGGAAGCCGTCTGCCCTGGTGTGTTCTGGACCGGCAGGTCAGCAAGCTATCTGTCCCTCTGAACGCCGACGGCACCCCCGCCCCGGACGCCACCGGATACCGTTATGGCAGCCCCATTCCCAGTCCCGCAGCGCAGGCCGCCGAATTCCGAGCCGCCCTGTCCGACACCATGGACCTGCTTAGCGCGGCACGCTGGGCGCCTCAGGGCAGCGGTGACCTGGCCGCACTGCTGAAACGGCATGGCCTCGGCCCCGCTGAACTGATCCAACGCCTGAGTATCCAGCCTCCCCGTGCCCTCGCCCTCCTGCGCTCGCAGACACCGCTCACCCCACATGAGGCCGGTCTCCTCGCGCCGGTCCTGGGCCTGGCTGCAGACAAGATCCTGGCGGCCAATCCGCCTCTGCCCGAGAGCGCGGTACACGAACTGAGTCGCCCCGCCCGACGTGTACAGATCCGTCGGCTTGCCCAACTCACTGGAACCGCCGAACACGACGCCCGCCAGGAAGCACTCTTTGCCACACTGACCCTGGCAGCGCGGCAAGAACGTCCCGCAGAGGCGAACTGGCCCGCCCGCGTGGACCGTTACTTCGACGTTCACCTCGGTCAAGAGAGCGATTGATGAACTATCTGCGCCGCGCTGCCGCTCGTACCCAGGCCCAGGCCATGCGAACCGCCCTGCAGCGCGATCACCCGGGCGCCGACCAGCATCTGGGCGTTGGCGCCCTGGAGGAGCTGCGGCAGTGGCCCGGCCTTGAGATCAGGGACGTACCCGATAGTCGTTCCGGCGGCGGTTGCAGCGTCTCCGGCGCCTATTTCGCAGGCACCCCCGCCGTCCTCGCCATCGCCAGCTCCGCGAGCCTGGCTCGCCGCGACTTCACCGCCCTCCACGAACTGGGCCATCACCTGCAGCAGACCTTGGTGGAGCTGATGGACGTCCTGCTGGCCCAGCCCGACGGCGGCACAGCTCTCGAGGATGCCGCCTGCGATGCCTTCGCCGCCGACATCCTCTTGCCCGACGTACTCGCCGATCAGCACATCACCGACGCCGGCCCCACCGCCGACGCCGCTGTCGCGCTATGGCGAGCTGGCAGGGCCTCCCGTATGGCCGCATGCGTCAAAGCCAGCGAACGCCTCCCTGCCCCAGGCCACATCCTGCTCCTCGCCTCCGACGGCACCCTCGCCTTCGCCGCCTCCCATGGCCTGCCCCCACTGCGCCGCGGCAGCGACCAGAGCCACATTCCGGTCGTCCGCACTGCTCTGTCCGCCCGAGGCCGCGCCGAAGGACATGGCCGGCTCGCCTATCGTGACGGCATTCTCGGCGAGGAGCTGTACGTGCAGACAGCGGCCATGGACGGCTACCTCCTCGCCGTCGCCGTCACCGACCTCGCGCCCTGGAAAACCTTCGCGCCCTCCGTCCGGCATAACGGTCCCGAGCCCGCCGACTACACCTGCGCGCACTGCGGGGAGGACTTCACCTCCTACACCCGCACCTGCACGCGCTGCGAGTCCGCACCGTGCCCCGACTGCGGCCGCTGCAGCTGCGACCGCAAGGTGTCCGAGCGCCAGTGCACGGCATGCTTCATCGTCCATCCGGCGGCTATGTTCGACGGAACTGGCAGCCGTTGTCGCGACTGCGACTGAACCCTCGTCACACAGCTCCCGCTACTGCTGAGTTACGTCGTCTGTCCCATGTGAAGGCCCCGCCACGGGTGCCTCAACACGTACGGGACCCCGGAGCCGGCACCGGGCACCACGACCTACCCGGCCGGCAGAAACGAGCACGACGGCACGATGAACGACAGCACGAAGGGCGCCTTCGACGCCCTCGACGAGGAACTCAACCTCGATGGCCGCGAGCGCAAGAGCGCCCAGAAGCGGCACCAAGACATCACCGACTACCTGGTGGACGCCGGCCTGGCCATCGCCACCTTCCTGCAGGGCAGCTTCGCCCGTAAGACGATGCTTAAGCCACTCAGGGACGTTGACATGATCATCCGGATGCACCCGCGTCTGGAGAAGATCCTGCGTCAGCCCGGCGGCGCTGCCCACGCGATGCGCCTGATCCGCGAGGTCCTCGCTGAGGAGTACCCCGACGCCCAGTTCGACGTGGACGACGCCCCCGCCCACGCTCTCCAGGTGACCTTCCCCGACTTGGACTTCACCTTCGACCTGGTCCCCGCGCTCGACGCGGAGAACGGCAGCGAGATTGTCTACATCGCAGACCGGGAGAACGACACCTGGGAGTGGTCCAACACCCGCACGCTCAACCGGATTATCAGCACCCGCAATCAGGCCACTGGTGGACGGTTCGTCCACCAGGTCCGCATGCTCAAGTCCTACAAGAAGGACCACCCGGTCCTCGACGACACGTGCGGCCTGCTGTGGGAGGCCTTCGCCTACGAGGTCGTCACCAGCCTCCTTGAGCACTCCCAGGCTCTCGCCGTAACCCTCGCGCACGCCGCCCAGGTGGTCACCGGCCCTGTGTTCGACCCCACCGGCGTCGACGACCTCACCGCCGACTGGACGACTGTCCAGCGCGCCGCCTACGCCTCCACGCTGGCTGTCGCTGCGCGCCGGGCGGCCGAGGCGCGGCGCCTGGAGGAGGACGGCCAGCACGCCGCGGCCATCGAGATCTGGCACGACCTGATCGGAGACCCGTTCCCGGTCGCCGAGGCCCAGAGCGTCTCCGACGCTCTGCGTGCCCTGGCAGCCGGCAGCATCACCTCCACCGGACGCGCCGTCACCTCCTCGCGCGGGCATCAGCCCGCCCGTCCGGGGCGGTCATGGCGTACCCACTGAACCGGGTACTCGCCGACCCCGCTGCGGCCGCCGACCACCTCCTCCACGCCGACACCGTCTTCGGCGTGGAGGAGGCGGAGGGCCGTACTGGGCACATCGGAGCAGCGATCCTCGAACTCACCCTGTGCCCGCTGCCCGCCCTGAAACGCGAGAACTACCCCACCGAACGCGTCCGCATTGTCATCCGACCCGACCACACCGTCCACGCCTTCCCGCTCAACTCGGCCGACCGCGCTTTCAAGCACCGCAACCCACCCCCGGTACAGGACCTCTGCCTGCAGTACCCCGGCGACGACGCGGCCCTGCGCTGGATCCCCGACGACGGCCTCGAACCTTTGATCACCCTCGTCCACCGGCATCTGATGTATGAAGAGGCCTGGCGCCGTACACGCACCTGGCCGACCGAAGATGCTCCGCACGGTCAACCTGCCCACGGCACCCACCCGCTGCGCACCCCGGAGACACAGCAGGAGGCCCGCCGATGGACCCGGCAACCCTCGCCGCACCCGCGACGACACCCCAGCCCCTGACAGCCATCCTCATCCTGGCCCTGGGCTCCTCCGTCGTTGCCGGAGCCCTTGGCCACATCCTGACTGGCTTGCGCGCCGGGGCCACTATCCGGCGTGACCGGTACGCCGCCGCCGTGAAACTCCTAGTTGCCCGTATTGAGTACCCCTATCGCATACGCCGCCGCACGAGCGATGACCCTGAGGTCCTCAACGCACTCGCCACCACGGGCCACGACCTCCAGGAACGCCTCGCCGAGATACGCGCCTGGATCTCCACTGAGAGCACCGTCCTCAGTGATGTCTTGGACAACTGCCTGACCAGTCTCGATGCGCCCTTCAAGCAGGCATGCACCGATGCTTGGAACGCCGCTCCCATCGCCAGTGCCGCTCAGATGAACCTGGGCGGCTTCGGCATGGGCAACCAACAGCACCTCGTCACCACGATGGAGCGAACACTTACATACCGCTTCGGCCACCGCCGCCTGATCCCCGAGTTCCTTCTCCGCCGTCTCTTTAAGCAGCATGGGCTCCTGCCGTAGATTCCCATGGGCACGGTGGTGTGTCGCATCTGCCGCCAAGCAGACGGAAACCGACCGTTCGGCGCGACGAATCACTGTGGTAGTTCGGATTTTGAACCGAAGTTTTCAGAAATCGCCCAACGTCACGGGTTAGGGCCTATGCTGTGGTTGTGCGTGCTTCCCTCGTAAGTGTCAGTGGAATCGACCTCGATGTTTTGGCGAGCCTACTTGCCGACGTAGATGTCCATGATCTTTGGGTCATTAAGAACGTCGTTGGTGACGGAGTGATCTTTGAACCCATTCCCGATATTGTTGTTGGGGTCCTCAATGCGAAGAATGTAAGCGACCCGGCGAGTCCTCAAGAGGGTTTTAACAATTTCGATGTACTTCTGCGTGTAGGCCAAGCGGTTGCCCGTGGAATCCCTAGCCTCCTCATTGTGTCGCCACCATTGAAGCCGCCCAGTTGGATTAAAGGACTATCGGTAGCACTTTGTTCTCCAGGGGATCGCGGTGCACTCGCAGATCACATTTGGGCACTGACTGCAAGCGCTACCCGAGATGGCGCCTCCAAGGTTTTGCTTGATCGATTCAATCCAATTAATGCGGAACTGTATCTTTCTAGGCTGAAGGCTGTGGAGGAAGCGTATATAAATCCCTTGCCTCTCAGTCCGGGTGCACCGAGTGGCCGCATTGGGCGTGCGTATGCTCAATTTGAAAGCCTCATTTCTGAACTGCTGGTTTCTGCTGGTGCGGCACTGGCGGAACCGCCCGAAGATGCGCGCCGGTATGACTACGCAGATTTCGCATTCGTTCCGTCCAGCGGCTCGTCCGTTGTAGTGCTTGCCGAATGCAAGCTCGTGTCAGGGAAGAGTAAGAGACGAATATCTGAAGATGAAGCTGCCTTGTATCAGAAGGTGACGGCAACTCATTCACAGCTCGGACTACTTGTTTATCACTCGATTGATGGCGTGCAGCCTGCCCCTGCCCGCCATCCAACGGCTCTCGTCGAGCGGATTTCGGCGATGGAGTTGATCGCGAGGCTTAAGGAAAAGCCACTTCAGAGAGTAATTGCTGACGTCGTTGCGCAAGCCGCAGCGAGGTAGCGGGATGGCGGATTACTCGAAAGAGGAGATTTTTCGGCTCGCGAGTTTGGGAAAGGATAAGTCGCTCACGACGAAAGAGCGCGGGGATGCTCTCGAGACCCTTTTCTGCTACCTCCTCCGAGGGGTCCCGGGCGTGCTCACTCGCACTAATGGGATTGATCCGTTTCGTGGTTCCGAGATTGACATATCCGTAGCGAATGCTCAAACGGCCATGTGGATGAAGGTAGTCCCCTCTCTTTTCTTGGTTGAGTGTAAGAATTGGGATAATCCGGTGGACGCTAAGGCTGTCGCTGCATTCATCTTGAAACTGCGGGAAAAAGGTGTTGGTTTGGGGGTTATGGTTGCTGCCAATGGAATCACCGGCGACCAGTCTGATCTGACTGCTGCATATATGAAGATCAATATGGCGCAACAGGCGGGACAGCGTGTGATTGTTGTGACGCTTGAAGACCTTAGGTCTTTGGAGAACGCGGAACAGCTTTCAAAACTACTCTGTGAGCGCATATTGGAATGTGTCGCTGCAGGGCGTTTCTGAATCGATTAATTGGCGGCGGGACTGTCTGTCGCTTCCGGCCTGTTGCTTTTCCTCTTGTATTCGTCGATGCCTGCTCCGTGCCAGATCGTACCTTCGAACTTTTCGTTTTCGTGGCGGGGTTCGCGACCTCTTTGGTGATCAGGGAGCCAGCCGTGTGTGCGGCAGGGCTTCTACACCACGAGAAGCTTGGAGGCAGGTCGCCATACGTTGGGAGTGACCAGAGCTGGGCGCAGATGAGTATGGCGGTGAGAACGGCGTCGTAGGTGATGGCCCAGCCATGTCGCCGCAGGACACGCAGGTGTCGATGTTGTGCTTGGACGATTTCGGGGAGGGTATCGAGAGGCGTCGTGTGTCCGTCGGCGTCGGATGGGCAGAGCCATAGCCGGTGTCGGGTACAGACGTAGCGGTGGTGCGGCAGGATCCTGATGACCTCGCCGCCAAGGTGTTTGGCGTCGCAGTGGTGGCAGCCGGGTTGTGGCTGGTGGCGGAACATGGCCCAGTCGGGCTGCGGGGTGCGTAGTTCGGGCAGAGCTCCGGCGAGGGCGTGGACGGTCCGGCCGGTGATGGCGGCGAGGCGTTCGGGGACGACGAGGCGGCGCATGCCGCCGGAGGCTTCGCGTTCGGTGACGCACCGCCAGAGGGCATTGACGTCGAGGCCGTGGAGCCGGGCCAGACGGCCGATGTAGGAGGCGGCGATCTCGTGCTGTGCGGGCGCGACGGGGTCGGGCAGGCGGGGGAGGAGCATCAGGCGATGCGCCTCCGGCGGGAGCGCGGTTTTCCCGGGGCTGTGATGGCCTGGGAGCGTTCGGCGGCATAGTCGACCAGGACCTCCTCCAGGAGGTCTTCTGTGATGCGTTCCGTGCCGTACTCGATGGCGAGCACGGCGGCGCCTCGGACGAGTTGTGAGAGGCTGCCGATCATGCCGCCAGAGCGGTGGTAGAGGTACTTGCTCAGGCCCGTGAGTGTTCCGGACTGGTGGTGGTGCAGCCGGAGCATGGACTCCAGGGTGTCGACGAGAGAACGCCAGGCGTCCTGGTCTGCTCCGGGCGCGTAGGGGAACGGGGCGGTGGGGATGACGGTGAACCGTCCGGCGATCTGGCGGCCTCGGGTCCCGGCGAACAGTCCCCGGTCTTCGACGTCGATGCCTGCGTAGGCGAAGGTGGCGGGAAGTCTTTCGGCGAAGTACTTCAGCTGGTCGGAGGCTTCGGCGCCAGTGCGAGTGGCCAGGTTCAGGTTGTGCAGCTCGTCGACCAGCACGAGATCGACGTGGACGTGTGCGGCGGTGGCGCAGACCGCGTTAACGACATCGGCGATGTTGAAACGGGTGGGGAAGTCCAGGCCGAAGAAGCGGGCGAACTCCATGGCGAGCATCTTCGGCGTGGCGGCCGGCGGGACGGTGACGTAGAGGACCGGGAGCCGGGAGCGGTCGCGCGGGTGGCGTTTGCGGACGGCGATCTCGTGGGCCCGTCCGAGCTGGGAGAGGGCGGTGGTCTTCCCGGTGCCTGAGGAGCCGCTGATGATGATGCCCCGGCGGGCGGAGATCTGCTGGCGGTTGAGTTGAATCAGCAGCCGTGATGTGGCGATGACTTTCCTGATGGTCGGGGTGTTCACCAGCGGCAGGTCGGCGTGGTAGTTCCGGCGTAGTTCGTCGTCATGCAGCTTCTCTTTCCGGGAAGGGGCGGCTTGCCGGGCCGCGGTCAGCAGCGGAGGCGGGGACTGCTCATGCTCGACGAAGCGGCGCCATCCCTCCTTCGTTGTCAGTGGGCTGTCCGGCGGCAGCTCCTGCCCCGTGGCCTGCTGCGGGACGAAGGAGGTGCGGGAGCGCTTGGTCATAGCCACCTTTCGGCTTCTGCATGGGCGTCGAAGACACCAAACGGGATCACCTCGGCCGGTTCGGTGCTTGGGTCGGGTGGGGCTGGTTCCGGGGCGGCGCGAGGTGAGGGAGGCCGGTGCGAGGCGGCTCCGGCGCGTGTGCGGTCGGCCACCTTCGTGGTGCGGGTGTCAGGGCCGTGCTCGGCGCGGGTCAGGAGTGCGTCTAGGACCCGGGCCACCGCGGCCTCGTTGGTGTCGTCCAGGCCGGCCTCGGTGGCAAGACGTCGTGCGTGCTGCCAGGTGAAGTCCGCGAAAGGGGCGTTGACCAGCGGGAGGTGCATCCAGGGGACGGTGACCCAGCCACGGGGAGTGCGTACGAACACCTGGGAGAGGTCGTAAGGGTCGTAGTGGACTTCCCAGAGCCCTCGCTTGGCATTGTGTCCGGAGTGCTGGCGCCGCAAGGGGCCGAGGTCCGGGCTGTCGTAGGTGCGGTAGCTGATCCGGATGCCGTAGTCGTTGATCGCCCGCCAGGCCACCGGCAGCAGTTCCAGGTAATCCTCACCGCGCAGCACCAGCGGCAGATAGCCACAGGCGGCGACCAGGGAGGTGTACTTGTCGTTTGGCGACATCGCCTTCTTGGGGCGGTAGGGGTCGCGGAGAGCGTCGTGGGGACGGGCCTGCCAGCCGGCCACGACCCACTCGTCCAGCAGTTCCTGGAGTTCGGGAATGGCCCAGACGGCATGGTCCTCGACGCGTTCGCCCCGGCGGGAGACGTTCCGGCCTGTGTAGCCGGCGAGATGTTGGCAGAACAGCGTGTTGATCGCGGAGAAGGTGGCCTCGACGATCGCCTTGTCGGTGGGAGTGCGGGGCCGGGCGCGTTGGACGGAGATCCCCAGCCGGTCGCAGGCTCGGGTGAAGGTGTCGGAGAGGAACACCTTCCCGCCGTCGATGACGATCATGTCTGGCACGATCACCGGCTTCGCGGCGGACTGGTGCATGCGTGCGTCCACGTTCAGCAGCCGCTGGTGCGGAATCCGGGACGAGGACATCCGCAGCGATGCGGCCCAGCCCGGCCGCATCGGCTCGGGAACGAGCATCTTGGCCAGCAGCAGTGATGCGTCCACCGCCTTGGTGCCCACCGGCCGGAGCACCGCGGCGCAGATGGTGCGCGTCGCGACGTCGACCGCGATCGTCAGGTCAGCGCGAGCCGTTTGCCCCGAGTCGAGCACCACCATCACGTCCAACGGTGTGGAATCAACCTGGACTTGTTCGCCGGGCCGGGCGGCGAAGGTCGGCGTGAAGGTCTTCTGCGGCCGGTTCGCGGTCTGCCGCCGAGTGATCGCCGAGCCGAACGTGTGCCGCCCCGAGGAGAGCCGGTCCACGAGCTTGTAAAGGGTGCTGCGGCTGGGGATCGGAACCATCCCCGGGCCGTATGTCTCCTCAACGCGTTTGATCACACGCCGGATCAGCCGTGACCGCGTGCCGGTGGACGCGGTGGTCTGTTCGGCGACGACTTCTTCGACGGCCGCGACCAGCCGGGCATCCGCCCGGCCGGTCGTGTCCGCAAGGCGTGCCGTGCGCTGGTCCACCAACCCCCAAAGACCCTGCCGGGCATAGGCGTAGCGTCGCCCTTGAACGGTGCGGATGCCCACCTTGAGCTCCACCGCTTTGGCGGCTTCTCGCTCAGCAAGTGAACGGGTGGCCAGGTCGTATTCCGGACGTGGAGTTGTTCCAGGCGCGGCGTCCGGAGGCAGGCCCGTCTCGACTTCTACCACGTGCCGTTCCCACTCCCGGGCCGAGGACAGCGCTGGAGCGGGAACGGTGCTCAGCAGGCCGACCGGATCGAGCGCGGGCAGCGGATCCGTGCCGGTGACCGCGAAGCCCGGAGAGGCCATCAAGTAGGAGGCCAGGACCACCATTTCGGTCCCGTCCGTTGAGCGGAGCCGCACCGAGGTCCCGGTCAGGGCCACCACTTGATGGTCGCCGTCGTCAAAGCTGACCCAGTCACCGGTTCGCAACAAGGAGGGGTTGCTCTTCGGCTTCACAGCACCTCCGGTGACACGAGCGCGTCGGCGTGTAGCGGGACTGACAGATCCACGGATAGTTCGTGCTGCCACAACAGGTGGAAGAGCACCGGCAGCACGGCGACCGGGTCCCCGGCTTGGCCCGCACCGTCCAGCAGCGGCCGCGGCTCGGCGAACGCTCTCCGGAGCATGGCGGCGACCGGCTCGATATGGTGCCGGGGGTGCCGGTAGCCCGCTAGCCACCGCACGTTTCCGACACGGGTCGGGTCGGGGGCGCCGCCCAGCCGGAATTCCCACCCGAGAAGGTCGCAGGCTCTCTGCGTCGCCTCGAACTTCATCCGGTCGCGCGGCTCGCGCCGATCTGCCGGGCGGCAGTCGATCACGATCGCCGAACCGTCCTGGCGCCGGGCGAAGTAGTCTGGGGCGTGCGAGATTGCCTTGCCGTTCTCGGCGGTCCAGAACAACCAGAACGGCTGGGACGAAAGCCCTGTCACCGACGGATCGAAGTCGAGCAGCATTACATGATCGCGTTCGAGCCAGGACTCATAGCCGATGTGCCCGCTGACCGTCGATGACCACCACAGGCCCGGCAGGTGCCGTTGCCCCTTGTACGAGTGGAACCCGCGTACGGGCATCACGGACTCGAAGCGGACCGCCCACGCATCCGTCAGTGGACGTCTCGTCTCTGACCCGTCCGCATCGACGTACACGACCTCAAAGCCTTCGGCAGGAGGCCCGGCTACCCCACCAGGTACAGCTTGCAGTTTCTGTTCCACGCCGACTTAACGGGACTGCCCTCGCAAGGTCACTCCGGACTGCGCAAGGTCGCTCGCAAGGTTGAACCGGACTTCGCAAGGTTCACCCTCACAGGACACCCGCGCGGTGATCGCTCAGGGCGAACAATCCCGGGGGAACAAGCAGAGGCTCACAAGCATTGAGTGGGCATAGCTCAACTTGACTGCCGAAGGGGAGATCATGGCTCTCACGTCCACATCGCTCACGCTTCCCGTGCTGCCGCTCGACGACGAGGTCGTGCTGCCCGGAATGGTGGTGCCGCTGGACCTTTCCGACACCGAGGTCCGTGCCGCCGTCGAGGCCGCGCAGGCGGCCGCCCGTTCCGAAGGAGGCGGGGGCAAGCCCAAGGTGCTGCTCGTGCCGCGCATCGACGGGACGTACGCCGGGACCGGTGTGCTGGGCACCGTCGAGCAGGTCGGCCGGCTCTCCGACGGCGACCCCGGCGCACTGATCCGGGGCCGTGGCCGCGTGCGGATCGGCGCCGGTACGACAGGGCCCGGCGCGGCGCTCTGGGTCGAGGGCCTCAGTGTCGAGGAGATCGCTCCGGACCCGCTGCCGGGCTCCGTGACGGACCTGATCAAGGAATACAAGGCTCTGGCCACCGACTGGCTGAAGAAGCGCGGTGCCTGGCAGGTCGTGGACCGCGTCCAGCAGATCGACGACGTGTCCGCGCTCGCCGACAATTCCGGTTACTCACCTTTCCTCACCACCGCTCAGAAGGTCGAGCTGCTGGAGACCACCGACCCGGTGGCCCGGCTCAAGCTCGCCACCGAGCAGCTCCGTGAACACCTCGCGGAGCAGGATGTCGCCGAGTCCATCGCCAAGGACGTCCAGGAGGGCGTCGACAAGCAGCAGCGCGAATTCCTGCTGCGGCGCCAGCTCGAAGCCGTACGCAAGGAACTGCGTGAGATCAACGGCGGGGGCGACGAGGACGAGTCCGGCGACTACCGGACCCGCGTCGAGGCCGCCGATCTCCCGGAGAAGGTGCGGGAAGCCGCGCTCAAGGAGGTCGAGAAGCTGGAGCGCTCGTCCGACCAGAGCCCGGAGGGTTCCTGGATCCGCACCTGGCTGGACACCGTGCTCGAACTGCCCTGGAACGAGCGGACCGAGGACAAGTACGACATCCGCGGCGCCAAGTCCGTCCTCGACGCCGAGCACGCGGGCCTGGAGGACGTGAAGGAACGGATCACCGAGTACCTGGCCGTGCGCAAGCGGCGCGCGGACCGCGGCCTCGGTGTGGTCGGCGGCCGTCGCGGCGGCGCCGTGCTGGCCCTGGTCGGTCCTCCCGGTGTCGGCAAGACCTCGCTCGGTGAGAGCGTCGCGCACTCCATGGGCCGGAAGTTCGTCCGCGTCGCGCTCGGTGGTGTCCGGGACGAGGCGGAGATCCGCGGCCACCGGCGTACATACGTCGGCGCGCTGCCGGGCCGTATCGTCCGGGCGATCAAGGAGGCCGGTTCGATGAACCCGGTCGTCCTGCTCGACGAGATCGACAAGGTCGGCTCCGACTTCCGCGGCGACCCGGCCGCGGCCCTGCTCGAAGTCCTGGACCCGGCGCAGAACCACACCTTCCGCGACCACTACCTGGAGGTCGAACTCGACCTGTCCGACGTGGTGTTCCTGGCGACGGCGAACGTCCTGGAGGCCATCCCGGAGGCGCTGCTCGACCGTATGGAGCTGGTCAGGCTCGACGGCTACACGGAGGACGAGAAGGTCGTCATCGCCAGAGACCACCTGCTGCCCAGGCAGCTTGAGCGCGCGGGACTGGAGACCGGCGAGGTCACGCTGGAGGACGACGCGCTGCGCAAGCTGGCCGGCGAGTACACCCGTGAGGCGGGCGTACGAAACCTGGAGCGCGCCATCGCCAGGCTGCTCCGCAAGGTCGCGGCCGAGCATGAACTGGGCGAGCGGGAGCTGCCGTTCGTCCTGGGCGCCGAGCACCTGCGGAAGCTGATCGGGCGTCCGCACCATGTGCCCGAGTCCGCCCAGGACCCGGCCGAGCGCCGCACGGCGGTGCCGGGTGTGGCCACGGGCCTCGCGGTCACGGGCGCCGGCGGTGACGTGCTCTTCGTCGAGGCGTCGCTGGCCGACCCGGAGACCGGCGGCTCGGGTCTGACCCTGACCGGACAGCTCGGTGACGTCATGAAGGAGTCGGCGCAGATCGCGCTCTCCTTCCTCCGCTCGCGCGGAGCCGAGCTGGAGCTGCCGGTGGCCGATCTGAAGGACCGGGGTGTGCACATCCACTTCCCGGCGGGCGCGGTACCGAAGGACGGTCCGAGCGCCGGTATCACGATGACGACGGCTCTCGCCTCGCTGCTGAGCGGCCGGCTGGTCCGTACGGACGTCGCCATGACCGGTGAGGTCTCGCTGACCGGCCGGGTCCTGCCCATCGGCGGCCTGAAGCAGAAGCTGCTGGCCGCTCACCGGGCCGGCATCACGACGGTCGTGATCCCGAAGCGGAACGAGGCCGACCTGGACGACGTCCCGGCCGAGATCCTCGACAAGCTGGAGGTCCACCCGGTGACGGATGTCCGCCAGGTGCTGGAGATCGCGCTGTCTCCGGCGGAGGTACTGGTCGCCTCGGCGGCGTGACGGAAGACGCCTCAGCGGCCCGCGTCCGGCAGACAACCGCCGGACGCGGGCCGTGCCGCGTGGTACGGAAGAGCCGGACGCGGCGGTCGTGCGCGTTCTCCTCGGGCCCGCGCGTCGTCATCCGATCCTGAGCTCGTAGCGCAGCCGCTGAAGATGCCCCGGCATGGTCATCATGTCGACCTGGAGCGGCCGGTCCTCGCTGTCGAAGGTGACACGCGTCAGTCGCAGGACCGGTTCGTCCGGTCCGGTGCGCAGTGCCTCCCGCTCCTCCTCGCTGGGCATACGAGCGGTGACGTCCTCCCGGACCCGTACGCCCACGTGTCCCAGCCCGGCGAGCAGCGTGACGGCTCCGCCCGGGATCTTCGCCGTCGCGGCGAGACGGGTGCCGCGTGCGATGGACGCGGGATAGTAGGTGTCGGTCAACTCGCCGGCCGCCTCTTCGAGGTACATCACCCGCCTCCGCACGATGACGGCGTCGCCCTCGCCGACTCCGAGCAGCTCGGCCACCTCCGCCGGTGCGGGGACCTCTCCCGCGTGGACGATCCGCTGGCCGCCCCGCCGCCCGCGCGCGGACAGTTCGGCGCCCCAGGCGTCGCGCTGCCCGTCGCTCCGAGGAGTCAGATACGGCATCGAGGTGCTGACCCATTCGCCGGCGCTCATGATTCCTCCCGCGCTGCTGCCGATGTCCCGGCCCTGCCGCTCCACACGGTAAGTCAGTCAACTCCTCGCCGGGACCCGGGCCCGGCCTCCGGGACGGGCACCGCCACCGGGCACGTCACCGCGCGGCCCCGGCCGGTCCTTCGTTCCGGCCGGGGCCGCGCGGCGCCGGGCTGTCAGCCGTACGCCAGCGCCTGTACGCGGTCCAGCGCGCCGTTGAACCGGTCGTGGTCGCCGACGATCGGGCCCGTCGAGGTGTACTGCCACATCGTCTGGACGCCCCAGCCGGCCGGGAGTTCGCCGACCGTCGTGTTGTAGCGGGCGATCCAGAGCGGGTTCGTCGCGCCGAAGCCGGCGTAGTCGCCCGTGCAGTCGGCCCACCAGCTCGTGGCCGTGTAGATCACGGCGTCGCGGCCGGTCCGGGACTTGTACGTGGTCAGGAAGTCGCGGATCCACGCGACCATCTGGCTCGGTGACTTGCCGTAGCACGCCTCGCCGTACGGGTTCCATTCGATGTCGAGCACGCCCGGCAGGGTCCTGCCGTCACGCGACCAGCCGCCGCCGCCGTCCACGAAGTAGTTGGCCTGGCCGGCGCCGCTTGAGTCGTTGGGAGTGCCGAAGTGGTACGCGCCGCGGATCATGCCGGCGTTGTACGAGCCGTTGTACTGCTGCGCGAAGGACGGGTTCTTGTAGTAATCGCCCTCGGTGGCCTTGGCGTAGGCCCACCGCACGCCGGTGCTCCACAGGGAGGCCCAGTCGACGTTTCCCTGGTAGCCGGCGACGTCCACGCCTTCCGTCTGGACGGCGCGGTCGCCACGGGGCCGGCCGCCCTGGCCGTCGTGCGCCACAACGCCCATGCCCATATGGGCCGAGCCTCGCGCGGATGTGCCGGCCGCGGTGGCCGCCGGTCGGTCCCGGGGCGTGCCCGCGGCGCTCGCGGCGCCCGGGACGGTGAGGAGGAGTGCGAGAGTCGCGAGGAGTGCGCCGGCCGCGGTGGCGAACGGGCGGCCGGTTGTTCCGGATCTGTGCACGGGCATTGCGTGCCTCCGAAGACCTCGGTGGGGGGAGCACGGCATGCGATGGAATGGACATGCCAATGATGACGCTACGCACGTAGACCCCTGTGGCGGAAGGGTGCCACGCTGCTGCCATTGATATAAACCTGCGAAATACTGGCCGAGCTGCGGCAACGGCCGTCGGTAAAAGAAACTTTCAGGATCGGAAAAGCGCGCGATGGGTTCTGATGTGCACGGAAGCGGTGCGGCAAGCGGACCGGACCCCGCCGGCGGCAGTGCTGTGGACCTTGAATTCCTGGCGCTGGAGCGAGAGCTGGCCGTCTTTCTGCGCCGGGCCCGGTCCAACTCCGGCGAGATGGCTCGCGAAGTGCACCCGGAGCTGGAGCCCGCGGCGTACGGACTGCTCGTACGGCTGGAGGAGACCGGCTGCCAGCGCGCCACCGAGCTGGCCGGCTACTTCGGGGTCGGCAAGGCGACGATGAGCCGGCAGCTTCGCGCGCTGGAGCAACTGGGACTGGTCACCCGCGAGCCCGATCCGGCCGACGGACGCGCCTCGCTCATCCGCATCACCGCCGAGGGCCGGGCCCGCTTCCGGCGCGTCCGGGACGCACGCCGCGAGATGTACGTACAGAAGCTGGCCGACTGGGACCGCGGTGAGATCGCGGAACTGGCCCGCCTGCTGCACCATCTCAACGCCCGCGCGGAGAGCTGACGCGCTCAACGCCCGCGCGGAGAGCTGACGCGCTCAACGCCCGCGCGGAGAGCTGACGCGCGACGGCCGGTACGGGAGCCCGGCGCGCAGACCCGCTCGCGCCGCCCGGGCTCACAGCTCCACGTACGCCACCGTCGCGTCGTCACTCGGCTTGCCCCGGCGGAACGCCAGCCCGTCCGGATCCGCCGACTCGGCCGCCCGGACGCGGTCGATCAGCTCCTGCGGGCCGCTCTTGCGCACCAGCGCCAGACAGTCCGTCCAGGTGCCCTCCCGGAACACCTCCACCCAGCGGGCCGCGCCGTCCGTGAGGGCCAGCAGGGCACGGACCCGCGTGGACGGCGTACCGCCGGTCACCGCCCGCGCCGCGACCGACGGATCCGCCGCCGCCGTGAAGAAGCCGTTCTCCGCGTTGCGCAGCGCGTCCGCGGAGGCGACCGAGCGGAGCGCCTCGCGCGGGACCCGGTCCAGCCGGTCGTCCAGCACCGCCTGTACGTCACCGTCCGGCGACTCGATCAGCAGTGTCGAATCGGAGAGCACGAGATGCTCGACCGCGTCCGCGCCCCAGCGCACCAGCACGACCGTTGCCTGAGGTGTACGAACGTGAGAAAGGTCACATGTTTCGCGGTGAGAGTCCGCCGTACGGAGGATCGACGCCGAAAGGATCTCTGCCAGTGTCATATCCCGCCGCGAACCGGACAGTTCAGCCAGCGCGCCGCCGAGCCGCGCGGTGAACCAGGGCACGCCATGCACACAACCGTCGTCCCCGGCCGGCGGTGTCACTCCGTCCAGGATGACCAGCGTGCCACCCTCGCCGGAGGCGGGCAGGGCCACGGTTGTCCAGTCCTCATTGGGTCGTGCGGCGGCGCCGTGGGCGGTGGCGAGTTCGATGCGCATCGACCCAGTCTGCCTGACTCCGGCAGCCAACCGCATGACTCCTTCACCAGCTCTGCACGTCCGGTCGGCGGGGCCGTACCGCCTGGTCAGCGGCTGTCATTCGGCCGGAACGGACAGGTCCCCGGAGCTGCGGGCGCGCATCCTGCCAAAGCCCGCGCGGAAGGTCCACCCGGCGCGACAGGTTCCGGTAGGGCCCGTGCTGGGCAGAGTTGTTCGCCAACTCCTCCGTGATGTTCACTCGTTCAGGTGGCGGAGCGGCCGATGCGCGCCCCCCTCTCAAAAGCGCTGGAATGGTCAGAAGCCGTGCCAGAGGTGGGGGTTCCCGTTGTGACCGGTCGTCACCTCTGCTTCATGGGCGGACGAGTCAAGAATGCGAGCACCGGTGCAGAAGAAGCGGCCTCGGGGCAACGGCGTCATGCGCGGCGAATCTCCGGGTGACCCCCAGAACCGGCGAACCGGCGGAACGGCCGGATCCACGGAAACGACCGGAGCGACCGGGGCCACCAAGGCCCAGGAAGGACGCCGAGTGCGGGTACGCAGCCGGCTGGTCGTCGGGGTCGCCCTGGTGGGCATCACCGTCGTCGCGGCAGGCGCTCCCGCCGTGCTCGCCGCGTCGGACGAGCTGACCGACGCCCAGCGTCTGGTCACCCTGGCCGAGCTCAACCAGCAGGCCGTGACCCTCGCGCACTCCCTCGCGGACGAACGCGACGAGGTCATCGTCTCCATCGCGGCGGGCCGCGAGGAGCAGGACGCGACAGGCTCCGGCGACTCGGCCGGTACGGGTGACTCGGGCGGCAAGGACAAGGGCAAGGGCAAACACCGGATCTCCGGCAGCCGCAGCACTCGCGTCGACCGCCAGATCGACGAGATCCGCGCCGCCGCGTCCGCCTCTCCGGGCCTGCTGCGCGATCTCTCCACCGTGCCGTCCATCCGTCGTACGGCCCTCACCGGCAAGGGTTCGGCGCTCGACGCGTACCGCGCGTACTCCGAGGTCATCGCCAAGCTCCAGGCCCTCGCCGACGAGCTCGCGGAGAAGACACCGCCGGAGGCCGCGGACGGCACCCGCGCGCCCGCCGCTCTCGGCCGCGCGGTCGAGCAGGCGTCGGCCACCCGTGGCCTGCTGCTCGCCGCGCTGGCCGTGCCCGGCGATGTCGACGCCGCTCCGCAGTACGACCCGATCACCGGCCTGCTCGTGGAGCCCGAGGCCGGTTCGGACAGCAAGAAGAACACCCAGCTTCGCGACGACCTCAGCGCCGGCGCGCAGCAGTCGCGGGTCCGTGAGCTCGCCGCGCTCGCCGACTTCGACCAGACCGCCGGCACACGGGCGCGGGAGTCGCTCACGACGACCGTCACCGGCCCGGACGTCAAGACGGCCGAGGGATATCTGACCCGGCTCACCGACCGGCCCGAACTCTCCGACGCGGACCGCGACGCCGACCAGGAGAAGGTCGAGTCCGCGCTCTCCGCGCGGATCGAGCAGATGCGCGGCGTCGAGTCGGGCCTCGGCTCCAGCCAGGTGGCGCGTCTTGAACAGCTCCGCGACGACGATGTCACCGGCCTTGAGCTGCGTATCGCGCTGCTCGGCGGCTGTCTGCTGATCGCCGTCGGCGTGTCCACGGCCGTCGCGCGCACGCTCACCAGGCCGCTCGCCGTCCTGCGGATCGGCGCGGCCCGGCTCGCCGCCGCGCCCGAGACCGAGGAGCCGGTCCGGTTCACCGGCCGCAACGACGAGTTCGCGCAGGTCGTACGGTCCCTCAACACGCTGCACGGCAAGCTGCTCGACCTCACCAACCGCACCGGCGAGCTGGACAGCGACCGCACCGACCTGATCGGCGCGCGCGAGAAGGTCGTCGCGCAGCGCGCGGAGCTCCAGGAGCGTACGGCCGAGATCACCGCTCAGCTCCAGTCGCTGCGCCAGACCGTGCACCACACCTTTGTGAACCTCTCGCTGCGCACGCTGGGCCTGGTGGAGCGCCAGCTCGGCGTCATCGAGAACCTTGAGGAGCGCGAGCAGGACCCGGAGCGGCTCGACACGCTCTTCAAGCTTGACCACATGGCCACGGTCATGCGCCGGCACAGCGAGAACCTGCTGGTGCTCGCCGGCCATGAACACGGCCACGGTTCCACCGGGCCCGTCCCGCTCGTGGACGTCCTGCGCGCGGCCGTCAGCGAGATCGAGCGGTACGAGCGGATCACGATCCAGTCCCTGCCGCCGCACGCCCAGGTGGCCGGTTTCGCCGCGGACGACCTCAGCCACCTCGTGGCGGAACTGCTGGAGAACGCCACATCCTTCTCGCCGCCGGACGCCGAAGTCCAGCTCTCCGGCTGGCTGCTGGAGAGCGGCGAGGTGATGCTCTCGGTGGAGGACCAGGGCATCGGGATGTCCGAGGAGCGGATCGCCGATCTGAACGCCCGCCTCGCCGATCCGGAGGACCGGGAGAGCCGCCGCAATGGCGACGGCCTCACGGCGCGGAAGGTGTACGGAGGCGACGCGGAGGGCGAGGGCCTCGGGCTGCGCGTCGCGGCGCTGCTCGCGGCCCGGCACAGCGTGAAGGTCGAGCTGCGTAAGCATCAGCAGGGCGGTGTGGCCGCGGTCGTCGTACTGCCGGAGGCACTGCTTCCGACCTCACCGCCGGTCGCGGCACCGCATCAGGCACAGGCCGCCGGGTCCGCTCCGGCGCTCAATATGCCGGGGTCGGCGGCGGAGGCCAACTCCAATTCCCTGCCAGGCCGTCCCGGCGCCGATCCGCTGGTGGCCGCGGCGGAGGCGGCGATCCGCAAGTCGGAGGCGGAGCGGACCGATTCCCACGCGGGCACCGGCACCGATTCCCACGCGGGCACCGGCACCGACTCCCGGGCCGGCACCGAAGCCGCCGCCGGGAGCGAGCCGGTGAGCGAGGCCGAGGCCGTACCGGCCGCCCGCACCGAGGCCGTACCGAGCGCGTCGGCCGAGGCCGCGGCCGTCGCCGTGCCGGAGGTCACCCGGCCCGGCCCGTACGCCATAGGCCCCGACTCCCATGAACGTGTCCGTGACGGCGCTCCGGAGGACTCCGGCACCGACCAGGACACCTACACGATGCGGCTGCCCAGACAGGCCGCCGCGACCCCGCCCGCCGGGCCCCTGCCCGCGGAGGCGGAGCCGGACCCGGATGAGTCCACCGCTCCCGGGCGGGTACGTATCACCGACAAGGGACTGCCCAAGCGGTCTCCCAAGATCGTCCAGCCTGCTTCCGCGCCCGTCGGGCGAGGCGGCAGTGTCGACGCGGACGCGCTTCGCCGCCGGCTCGGCGGCTTCCACCAGGGTGCGAAGGAAGGCCGTCGTGATGTCGAGGCCGAGTTCACGGAGCGGATAGAACCCGAGGCGCACGCCGAGGAACACACCGAAGAGACGGGGGAGACAGTCGAGGAGGCACGCAGTTGACTGCGACAGGCACATTCGGACTGAGCAGCGAAGCCCGTAACCTGCATTGGCTGTTGAGCAACCTCGTCGAGGAGGTGCCAGGAGTTCATTCGGTCGCCGTTGTCTCGTCCGACGGACTCCTGCTGCTCTCCTCGGATCCGGGGCAGAACGCGGAGGCGGCCACGACCACCGAGCGCAAGCAGGGCCCGCGCGGCTCCAGCGCCGATCTGGCCACCATCGTGTCGGGTATCGGCAGCCTCACGGTCGGGGCGGCGAAGCTGATGGACGGCGGCGGGGTCAAACAGACCATGGTCGCCATGGAGGAGGGCAGCGTCTTCGTCATGGCGATCAGTGACGGCTCACTGCTCGGCGTGCATGCCACACCGGACTGCGACATGAGCGTCGTCGCGTACCACATGGCGCTCTTCGTCGGCCGTGCCGGGCATGTGCTGACTCCCGAACTACGCGACGAGCTCCGCAAATCGATGGAGAGCGCCCGATGACGCCATCCGCTGATCCCCACCGCAGGCTGCCGGTACGAGGAGCGGACCGCAGACCGGCCCGCGTCCGGCCCTACTCGCTCACCGGCGGCCGGACCCGCTTCGGGCATGTCCTGCTCGTCGAGACATTCGTCGCCGCGCTCGAACCGGCCGACGAACGCAAGGAACTGACGGACGGCGGGGCCTCGTCCCGCGTCATGCCGGAGATGCGCGCCATCGTCGAGCTGTGCCGGCGCATGCGTACGGTCGCCGAGATCTCGGCGCTCCTCAAGATGCCGCTGGGAGTGGTCCGGGTGCTTCTGAGCGACCTGGCCGACCAGGGAAAGATCCGTGTGTACGGGACCGGGCACGGCACCGGCCATCCCGACCACGCACTGCTGGAAAGGGTGCTGAGTGGACTCCGCCGTCTCTGACGTCACCGGCTTCTTCGGCGTCACCGCCGCGCCGGCCGCCGACGAACCCGAAGAGGGTCTCCGGGCCTGGCAGTTGGACCGTACCCGCGCGCCGATCGCCACCAAGATCGTGGTCGCGGGCGGCTTCGGCGTCGGCAAGACGACCTTTGTCGGAGCGGTCTCCGAGATCCCTCCGCTGCAGACCGAGGCGCTGATGACGCAGGCGAGCGCGGCGACCGACGATCTCAGCGCGACGCCCGACAAGCTCACCACGACCGTGGCGATGGACTACGGCCGCATCACTCTCGACGACGACCTCGTGCTGTATGTCTTCGGCACGCCGGGCCAGAAGCGCTTCTGGTTCATGTGGGACGACCTGGTGCGCGGCGCGATCGGCGCCGTCGTGCTGGCCGACACCCGCCGGCTGTCCGACTGCTTTCCGGCGCTCGACTACTTCGAGAGCTGTGGACTGCCGTATGTCGTCGCGGTCAACCACTTCGACGGCTCACCGGCGTTCGATCCGGCGGATGTACGGGAGGCGCTGACGATCCCGCCGCACGTCCCCGTGCTGATCATGGACGCGCGCAACCGGATCACGGTCGTCGAGTCGCTGCTCGCGCTGGTGCGCCACGCGCTCGACGCCTCTCCCGAATAGCGGCCGGCGCCCCACTCCTTCGCCGCCCGGCACCCAGCCCCCCACCACAAGGCACGTGCCACTCGTCACTCGCACCATGTAACGCAATCGGAGAACCCGCCATGCGGAAGATACTCATTGTCGGAGCCGGCCAGTCCGGACTTCAGCTCGCCCTCGGCCTCCAGTCCGAGGGATACGAGGTCACGCTGATGTCCAACCGGACGGCGGACGAGATCCGGGCCGGCCGGGTCATGTCCACACAGTGCATGTTCCACACGGCGCTCCAGCACGAGCGTGATCTCCAGCTCAATTTCTGGGAGTCACAGGCACCGAAGATCGAGGGCCTCGGCGTGTCGGTCGCGGCTCCGGACTCGACCCGGGCCATCGACTGGGTCGGCAAGCTGGACGGCTTCGCCCAGTCCGTCGACCAGCGGGTCAAGATGGCCGGCTGGATGGAGACCTTCGCCCAGCGCGGCGGGCAGTTGGTCATCCATGGCGCGGCGGTCTCCGACCTGGACTTCTTCTCCCGTACCTACGACCTGGTCCTGGTCTCGGCGGGCAAGGGCGAACTGGTCTCGATGTTCGGCCGCGACGCGTCGCGCTCGCCGTACGACAAACCGCAGCGCGCGCTCGCCGTCGCGTACGTCCACGGTCTGGGCCCGCGCCCGGAGCACCCGGAGTACGACGCGGTCCGCTGCAATCTGGTGCCGGGCGTCGGCGAGCTGTTCGTGATGCCGACTTACACCCTCTCCGGCCGCGCGGACATCCTCTTCTGGGAAGGCGTGCCCGGCGGACCGCTCGATGTCTTCCAGGGCGTCAAGGACCCGGCCGAGCATCTCTCGCTCACGCTGGAGCTGATGGAACGATTCACTCCCTGGGAGTACGCGCGCGCCACAAAGGTCGAGCTGACGGACGCCAACGGCACGCTGTCGGGCCGGTACGCGCCGACCGTGCGCAATCCGGTCGGCCGGCTGCCGGGCGGCGGTCTTGTCCTCGGTGTCGCCGATGTCGTCGTCGCCAACGACCCGATCACCGGACAGGGCTCCAACTCGGCCGCCAAGTGCGCCGCTTCCTATCTGGACTCCATCGTGTCGCACGGCGACCGGCCGTTCGACGAGGCGTGGATGCGGTCGGCGTTCGACCGCTACTGGCACACCGCGCAGCACGTCACCAAGTGGACGAACGCCATGCTGGGTGTCCCGCCGGAGCATGTGCTCAATCTGATCGGCGCGGCGGGCCAGCTCCAGCCGGTCGCCGACCGGTTCGCGAACGGCTTCGACAACCCGGCCGACTTCGAGAACTTCTTCTACGAGCCCGACAAGACGAACGCGTATCTGGCGGAGGTCTCTGCCTGAGGTTCCGCCCGAGGTGGTCCGGCCCGCGCCGGGCCACCTGCCGTGGCGCTCTCCTCGGCGTTCAGTCCCTTCGGCCTCCCGGACCCGCCTCCTGGGCGTAGCCGGTGTCGGAGCCGTCCAGCGCGCCTTCGGGCAGCTTCGGCGGCTCGTACACGGCCGGCGCCATGGAGGCCCATCCAGGGTCCGGCCGTACGGCGCCGAGCAGCGGGTTCGCCGCGAGCGGCGAGACCTTGACATGGGCACCGGGCCGTGGCGCCTGGATCACCATTCCGTCGCCCAGATAGATCGCGACATGCGTGGCCTTCGGGAAGTAGATCACCAGGTCGCCGGGGCGGAGCTCGTCGAGAGAGACTCTGGGAAGCTCGCGCCACTGCTCCTGGCTGGTGCGCGGGATGGCCACACCGGCGCGTGCCCAGGCCTGTGAGGTCAGCCCGGAGCAGTCGAAGGAGTCGGGCCCCTCCGCGCCCCATTCGTACGGTTTGCCGATCTGCGCGGCGGCGTATCTCAGCGCCGTGTTGCCCACCGCCGAGGGCGCCAGCGTGCTCTGACCCGCCGTCAGTCCGTCGGCCTTCTCCGCCGCGCCGCCGAGCGCGCCGGAGGTGACCAGCTCGCGCTGCGCCTTCTCCGCACCGGCCTTCTCCAGCCGGGTCACCGCGGCGATCTGTTCGCTGCTGAGAGAGGCGAGCAGTCTCTCGACCTGCTGGAGCCGGTCCCTGACCGCGTCGCGCTGCTTCTTCTGCTTCTCGGCGAGTCCCTGCTGCTTGTCGAGGGACTTGCGGGACGCCGAGGCCAGCGCGTCGGCACGCTTCTCGCTGTCCGTCAGCCGGGCCACCGTCGCCGTCCTGCCGCGCGCCGCGCGATCCAGCAGGTGCCGTTCGTCCATGGCCTGTTGCGGATTGTGCGCGAGCAGCAGCCGGAGATAGCGGGAGAGGTCGGACTGCCCTTGGTACTGCTGGCGCGCGAGCCGGCCGACATCGCCTCGGCTGCGCGCCAGCGCGGTGCGCGCCTTGGCCAGGCGGGCGCTCAGCTTCTCGCTCTCGGTGCGCAGCCGGAGCAGCTCCGCCTCGGTCGCGTTGTACGCCTCGGTGGCCTCCTCGGCCTGCCGGTAGAGCCGCTGGAGCTGGGACAGCATCTCGGCGACGGTGCCGGGCCGGGTGACGGGACCGAACGCCTTGCCGGGACCGTTCTTCGTGGCACCGCTCTTGCCGGAACCCGGTCGGCCGGGACCGCTCTCGCCGGTCCCCGGGCCGGCGGACGCCGATGCGCTGGGCGCCGTGTCGTCGCGGGGCTTCGCGGCGGCATGCGCGGCGAACGGAATCGCCGCGAGGACCGTCGTGGTCGCCAGCGCCGCCGTACAGGCCGATCGCAGCACTCTGCCTGACACGTCATCACCTCCGGTTGCAGGATGGACAGTCCAGTCCTAGGTGATGATGTGGCGACATATGGTGTTACTAGCTCACCATTGGGCGGTTCGGCGCAGCAGTGTCACCCGGGCCGGGGACCTGTCCGCGGTCCGGCGTGGCCCGCCGGTCTCCGGCAGAGTCACCGCGCGCCGCCGCCCGGCTTTGACCAGGGCCACTTCAGCGTGCGTGGCTCGCGGCCCTCGGCGACGTATTCGTACTTCCAGCCGCGCTGGAGGCCGAGCCGCTTGGTGTAGCCGGCCGGCGCGCGCCGGTAGGTGTGCACGGTGGGCGGCCCGCCGTCCGCGTCCGGTACGGGAATCTCGTACCACTTGGGCGGATGTCCGGTCGGCCCGGTCAGTACGGGCAGGACGCGCCCGTCCAGCGGCCCGCCGACAAAGGGGGTGTCCATGGCGTTCACCCTAAGTGATGGAGAGACACGACCGCCGGGTCCACGGCTCCGTCCGTCGCGTACCGCGGTTACTTCTCACGGGTGATGAGTGGCCGGATCAGCTCAACACCGAGGCGCGGCGGCGCATACTCCACCAGTCGTCAGCACCGACCGATTGGGTTGACATGGCCTGGATCTGTCCTCGTTGCCAGCACCCCGAAGCCGTCGCCCATGTGGAGAACGCGGACGGTTTCCATCCGTTTCCCTGCCTGAACTGCGGGGCCTCCACGCTGAACGGTCCGGGCCAGGGCACGCGGGTCGCCGGCGCCGCGTGCTGCGCGCCGCGCTGCGGCGGCGCGGTGACGGACACATTCGTCTACGACCACTTCGGCCGGCTGTCCGACGTGCGGCGCGGCGCGTGTTCCTTCTGCGGGTCGACCAGGACGGCGCAGGTCCGCAATGCCAGAAGCGCGCGCGAACACCGGCTGCCGCGCCCGCGGATGTGACGGTTCCAGGACGGCGGCCCGACGGCGGGATTTGTCAGACAGGGCCTAGAGCAGGCTAGAGCAGGTGCGCGGCCTGGCTGACGACAGGGATCACCCGGCGGGCCAGTGTGCCGACCGGTCCGTCCGGTCTCTCGCGCGCCACCAGCGCGCCGACGGCCGACGAGGTCTCCTCGTCCGTGGCCGCCGTCGCCGCGAGCAGCGCGATGAGCTGGTCGACCAGCCAGTCGCGCAGCTCATCGGCGGGTGGCTGTTTGCCTTCGTCCAGCCATATGAGCGACGCCGACTCGACGGCCGCGATCCAGGTGCGTACCAGCATGCGCAGCCGCGATCCCGGCCGGTCCGCTCCCAGGTGCAGCAGGATCTGTTCGGCCGCCGCGCGCCGGACCTCGTCGACGATCGCGGTCGTCCGGGAGGTCTCGCAGACGCTGCCGCCCTGGAGCAGCGCGCTGAATCCGGCGTCGTGCTGATCGACGAAGGCCAGATAGCGTTCGAGCACTCGCTTCAGCCGCTCGGTGGGCGGCCCGGTCGGCGGCTCCGTGAAGCACAACTCCAGCTCGTCGGCGGCGGAGCGCAGCGCGGCCTCGTACAAGTCCTGCTTACCGCCCTTGAAGTAGCGGTAGACGAGCGGCCGGGACACACCGGCGGCGGCCGCCACATCGTCCAGGGAGACATCCTCGGGCGCCCGGTGCGCGAACAGCGTGAGGGCGGCGTCGAGGAGTTGAGTGCGGCGCTCTGCGACGCTGAGCCGTCGGTACGCGGGCGTTACGGGCGCGGTCATATCGGCAGCGTAACCGGACCGGCGGCGGCTCGGGTTGTCAGTGCCCGCACGGAAAGCCGTGGAGAGACAAGGCTTCGGTGACGGCGGTCGCCGGCCGGAAGCCACCGCCCGCTCAGGCCGGCGGCCCGGACGACTTCCGGCGCCCGTGTCCCGCTCCGCGCGGTACGCCGATGTCGTCGAGGAAGTCCGTGAGCCGCCCGGCGCCGGACCGCATCACCTCTCGGCTCTTATGAGCCTGCTCGTCAGCAGGCGCGTCAATCCCTCGCGTGCGACGAGCCGACCGGGTGTCCACCCATCTCTCGGGACTCCAAGCGCCGCGCGGGAAACGGCAGTCGCGCGAGCGCTGTTGTCAGGACCGCACCGTGGCCTCGCGCAGTTCGGCGGTCCGGGCGATGCCGACAAGTGAGGCGTCCGCGCCACGATCCGCCACCAACTGGAGCCCGACCGGACAGCCGTCCGCCGTAAAGCCGGCCGGGACACTCGCCGCTGGATGTCCGCTCAGGTTGAAGGCCCAGGTCAGCGCCGTGGAATACAGCTCGCCGGGACCTTCGTGCCCATGCGGCCGGTTCGGGGTCACCGGTGTGAGCAGCAGCGGTGCCTCGCCGAAGAGGCCGTCGAGCCGCCGGTCGTTCTCGGCCCGTACCGCGCTCGCCCGCGCCTCTTCCGCGCCGCCGCCGCGCACCGTCAGCCACGCCTCGCGCGGATCGAGCAGCGCGAACGGCCGCCGTGGTGACACCAGTCGTACGATCCCGGCCGCCACCAGCCGGTCCACCGCCGCCCGGACGACCGCGGCCACCTCCGGGTCCGGCCGGGCGAATCCCAGGTCGCAGGAGAAGACCGCGGGCACCGGAAGCGTCACCGGCGCCGCCTCGTACGCGCCGAGCACACACCGCAGATAGGACCGTGCCTCCGCCGCCGACCGGGCCAGCACGCCCGCCGACGCCAGACCCGTACGGTCCGGCGACGGCAGCAGCCCGTTGGTCGTCTTCAGGCCGAACACTCCGCACCAGGCCGCCGGGATTCGGACCGAGCCGGCGCCGTCGCTGCCGGTCGCCAGCGGCACCATGCCCGCCGCGACCGCCACCGCCGAGCCCGCCGAGGATCCTCCGGGCGTGCGGTCCGCGCGATAGGGATTGACCGTACGGCCGTGTCGGCCCTGACCCCAGGTCTGCCAGTACGTGCCGGCGCCAGGCACCGCCGTCGAACCGACCGGCACCGCGCCCGCCGCGATCAGCCGGCCCGCCGCGTACGAGCGGATGCCGGTCGGCCCTTTCACCGCGAACGGCACCCCGGCGAGCGGCAGCCGCCGGTCCACCGTGCGCGCCCGCTCCAGCGCTTCCTCGTCCCACACCTCGATGAAGGCGCGCAACCGCGGATCGAGCCGCTCGATCCGTGCCAGCGCCTCAGCGACCCTCTCCGTCATCGGCCCCCGCCTCGTCGCCACCGTGTCCCGCTGGAACCCTAGGGTCTTTCGTTTGGATCTGGTCGGGGAGCGGGGTCCGGTGCCGTGGATCGCGAGGCGCGGTGCCGGGGCACGCGAGCCCAGCACGTTCCGGACGAGAGGCCCTGGGCCCTGTCTGACACATCCCGCCTGGCCTGCGACGCCTGGCACGCACGCTCACCGCGTTGTCGGAGTCATCCGAGTACGTCCAGTACACGGATGATCCTCCGCCTTGGGATCGCACGCACCAGACGTCGCGGGCCCCGCCCTCCGGGCGGACTGCGCCATGTGTCAGACACGGCCTAGTCTTCCAGCGCCTTCTCCATCACGGCCCGCGCGATCGGCGCCGCGTCGCCGCCGCCGCTGATGTCCGGCCGGCCGGCCGCCGTGTCCTCGACGACCACCGCCACCGCGACCGCCGGCCGCAGCGCGTCGTCCGCCTGCGCCCAGGCGATGAACCAGGCGTACGGCGTACCGGAGTTGCCGACACCGTGCTGCGCCGTCCCGGTCTTCCCGCCGACCGTCGCGCCTTCGATGGCCGCGCTCGCGCCCGTGCCGTCCGTGACGGAGTCAATCATCATCTGCCGGAGCTGCTGCGCCGTCGCCGGACTCATCGGCCGCTCATAGGCGCGATCGCCGGTCCGGGACACGATGTCGCCGTCCGCGGTCATGGTCCGGTCCACCAGATACGGATGTCTGAGGTCGCCGCCGGCGGCGACCGCCGAGGCGACCATCGCCATCTGGAGCGGAGTCGCGCTGGTGTCGAGCTGTCCGATCGAGGACAGCGCCAGCTCGTCATCGCGCATGGTGGTGTCGAAACGCGACGCCGCGACGCCGGACGGGATCCTGAGGCCGCTGTCGTTGAAGCCGAACTTCTCCGCCGTCTCCACCATGCCGGCCAGGCCGACCTTCACTCCGAGCCCGGCCAGCACCGTGTTGCAGGACCACCTGATCGCGTATGCCAGCGACGCCCGGTCGCATCCCGTCGTCTCATTGGGAAGCGTGGTGGTCGTCCCCGGCAGGACATACGGCTCGGCGATCCCGGTCGGCGCGTCGGCGTCCGTGACCGTACGCGATTCCAGCGCCGCCGCGGCCGTCACGATCTTGAAGGCGGAGCCCGGCGGATAGGTCTGCCGGATCGCCCGGTTGAGCATCGGCTGCGCGCGCTCGCCGTTCAGCCGGGACCAGGCGGCGGCGGCGCCGGGGCCGGTGCCCGAAAGCAGTGCGGGATCGTACGACGGGCTGCTGACCAGCGCCAGGATCCTGCCGCTGGAGGGATCGATCGCCGCGACCGCGCCCCGGCGCCCGGCGAGCCCGTCGTACGCGGCCCGCTGCACGGACGCCCTGATGGTGGTGGCGACCTCGCCGCCGGGCTGACGGCTGCGCGTGATGTCGTTCCAGAAGGGCAGCGGCGCCAGCATCGGGTCGGTACCGGAGAGGACCTCCTCCTCGGCGTTCTCGATCAGCGTCGTGCCATAGGTCTGGGAGGCGTAGCCGGTGACGGACGCGTACAGCGGTCCCTGCGCGTAGGTGCGTTCGTACCGCAACTGCTGGCCGGTGTCCTTCGAGCCGGTGACCGCCCTGCCGCCGACGAGGATATTGCCGCGCGGCTGCGAGAAACGGGTCACGGTGGCCCGGCGGTTGGCCGGGTTGTCGTCGAGGCCGGGCGCCTCGAAGACCTGGATCCGGACCGCGTTGACGAGCAGCGCGACGAACAGCAGCAGACAGAAGGCGGCGGCCCGCCGGATATGAGGGATCACCGGTCGTCCTCGCCGGTCGGTGCGACGGCCCCGTCCCGCGGGCTCCGCGGACCCCGCCGCTCGCGAAGCCGGCTTCGCGGGTCGTGCCGGTCGCGGGAGGCGTATCCGTCCCGTGGGCCGTAGCGGTCGCGGGGATCGTCCGTGTCCGGCACCGCCGGTGCGATGACTCCGGTCTCCGCGGTGTCCGGGCGTGGAGTGCGGGCCGAGTCACTGACCCGGATGAGCAGCGCCACGATGATCCAGTTGGTGATCACGGACGAACCGCCCTGGGCCAGGAACGGCATCGCCATGCCGGTGAGCGGGATCAGTCCCATCACGCCGCCTCCGATGACGAAGACCTGGAGGGCGAGGATCGAGGCGAGGCCGACGGCGAGCAACTGCCCGAAGGGATCGAGCAGCGAGAGGCCCGCGCGGTAGCCGCAGAAGACGAGCAGCGCGTACAGCGTCAGGATGGCGACCAGACCGACCAGGCCCAGCTCCTCGCCCGCGGTGGCGAGGATGAAGTCCGACTTGGCGGCGAAGCCGATCAGGATGGACCGGCCGCGGCCGAGGCCCGTGCCGGACAGCCCTCCGGCGGCGAACGCGAAGAGGGACTGTGCGAGCTGGCCGGGGCCGAGGCCCGCGTCGATGGTCGCGAACGGATCGAGCCAGTCCTTGACCCTGCTGTGGACATGTGGTTCCAGCGAGCCGACGGCGAAGGCACCGACCGCCGCGAGCAGCAGTCCGACGGCGATCCAGCCGGTGCGGCCGGTCGCCACGTACAGCAGGATCACGAAAAGCCCGAAGAAGAGGAGCGAGGTGCCGAGGTCTCGTTCGAGGACGAGGACGACGACGCTCAGCAGCCAGATCGCGACGATCGGTCCGAGGACCCGGCCGGCGGGCAACTGGAGCTTCCAGATCTTCCGGCCGGTGTAGGCCAGCGCGTTGCGGTTGGCGGCGAGATACGCGGCGAAGAAGACGGCGAGCAGGACCTTGGCGAACTCGCCCGGCTGGAAGGACAATCCGTCGATCCTGATCCAGATCTTGGCGCCGTTCACGGCGGGATAGAAGATCGGCACGATCATCAGCACCAGCGCGGTGGCGACCGAGAGATAGGCGTAGCGCTGGAGCACGCGGTGGTCGCGCAGGAACACGACGACGGCGATGAACAGCGCGACGCCCAGCGTGGACCAGACGAGCTGGGTGGGCGCGCTCTGCTCGGCCGTGCTCTCCAGGTCGAGGCGGTAGATCAGCACCAGGCCGAGTCCGTTGAGCAGGACCGCGATGGGAAGCAGCAGCGGGTCCGCGTACGGCGCGCGGAGGCGGACCGCGATGTGCGCGAGCAGAGCGAGCATGCCCAGACCGGCTCCATAGGCGCCCGCGTCCTGCGGTACGGCGTCCTGCTTGGCGACGCCGACGCTGACATAGCCGAAGACAGAGATGAGGACGGCGCAGACGAGAAGCGAGAGCTCGACGCCCCGGCGTTTGGCGCGTGGGCGCGCGGGCGGTGGAGCGCCCGCCGTCGTTGCGGTCATGTCCCGCAACGTAGCAAGACGATGCGGCTTATGTCCGTTTATGTAAAGACGTAAGGCATGTCGAACTCACGTCAGCATCACTTCGCGATCCGCCGCGCCGACGGTCCGGAAGGTTCGCGCCGACGGTCCCGGAGGTTCGCGGCGACGGTCCGGAAAGTCACGCGTTCGCTCACGAGGACCCGGCCTCGCCGGGCATCCGAGGCGTGTACTCGGAGAGCGCCAGCCGCGCCAGAGCGCCGCCTTCCGGAGCGTCGCCGAACACCAGCGCGGCTCCGATCGCGGCGGACTGGCCGACCGCGATGGTCAGTCCCAGCCCGTGTCCTTTGCCGCTGCCTTCGGTGCGGAACCGCTGCGGCCCGTGCTCCAGCAGATACGCCGGATAGCCGTCGCCATGATCGCGTACGGTCACGGCCGGGCCGTCCACGGTCAGTACGACGGGCGGCCGTCCGTGTCGGTGGGCGTTGGCGACGAGATTGCCGAGCACCCGCTCCAGCCGGCGCCGGTCGGTCTCCACGGCGGCGTCCCTGACGACCCGTACCTCCGTCGCGGTGCCCGAGGCCCGCACCACTCCCTCGGCCAGCGGCGCCAGCGCGTGGACGGCCAGATCGACCAGCTCCGTACGGGCGTCCAGCCGCGAGATCTCCAGCAGGTCCTCGGTCAGCGCCCGCATCGCCCGTACCCGGTCCCGCACCATCTCGGTCGGCCTGCTCTCGGGCAGCAGCTCGGCGGCGGCGGAGAGACCGGTCAGCGGGGTGCGCAGCTCATGGGCCACATCGGCGGTGAAACGCTGTTCGCTCAGCAGCTTGCCGTGGAGCGTGGACGCCATGGTGTCCAGGGCGCCGGAGACGGTGGCCACCTCGTCCTGGTGCCGTGAAGGGTCTTTTGTACGGGGGTCGTTGACCCGTGCGTCGAGATCTCCCGCGCTGATGCGCCGGGCCACCTGCGCGGTGAGATGCAGCCGACGGGTGACTCGCGTGACGGCGAACGCGCCGACCAGGAGGGTGGTGCCGATCGCGAGCACGGAAGAACCGAGGATGGAGCGGTCCAGATTGGTGATGGTGCTCTGGCTGAGGGTGTAGTCGACGCGGGCCGCGAGCGTGCCGCTGTCGGTGGGACCGGCCGCCCACATGGTGGTACGGCCGTCGTGGTCGGCGACGATCGTGCCGCGCCGGCCGTCGGCGGCGAGCGCGCGCAGCGGCTCCGGCAGGCCGGGCGTGTCCATACCGGCGAAACGGGGGAGCGGCCGGCCCGCCTCGTAGTCCCGGGTCACCAGGTCCAGCCGGGACAGTGCTTTGGCGCGCGCCGAGTTCACGGTCTGGCGGGTCACCGCGACATGCACGAGCGCGCCGAGCAGGGCGGCCAGCGCGCAGCACATCACCGTGATGAAGACGGCGGCCTTCCAGGTGAGTGTCGCCGTCCAGGCCGGCAGCCGGGGCCTCATGAGGCACCGGCCGTCGACTTCTGCGTCCCGTTCCGTGTTCTGCCGGGGACGATCTCGTCGCGGGTCGGGAGCATCGCTCCCTGCCGGGCGTCCCAGGACCAGGCGGTCCGGTACTCGTATCCGGGGATGCCCGCCGAGACCACCCGCAGGATGAGATCCCGGCCCGCCAGCTCGGCTCCGACGACCTTGTCCGAGGTGGACATGATGCGGGTCAGTCCGCCGTTCTCGGCGCGGTAGCAGCGGACGGCGAGCCGCCGGCCGGGCATGTTGATGCCCACGATCAGTTCGTCCCGGCCGTCGCCCGTCAGATCATGGCGGTAAGCCGTCAGGACCGGGCAGGCCGCCGTCTCTTCCGATCGCTCCCGGGGCTGTGTTCCGGAAGGCTTCCGATGCCGCGCGCCGGACTGCTTGCCGGACGGGATACCGGCCTGTTGTCCGGATGCTCCACCAGGCCGTTCCTCGCAGTCCGCGAGCCGTTCGACGGTCTCCCGCGAGAGCCCGTCGGCGCCGGCCACGTCCTTCGGTCCGGCGGCGGCCTCGGCCCGGACGACAGCGACGGGATCCAGGACGCGGACGCTGTTGTGGGAGAGCGCGATGCCGGGGACGCGTGCCGTATCGCTCCGGCCGAAGCCCGGCGGCGGCTCGGCGGCGGCGGAGAGGCCGGGCCAGAGACGCTCGGGGCCGATGGCGGACCGGGCCGGGCCCGCGCTCCTGAGCCCGTTCGGATCGCCGCACGCGGACAGCGAGAAGGACAGCGCGGCGGCGGTGGCCACCAGCACTGTTCCTCCGGGGGCGCGGCAAGGCGACAAGGCACTCCTGGAACGATCGGCCGTTCCATCACCTTATGGCACCTTATGGGTGATAAGTGCCGTTAGTCGCTTTCATCGCCTCGCTGGGCCGTGCGGAGTGCGGCGGAACGAGTGAGCCGGGGCCGGGGCCGGTGCCGGACCGCTCAGCGCTGGTACGGGTTCCGCTGCTCCGGCCGGCCGTGGCCCGGCCCGTACGCCTGGCCGCCACCCGGCCCGGCCGGCTGTCCGGCGGCCTGGGCCAGGAGCTGGTCCGCCTGTTCCTTGCTCACCCGCTGCTCGGCGCCGCAGAACGTGCACTGCGTCAGGTACTTCGTGGAGAACGGGAACAGCGGCACGAAGAACAGCGTGAACTTGGTGACGCGCTTCTTCAGCGTGTGCGCCGAAGGGTTGCCGCACTGACCGCACACCAGCGTCAATATCGCCAGTTGGTAGAGGTACCCCTTCGTACCAAAGATGATCATGAGTGGCTTCCTTCCGCGAGACGCGCCCCGTGGACAGAGTGTGCCGCACGGCGGTCACAGCCGGGAGGTCGGCGGGGCCGCCGCTGTCCCGTTCTCACCGGCGGCGGACGGGAGTTGTTGCCGCGCGGGCCCAGGGCTGTTCCCATGGGTGTGGAGGGCGATGTGGCATGGCCCCCACGGGAGTGATGTGGCATGACCCGATTACGCGTCGCACCGGCGCACCAGCACGGACGGGACCGGCTGTATGTCAGCCTGCCCGGCGGTACGGCCGTCGCCTGGTACGACCAGGACGCCGGCCGCGTGAGTCTGCTTCCCGGCGCGAGCCGTGACGATGTGCTGGCCGCGCTCGCGCCGTATCTCTCCGGTGAGGTGACCGTCGGACCGCCTCCGGTGCCGACACCGGCCGATCTCGACCGGCTCTCCCTGCACCCGGACGACGATCTGGCGCCCAACCGGCCGGGAGAGGAACTCCACGCCGGACTGGACGCGCGACCGGCCTCCGCCTCCCGCTGGTTCAGCCGGGACCCGCGGCCCGGAGAACTGCTGGCCCACCAGATCCTCGGCGAGCGGCTCGACCTGCTGGAGGCCGGTGGCTGGCGGGTCCTGCACTCGATCCCGCTGCCCGGCGCGGCCCGTATCGACCATCTCGCCATCGGCCCGGCGGGAGTCCTGGCCGTACGCACCGTCAACGCCCGCAAACAGCGGGTCCAGGTCACCGACCCCATGGTCGGAACGGGCCGGGCCGCTCCTCTTCCGCAGCTCCGCTGGGCCCGGCGCGCGGCGGAACGCGCCTCACTCGCCCTGGCCGCCGCCGTATGTCCCGTACTCGCCGTGGTCGAAGCGTCCCGGCTGGATGTCCTGCCCGCGCCGCCGGACGTACGGATCCTGCGGGACACCGAGATCCCGGCGCTGGCGTCCCTCGGCGGCGTACTGAAACCGGCGGACATCGAGTCCCTGTACGCCACGGCCCGCGACCGCCGCACCTGGCTGCGCGTGTAGCGGCGCGGCCGTCGGGTCAGGTCCGCCGGCTCCGGGTCAGGGCAGTGGCCCGGCCCGTCCGGGGTCGGTGAGCGGGCTGAGGAGGTCGCCGTACCGGTCCAGTCGTCCGGCGATGTCGTCCAGACGGAAGACAAGCCGCTCGGCGGCCGTACAGCTCTCGATCTCCTCCCAGGTCACCGGCGTGGAGACCGTCGGCTCCGCCATGGCCCGCAGCGTGTACGGGGCCGCGGTCGTCTTCGCCGCGGCGTTCTGGCTGTGGTCGACGAAGACCTTTCCCGGCCGCAGCGAGCGGTTCATCCGGTGCACCACCAGGTCCGGCAGCGCCGCCTCCGCCTCGACGGCCAGGGCCTTCGCGTACGCCGAGACCTCGGCGGACGGCGTCCGCTCCAGCGGTACGAGGAGATGCAGTCCCTTCGAGCCCGAGGTCTTCACACAGGACTCCAGCCCGTCCGCGTCCAGCCGCTCCCGCAGCCAGAGCGCCACGGCGCAGCACTCCACGGCGGTGGCGGGCGCGCCGGGATCCAGGTCGAACACCAGCCGGTCGGCGCAACCGGGTGCGTCCGCCTGCCACTGAGGCGTATGGAACTCCACCACCAGATTCGCCGCCCACATCAGCGTCGCCAGATCTCCCACCACGAGCTGTCGGGTGGTGCCCGCCGTGGAGCTGGGCAGCTCGGCGATCCGGACCCAGGAGGGTGTGCCGGGCGGCGGGTTCTTGGTGAAGAACCGCTGGCCGTCGGGCCCGTCCGGATAGCGCAGAAAGGAGAGGGGACGGTTCGCGAGATGGGCCAGCAGAGGGTCCGCCGTACGGGCGTAATAGTGCAGGACCTCGCCCTTGGTGGTGCCGGTCGTGGCGTACAGGACCTTGTCCAGGTTGCTGAGCGCCAGTCGCCGCCCCTCCACCTCTGTGATCGGCGTCATACGATGAGAATCCCACGAATCCCGCCAATCCCGAATGAAAAGGATGGAACGTGCGATCCATATGGAACGGTGCGATCTCCTTTGGGCTGGTCAGCATCCCGATCAAGCTGGTGAACGCCACCGAGAATCACTCGATCTCCTTCCGCCAGGTCCACAAGACGGACATGGGCCGGATCCGTTACCGGAAGGTCTGCGAGCTGGAGGAGCGGGAGGTGGCGTCGGGAGAGATCGGCAAGGGATACGAAGAACCCGACGGGTCGATCATCCCGATCACCGACGACGACCTGGCCGCGCTGCCGCTGCCCACCGCGAAGACCATCGAGATCGTCGGCTTCGTCCCGGCGGCCTCGATCGATCCTCTCCAGATGGATGCGTCGTACTACCTCGCTCCGAGCGGCGCGGCCGCCGCCAAGCCGTATGTCCTGCTGCGCGAGGCCCTGAAGCGCAGCGACAAGGCAGCCGTCGCCAAGTTCGCGTTGCGCGGGCGGGAACGGCTCGGCATGCTCCGGGTGATGGACGATGTGATCGCCATGCACGGCCTGCTCTGGCCGGACGAGATCCGCACGCCGGTGGGCGTCGCGCCGGAGACCGAGGTCACGGTCCGGGACGCCGAACTCGACCTGGCCGACGCGCTGATGGACACGCTCGGCGCGGTCGACCTCGAATCGCTGCACGACGACTACCGCGAGGCGGTCGAGGAGTTGATCGCCGCCAAGGTGGAGGGCGAGCCGATACGGGAGCGGCAGCCGGCGGAGAGCGGCGGAGGAAAGGTCATCGACCTGATGGCGGCGCTGGAGAACAGCGTGCGCGCGGCGAAGGAGGCGCGCGGCGAGGACGGGCAGGTCGCGGAGGTCACGCAGCTCAAGTCGAAGGCGAAGCCGGAGGAGCGGCCGGCCGAGCAGACCGCAGAGCAGACCGCAGAGAAGACCGCAGAGAAGACCGCGGAGAGGGCGCCGGCGAAGAAGACGGCGGCGAAGAGCCCGGCGCGCAAGACGGCGGCGAAGAAGACCGCGGCGTCGAAGAGGACCGGCGCGGCGAAGAAGACCACCACGGCGAAGAAGAGCGCGGCCAAGAAGACCGCCACGGCGAAGAAGACCTCGTCCGGAAAGCGCGCCTCGGCCTGAGCCGCGCCCGCTACCGGCCGGAGCGTACGCGCACGAAAGGCCCTCGCCGGTCCGCCGGGCCGGTTCTGATCCACCACGTCCGTCGGCTCCGCCAACCGGCCCTCCGGCGGCGGCATATGGGCCGGACGGCCGGCCGTACCGGACTTCCGTCAGCTCGCGCCACCCACCGCCGCGCCGGACCGGACCTGTCCTCCTGCGCGCCCGACCCCGCTCCCGCCTCCCGGCCCACCCGAGCGGGAAATACCTGTTCACGGCCACCCCACCGAAGCTGGTAGGGTTCCTTTCGTCGCCAAGCACCACGGGCGACACGCCCCCGTAGCTCAGGGGATAGAGCAACGGCCTCCGGAGCCGTGTGCGCAGGTTCGAATCCTGCCGGGGGCACTCGCCGATCACCTAGGAACGTTCCTAGCTGACCAGGGCGGATGCCGACACGAAAGAGCGGGAGTCAGTCTCACTGACTCCCGCTCTTTGTTCTTCTTCGTTACTACTCGCGTGTGAGTGGCGTGTGAGCTGGTGGGCGTCCATCCCCCTTAGTTGGGCGAGGACAGGAAGCGATACATCGCCAGGCCGTCGGCTTGAGCGTCGGCGTCGCGCAACTCACGCCAAGCGGCGTGATCGGCCTCCAGCAGAGCCTTCGCCAAAGCCAGTTTTTTCCGATCGTTGCTTGTCACCTCACTCCGCAGGACGATCGGGTTGGTCGGCAACGAGAGCAGGAAAGCCAGATGAAGCTTCCCCTTGATCGTGGACACCACGTCGGCCAGTACATCAAGGTCGAGGCTCGCGGCCGGCGGCGTCCTGCCATGCTCCAGACCATGCAGGAGCACCATCTGGCCACCGATCAGAGTCCAAGCTCGCGGAACCTTCTCCGACAGATCCAAGAGGGCGCTCCAAAGACCTACAAGCGGTCCCGTGAGCAGGTCCGACTCGACACGGAGCGGAGCCTCATTCATTATCTACCCGGCCTTGCTCAGTGGCGGGGACGCCAGCAACGGCTCAAGGATGCCTGCCGCTGCGACGCTAGCCCGGTCTTCGTGGGCATCGAGCAAGTCAGCCGCGACAACTGGAGCTGGGGCGTTCCTACCCGCATTCACTTCCCGAGCACCCGAGACAAGGAATGCCCAAGCGCTGGCGGGCGGCACACGAACGACGAGGTTCCCGCGTTGAGCGTCCCGAACCAGGCCGAACGCCGCCTCTAGCTTCCCGATTCGTTCCGGATGCACGTAGATCTCGCCCCGGCCAGGAGCAATGTAATCGGCACCCACATGAGGAGCCGCACTGACCCCAGCCCTCACCACATCTGGGTCATCGAGCAGCACCGGAAGCACACCGCGGTGCACGCTGTACCGCCTCACCTCAGCCCTCGCGGCCAGGAGCTTCTGGAGGCGCACTGTCGCCAGGTCGCCGTCGGCGGCCAGGTTTCGAAGGCGGGCGAGCAGACGGGAGCGCTCGGGATGGGACAAACCATCTGGACTGCACCCGGAGAGCATGGACAGCGCCCCCCAAGCATTACGCGCCGACAGAGGCCTTCCCGGCTCAGGAGCAGCCATCTTGCGATCTTGCACGCTCGCGGCCTCGACCAGCCATCGACCTCCCACGCGGAAGCCGCGCAGCTTCCCGTCGTGAAGCAGTTGACGAACACGCGAGTCATCAACGCCCAAGCTCTCCGCTGCCTGAACGACAGACATCACATCCACACCACACCTCCTTGCGTCTATTCTCCTGCACGCAGGAGAGAACACGCAACCAGTGTCAGGCTTCAGCTCTGTTGCGTCAAACCTCCTGGAACCGCGAGGGAACCCGCAAAGCCGCCGCCCGGTCGATCAGCCGGTGACGGCCGCCCGCAGTTGCTCGCGGTACGTTCGGGCCGCGGCCATCAGTCCGTCGAGCGAGTCCCTTGTGCGCATGAGGTCGGCGATGTGCTCGGAGAGCCGGTCGCGCTCCTGCGCCATCCTCTCCAGCGCGGCGTCGGAGTGGTCCTCGTTGGGAGAGTCGACGCAGGGCAGCAGTTCGGAGATGGTGCGGCTGGACAGACCGGCGGCGTACAACCGCTGGATGAACGCGACCCGTTCGACCTCGGTGTCCGTGTAGTGCCGCTGCCCGCTGGCGCTGCGGCTGCTGCTGAGCAGCCCCTGTTCTTCGTAGTACCGCAGTGACCGGACGCTGACTCCGGTCCGTAGCGCGAGCTCTCCGATTCGCATGCCGGCCTCCAGAATGTGACCTGCGCCATACGGCTTGCCTCTGACGTCAATGTCAGGTTTTAGCGTAGCCGGTGTCCCCGAGATCCGGGCGACGCGCGAAGGAGGCTCCACGTGACGACGCTTTTCGGCACCTACCAGCTCGGCGATCTGACGCTGCCCAACCGGGTGGTGATGGCCCCGATGACGCGTGTCCGGGCCGCGGCCGGCGGCCTGGCGACGCCGTCGATGGCGACGTACTACGCCCAGCGCGCGACGGCCGGGCTGATCGTGACCGAGGGAGTGCAGCCGAGCCTGATCGGGCAGTCCAATCCCGGTACGCCGGGACTGCACACGGACGAGCAGGTCGCCGCGTGGCGCCCCGTGACCGCCGCCGTGCACACCAACGGCGGGCGGATCTTCGCGCAGATCATGCATGGCGGACGGGTCTCGCATCCCGAGACCACCGGTACGCGGCCCATCGGGCCCTCGGCCCTTCCCGCCACCGGTGATGTGTTCACTCCGACAGGCCCGCGGCCCGCGCCGATACCGCGCGCCCTGGACACCGCTGAAGTCGCCGACCACGCCCAGTCGTACGCCCAGGCCGCCCGCCGCGCCGTCGACGCCGGTTTCGACGGCGTAGAACTGCACGGCGCCAACGGCTACTTGATTTCGCGGTTCCTCTCGTCGAACGCCAACCTGCGCACTGACCTCTACGGAGGCTCCGTGGCCAATCGGATCCGGTTCGCCGTCGAGGCGGTGTCCGCGACCGTCGAGGCCGTCGGCGGCGCCAGGACCGGCATCCGCCTCTCTCCGGGCGGGACGTTCTGGGGAGTGGAGGAGACCGATGTCCCCGAGCTCTACACCGCGTTGCTGGCCGAGCTGGCCCGCCTCGACGTCGCCTACGTCCACCTGGAAGCCACCACCGGCACAGAGGTGCTTGTCGGCCTGCGCCGTGCGTGGCCGGGCACCCTCATCATGAACCCGGTGCTTCCCATGGCGGCGAAGCAGACCGGTCGGGACGACGCCGACCGCTGGCTCGGGCTCGGCGCCGATCTCATCAGTTTCGGCCGTGCCTTCATCGCCAACCCCGATCTGGTCGAGCGACTGCGCGGCGGGCTCCCGACCGCTCCCGTCGACGAAGCCACGTACTACCAGGGTGGCGACCAGGGCTATCTGACCTACCCGACCTATCAGTACGCGGCCTGACTCCGATCCGTCGCGCGGCACACATGGCCGGGACAATCCAGGTGGTGCACGCGCACCGGTGAGCCGCGGCGGCCGACTCGACGCCGACGAGCCGGCTCGACCGTCATGGCGAGGCAGTGCGGCTGACCTCGTACGACGGCCGAACGCCCGGCTCAGCCGGTGGAGAGCGGATCGGGACGCGATCCCGCGATCTCCCAGAGCTCCGGATCGCGGCTCGCGCAGGTGCCGGATTGTGTGTACGGGTCGGCCGCCACGATCTCCTCGGCCTCGCCGAGCGAATCCACCTCATAGCTGAACGACGCGCCACCGCCGTCCAGGAACGGTCCGCCGGCGATATCAGCTTTCCCTGCTCCAGCAGCCGCGCCACATATTGGCGATGACCCGGACGCGCGCGCACCACCTTTTCCTGGTCCGGCACATATCTCGCGCTGCTGACCACCTTCACGGCCCATCCCTTCTGGTAGCGGGTTAGACTCAATAAGCTGGCTTGCAGTACAAAAGCCATGCGGGACGCGACGCCGCCGGAGGAAGTGGAATGAGCGGACAACAGCAGACGCGCTCGGGCGGAGCCTGCCCTATCGCACGGGCATCGTCGGTCGTGGGCGACAGATGGATTCTGTTGATCATGCGCAATGCCACGCTGGGCATGGCGCGCTTCGATGAATTCCGTTCGGAGCTGGGAATCGCCGACAATATTCTCTCCAACCGTCTCGGCCGCCTGGTGGAGGCAGGGCTGCTGACCAAGGTGGCGTATCGCAGCGAGAGCGGTGGCCGCGCGCGCAGCGAATACCGGCTCACTCCGGCGGGCGCCGACCTGCTTCCCGTGCTGAACGCCCTGGCTGTCTGGGGCGAGGCGCACACAACTCCGGCGGAACCGGCCGAGCCCATGCGGACACTGCACTCCGTCTGCGGTCACACCCTCGACGCGCGTCAATTCTGCGAGAGCTGCGGTCGCGAAGCCGTACGCGGCGAGATCGCCTGGCTGCGTCCTTGGCACTCATCGGAGCCGCGCGTCATCGCGGACGCCGTGTCCGAATCGCTTCGATGAATCCAAGCGTGCGGTGTCCAACGGTCCCGCACGGTGTCTTACGGTCCCGCCGCGGCTCGCGGCTTCAGCTCCCTTGCGCTTCCGTGCGGTGCTGGTAGACACGCAGATTCATGGTGGCGAGATTTATGAGCGGAGTGTCCACGGACAATGCGGCGGCGCGTCTGATCAGATCGCCGAAGACATGCTCGACCTCTGTCGAACGGCCCACCGCTATGTCCCGGTAGAAGGACGGCGCGAACGGTGAACCGGACTGTGTGACGGCGTTCTGGATGACGGCGTGCTGTTCCTCGGAGAGAGGAAATCCCGCGGCGGCGGCCACGGCGGTCGCCTCGGCGAGAACGGCCTTCGCGAAGTCGGTGCCACCCGGTACGGAGACAACGTCACCGATGGTGCCGCGCATGAGGCAGGTGATCGCACCCGCGGTGGCGATGAAAACCCACTTGCTCCACATCTCGGCGAGGATGTTCTCCACGACCGTGACATCGAAGCCGGCGCCGCCGAGCAGTTTCCGGGCCCGAGCCGCGCGCGATTCGCCGTCGCCGCTCAGATCGCCGATCGTCAGCTTCGCACCGGGAGCGAGTACGGCGATGTCGCCCTCGGCGTCCACGGAAGTGGCCAGCAGGGCCACTCCGCCCAGCACCGACTCCGTGCCGAACCGGGCGCTGAGCTGATCAAGGTGCCCGATGCCGTTCAGGATCGGCAGTATCGAGGTGGACGCGCCGACCGCCGGTGTGATGTCGTCCATCGACTGGGTCAGTGCCGTCGCCTTCACGGACAGCAGGATCACATCGTAGGAATCGCGTAGTTCGCTCGCCGTGACCACATTCGGCGTGATGCGGTCGTCCTCTCCGGAGCCTTTGATCCGCAGTCCTCGCTCCCGAAGGACGGCGGCCCGCCCGGGACGCACCAGAAAGGTGACGTCTCTGCCCGCGCGGACCAGCTTGGCGCCGAAATATCCACCCGTGGCACCGGCGCCCACCACCAGAAGTCTCATCGGGACCTCCTGCCGCGTATGACCACCACCGCGATACGGATAAACGGTCCATGGTCTTTCCCGGGCTCATGGCGGCCCTTCTCGGACCCATGAGGCGTTGCACCCAAAAGTACGCTCTCCGCCTTTCACCGCAAACGCGGCGCCGGAGCGGGTGTTCGCCGGGTGCCCGGCCGGTTGTCATGGCGGCCGTCGGTTCTGGCTTGCGGATTGAAAGTCACCGGTCTAGCGTGGAAAGCCAGAACAGGACATATCGGAAAGTGGCAGGTCGCTGAAGGTGCGCTCGGTCGTTGGTCGCGGCCGGACTCCTCAAGGCTGTCCCGGGGTCCAAGGCCGTCCCGTGATTCCCGGCGACCGCGCTGTACGGCGAACCTCTGGATTTCCGGTAACGGTCCGTCCGAGCGGCTGATCGAGTAACGGTCCGTCCGAGCGGCTGATCGAGCGCCGCCCGGAGACCTTCACGGGAAGAGATGAGCGACATGACAGTGATGCCTTCGACCGCGATTCAGGCGATGGATCACACGATGACCCGGCTCAGGATCGTCGTCGACGCTCCTTTCGAAGCGTTCCGTTCCCGTTTCGAACTCGCCGTACCGCCAGTCGACATCGCGCGCATCACCGGACTGGTCCAGAAGCGGGCCACCTGGGAGGAGATGAAGTCGGCGGTCGCCGCGAACGCGCCGCACGCGTTTATGATCTACGCCGCCGTCGACGTGAAACCGTTGATGGTACTGGCCGGTCATGAGCGGCGCTTTGTGGAATACCTGATGGGCAACCATGTGATCGCGGAGCGAATGTTCCGTCACGACCCCGCCGCTCTGCTCTACGCGCCATTGCGTGTCGCGCTGTACGAGGACGACGGACGCACGGTATTCGCGATTGACCAGCCGAGCACCGTGTTCGCGGGATTCGGCGATCCGGCCGTCGCGGAGGTCGGGCTGGAACTCGACAGAGAACTCGACGCGTTGATGGTCCATCTCGGAGTCGGCCCGGTGACAAAGCGGTAGGACATCCCGCCTCGATTCGGAATGCGGCCGGACGCGTGCGCCGCGCGGTCGGTCCGGACCTCGATGCCACGGAGGATCGACGCCGCGACGCGAGGCGGGACCGCCGAAGGCGCTCGCCCGGCCTGGCGCGCGGCGGACGGCCGTACCTCCGGCGCCGTCCGGAGGAGCAGGAGGAGCCGGTCCGGCGCTCGGTCGGTCTCCTCTCAGAAAACGGACGTTGCGGCAAGTCTTGACAGAAGCGGTGACGGATTAAAGCCTATGGCAACGTTGTCAGACACGCTGTGTCGGGCCGCCTGCCCCCTGGGCTCACCCTGGAATGGACTAGTTGCACATGCTGAATCAGTCGCCTCACCTGTCCCGCCGATCGGTTGTCGGGACCGGCTCAACCCTGCTCGCGGGCTTTGGCCTCGGGGTCGTGCTTCCCGGGAACAGCTATGCGACGGAGCTTGCCGCGCCGGGAGGAGCCGCCTCGCGAGGCGAACTCGCCGCCTACCGCCCGGTCTCGGTGTCCTCCACCGACTACGCGCCCACGCCGGGTGAGTTTGTGGTCGACAAGGTCAACTCAGTCGGTGTGCGAGGGACCGGATGGCGCGCCGCCGACGGCGATCCGCAGTGGATATCCGTCGACCTCCAGGCGGACTGCGATGTGGACTCCGTCCGTCTGACCTTCGAGGCCACGGCGGACGACCCGGTGTTCGTGCCCTCCACCGGCGGCAATCCGCGTGACAGCACGACCGGCCAGGAGGTCCTGTCGAGCTGCGCGGTGGACTTCGTCATCGAGACGTCCCGGGACCAGCGCTCGTGGACGACCGTGTACCGGACCACTTCCGGCACCGGCGGCGTGATGGAGATCAAGCTCGCCAAGCCCGTTGTCGCGCGCTGGGTGCGGATGACGGTGCGCAAGCGCTCCAACGCCAACCCGCTGGGCCTGAACGGTTTCGAGGTGTACGGCAAGGACAAGGGTCACCGGCCCGCGGCCACCGGCTGGACCGACTGGGGAACCCACCAGCACAAGGCTCCCGAGCTCAAGGTCGCGGCCGACGGCACGGTGCCGCTGGAGTCGGGCTGGACCCTGACCATGGACGACTGGGCAGACGGCGAGGGCGCGGAGCTGTCCCGGCCGGCGGTGGACGACAGCCGCTGGCTGCCCGCGACCGTCCCTGGCACGGTCCTGACCTCGCTGGTCGATCAGGGCCATCTGCCGGATCCGGTGGCCGGTTTCAACAACCTCCACATCCCTGAGGCGCTGTCGCGCCACTCCTGGTGGTACCGGCGCGGCTTCCGTCTGCCGCGCGGGCTGCGCACCGGCTCCGGCCGCCATGTCTGGCTGGAGTTCGACGGCGTCAACCACAAGGCCGACATCTGGCTCAACGGCCGTCAGGTAGGCGGTCTGACCTATCCCTTCGCCCGCTCCGCCCACGATGTGACGGATCTGCTGACGGCCGGTGGTGAGCAGGCGCTGGCGGTCAGGATCACGCCCATGCCTCTGCCCGGCAGCCCCGGTGACAAGGGACCGGCCGGTCTGGCCTTCGTGGACGCCGGCGCCACCATGATGAACCGCAACTCGCCGACGTATCTGGCCTCTTCCGGCTGGGACTGGATGCCGGCCGTGCGCGACCGCGTCTCCGGGATCTGGAACCATGTGCGGCTGCGCTCGACCGGGCACGCGGTGATCGGCGACCCGCGAGTGGACACCAGGCTTCCCGGCCTGCCCGACACGAGCAGCGCCGAGGTGACGATCGTGGTCCCGGTGCGCAACGCCGACTCCGCGAGCAGGCGTGTGACCGTCTCCGCCGCGTTCGACGACATCAGGGTCTCTCAGACCGTCACGGTGCCCGCCGGTGAGACGGTCGACGTCACCTTCGCGCCCGCCTCCTACGGACGGCTGCGGCTGCGCAACCCGAAGCTGTGGTGGCCCAACGGCTACGGCAAGCCGGAGCTGCACGATCTGACCCTGACCGCCTCGGTCGGCGGCGAGGAGAGCGACCGGCGCACCACCCGCTTCGGGATCCGCCAGTTCGGTTACGAGTACGAGGTGAAGCTGCCCTTCGGCGCCGGTACGGACGCGTACACGCAGTCGGTGCCGCTGGGCGCCCAGAAGGCGCGGTACGTACGCGTCAACTGCCTCACCCGCGCCACGAGCTGGGGTTCCTCGCTGTGGAGTCTGTCGGTCTTCGACAGCGCCTCGCCGGGCACCGACCTGGCGCTGCACAGGACCGCGACCGCGCTGTCCGTGGACGACCCGGCGAACCCGGCCTCCCATGTCACCGACGGCGACGCGAACACCCGCTGGTCCTCGGCCTTCGAGGACAACCAGTGGATCCAGGTGGACCTGGGCTCGTCCGTCTCCTTCGACCGCGTCGACCTGACGTGGGAGCAGGCGTACGCGAAGACGTATGTCGTGCAGGTCTCCGCCGACGGCGACACCTGGACGGATGTGAAGTCGGTGGACAACTCGGCGGTGCCGCTGCCGTTCCAGGGCGGCGACGCGAGCCTGCAGAACGTGGACTTCACCGCCACGAGCGGCCGTTATGTCCGGATCAACGGCGGCGCGCGGGCGACGAGCTGGGGTTCGTCGCTGTGGAGCCTGTCGGTGATCGACAGCGCCTCGCCCGGCACCGACCTGGCCCTGCGCAAGACGGCCACCGCCTCGTCCGACGACGGCTCGAACCCGGCCGCCAACGCCACCGACGGCGCTCCCGGCACCCGCTGGTCCTCCGCCTACGAGGACAACCAGTGGATCCAGGTGGACCTGGGCTCCTCGGTCTCCTTCGACCGGGTCGTCATCGTCTGGGAGCAGGCCTACCCGAAGACCTATGTGATCCAGGTGTCCGACGACGGCGACACCTGGACCGATGTGAAGTCGGTGGACAACACGTCGGACCCGCTGAAGATCGTTGTCAATGGCGTACGGGTGTTCTGCCGCGGCGGCAACTGGGGCTGGGACGAGCTGCTGCGCCGGATGCCCGCCGCCCGTATGGACGCGGCGGTACGGATGCACCGCGACATGAACTTCACGATCATCCGCAACTGGGTCGGCTCCGTCAACCGGGAGGAGTTCTACGCCAGTTGTGACGAACACGGCCTGCTGGTGTGGAACGACTTCCCGAACGCGTGGGCGATGGACCCGCCGGACCACCAGGCGTTCATCGACCTGGCGCGGGACACCGTCCGGCGCTATCGCATCCATCCCAGCGTGGTCGTCTGGTGCGGTGCCAACGAGGGCAATCCGCCCGAGCCGATCAACAGCGGTATGCGGGACGCGGTCCAGGCGGAGGCGCCGGGGCTGTTCTACCAGAACAACTCCGCGGGCGGCATCGTCACCGGCGGCGGCCCGTACGGCTGGGTGGAGCCGAAGCGTTACTTCTCGCCGTCCACCTATGGCAGCGGCAGCTTCGGCTTCCACACCGAGATCGGTATGCCCGTGGTGTCCACGGCGGAGAGCGTGCGCAATCTCGTCGGTGACGAGCCGGAGTGGCCGATCGGCGGCGCGTGGTACTACCACGACTGGAGCACCAGAGGGAATCAGGCGCCGCAGAACTACCAGGCGGCCATCGAGACCCGCCTCGACACGGCCAAGGACCTGGACGACTTCGCGCGCAAGGCGCAGCTCGTGAACTACGAGAACACCCGGGCCATGTTCGAGGCGTGGAACGCCAACCTGTGGAAGGACGCCAGCGGCCTGATGCTGTGGATGTCCCACCCGGCGTGGCACAGCACGGTGTGGCAGACCTACGACTACGACTTCGACGTCAACGGCACCTACTACGGCGCGCGCAAGGCGTGCGAGGCCGTCCATGTCCAGGCGGATCCGGAGAACTGGCGGGTCGTCGCCGTCAATCACACGCCGCACGCGCTCAAGGGCGCCACGGTCACGGCACGCGTCCTCGATCTGAACGGACGGCAGCTCGGCGCCGCCCGCCACACCAAGGTGGACGTCGCGTCGTCCGCCACCACGGCGGCGTTCACCGCCGACTGGACCGACGGCCTGCCGGACTTCCATCTTCTGCGGCTGCGTCTGGAGGACAGCCGCGGCGATGTCCTCTCGGAGAACACGTACTGGCGCTACCGCGATCCGGCCGACATGAAGGCGCTCAACAAGGTCAAGTCGGTGAAGGTCTCCGCCGACATCGGCCGTGTGACGCGGTCGGGTGAGCGTCGCGGGATGACGGCGACGGTCCACAACCGCGGCTCGGCGGTCGCCGCGATGGTGCGGCTGTCGCTGCTGGACGCGAAGAACGGCCGGCGTGTGCTGCCGACCCTCTACGGGGACAACTACCTGTGGCTGCTGCCCGGTGAGTCGCGGACCATCACTCTCTCCTGGCCCGCCGAGGCGCTTGTCTCGGGCCGGCCGGCGCTGGCGGTGGAGGGCTACAACACCGCGCGGACGGTGACCAAGGCGTAGGTCACGCTCCAGAAGCAGCGCCGGGCATCCTGTGGGCCAGCGGGTCCGCGGGATGCCCGGACGGCGTTTCCGGCCGCGCCTGGCCGGTCCGGACGGTGGTCAGGCCCGGTCAGGGTGTGGCCGCCACCTGCCACGCGTCGTAGCCGATCGGATAGTCGTACGCGGGCCGGTTCATGTTGGCGCTCGTACGGAACGGGCTGCCGTGGTCGTCGACGCGTACGGTGCCGTGCCGCGAGCCGCTCGACCAGTCGAGCTCCAGATACCAGCGCACGTCCTGGGTGCTGGTGACGGCCTTGATGTAGAACACCTCGGGATCCGTCTCGCTCACCTTGTACGGGAAGTCCCGCTGGCCCGACTTCGGGTCCGCGGTGGGCCGGCCGGCGTCGAGGTCGATACCGAAGGACTTCGTGCCGACGCCGCCGCCGCAGCCGACACCCATGGCGTAGTCGTTCCAGAGGAGCGGCGCACCGGTGCTCCGCACCCGTACATGCAGCGCTTCGAGGACAACGGTGTCCTCGGCCGTGCCCTGGACGGTCAGCGCGAGCAGTTGCGCTCCGGAGGCGACCGCGCCCATCGCGCCCACCCAACCGGTGGCGTCCTGCGCGGGCGGCGGCGGTGGCACCTGGGCCGGTTCCTTGTCCACCAGGTAGTGCTGGCTGCAGGGGCCCTCCCAGGCGTTGGCGCGGGCGTTGACGGCCAGGAGCGCCCCGGTGGCGTCGCCGGTGTCACCGGACGCGCCGCCACCGGACGGGGCGGCCCCGGTCCCGCCGGTCAGGGAAGGCGAGGTGGCGGGAGTGGGCTTGTGCGTGCGGGAGGCGGAGACGGAGGGCGACGGTGCGGTGGAGGCGGAGACCCGCTCCTCCGGCGACACGGGCGCGCGGTCCCCGGCGGACAGCTTCTTGCCTCCGTCGGTCTTCTGTCCCAAGGCGATGTTCGTGACGACCGTCCCGCCGATGACCACCAGAGCGACGGCGGCGGCGGCGAACAGAACGCCGCGCCGCGAGGCGCGCGCCGATCCTCGCTCGGCCTCGGCCTCGGCGGCTTCGGCGGCTTCCGCGTCCCGAGCGGCACTGACAGCCGTCGGCGGCGCGGGATCGGCGTCGCGCGCCGGGTGCGGCTCCGCTCCGTCTCCGGTGGCGAACTCGGCGCCGTCCGGAGAATCCGGCTCCGGGACGGCCTCCGGGGCCGGCTTGGACAGCTCCGCCTTCCGTGCGGCCACCCGCACCGCGGTGGCCAGGACCCACTGCCCGTGCAGCTCGACCAGCTCCGACGACGTCGCCCGGCAGAGCCGGGCCAGCCGCTCCACCGGGGCGTAATCCACCGGCACCGCGTCGCCGTTGCAGTAACGGTGAAGGGTCGAGGTGCTCATGTGCAGCCGCTTCGCGAGCACTCCGTAGCTGAGCCCGGACCGCTCCTTCAGCCTGCGCAGCGACTCCGCGAACGCCGCCGTCTCCTTGGCTCCGGCCATCGCCGTGCCACCCCCGCATCACATCCGACCATTCCGGAGAAGGGTCATTTCCGCACGCCAGAGCCTGTGCGAAGGCGCCGGCGGTCCGAGTTGACCGACAGCGCCGACACCCGGGACGGGTCACCGCACAAGCTGTGGTCATCCAAGCACGCCGCTTCCGGCGACCGGTCAAGAGGCCCGCTCCGATCAGCCGTTCCGAAGGGACCGGTACGGACCGGACGGCGCCGGGCCGGATCGCTTCGCCGTGACATGGAGCGGCGTTCCGGATGCGCCGGAGCCGCGCCGCGCCGCTCCGAGGCCGCGCGCCGGAAGAAGCCCTGCCGCCGAGACGCAGCCGCGTCCGCGCGTGACAGCCCTGACCGGACGAGGGCCGGGAGCCGGTTCTGCCGGCTCCCGGCCCTCGTCGTCCTCCGGCCGCGCGGTCCGTCCGGTCTGTCTGGGTCGGCGCGCTCGGACGGGCCGGTCAGCCCACGGTGTTGGTGGCCCAGACCGCCCGGCCGTCCTTGTTGTACAGGACGAGATTCCCGTCGTCCTGGACGGTGACAAAGGCGGCCTTCAGCCAGTTGCCGGTGGCCCACAGCGGCTCGTGCTTGGCGTTGTAGAGGACGAAGTTCCCGTCCGGCTGGAGATACAGGCAGTACCCGCCACGGCCGAGGGCGCCCGGCGCGGACCAGGTGGCCCTGCCGTCCCGGTAGAGGACGAGATTGCCGTCGTACTGGACACGCAGCGCGGTCCGGTCGTTGTGCGAGGTCCACGCCTGGCCCTGGCACAGTTTCGCGCCGACCTCGAAGGCGGCGTCCTTGGTGAAGCGTGAGGCGATGGACGCTGTCGATGCCTTGGCCGGCTTCTTCTTCGGCGCCGGGGCCTTCGACTTCGACGGCTCCGGTGGCGAGGAGACCGGCAGCGGAGCGTTCGCGGCGGCCTTCCGCACCGTGTCGGGCGACTTCGAGGGCGGGACCGAGGAGGTGGACGGCGAGGGGCTCTGCGGGACGTAGGCGCCGGGAGCGTTCGGCGCGTCGTCGCCGAGCACGGTGTCGGCGGCGGAACCGGCCCCGGCGGCGGACTTGGGCTGATCCGGTCCCGATCCCATCAACAGGAGTGGCACGGCGACGAGTACGGCGCCGGCCATGGCGGCGCCCGCGAGCAGTGGCCGGTTCGGCCGGCCGGGCTGCGCGAGGGCGGCCGCCTCCGGTGGGACACCGCCGGAAGCGGCCGCCGCGCCGCTGCCCGGTGTGGCCGGAGTGGCGCCGGTGGTCGCCGCGGTGGCCGCCTCGGCGGTCCGGTCGCCTTCCCGGGCGCCGGGGGACCGGCTGGGTGTGGCGGCGGCCGGGGCCGGTGTGCCGGGCGCGGTGGAGGCGGTCGAGGGCGCGGTGGCCGCGGCGCCGGTGGCCGGGTCCGGCTCGGACGGTCGCGTTCCGCCGCCGGACTCGCGCCGGGCGGCCGCCTCTCCGGCCGCCGTCCGGCCTCCGGGCCGACGCACGCCGGACGGCTCACCGGAAGCTCCGGCCGCGGCTGTCTCCTCCTGCCGTGAGGTTTCGCCGGGCCCTTGCTGCTCGGTCATTGAACTTCTCCTTCGGGCAGCCGATTTACCGGAACGCGGGGCACCGGTCTGGCCTTTGTGACGCCGAGTCAATCACTGATGGTCCGCGATGGACACTCCTTCCGGACAGCGCCTCCGGTCCACGTCTGCGGCGGTGTCAGTCGATGGCCGGATGATGACCAAGAGGCAACTTCTGTACGAATCATGGCGCCTGGTGTTCGTTTGGTTCCCGGCTGTCACGACCGTCTCACTAGGTTGCACCTGCTGCTCTGCGGGCCGTACCTGCGGTCCTACCGGGACGAGCGGCAGGGGTGGAGACCGTGGTTTCGGGTGAGGAGAGCGGGAGATTACGGAGCGCCGGAGGCGTCCGTTGTCAGACCGGCATGGACGCCGACGGCCGTTACGGCTGGCGCATCGTCGCACAGAACGGTCGCGTGGTCGCGGTGTCGGCCGTGACGTTCGGCTCGTACGAACAGTGCCGTAAGGCCTTCGGTGATCTGTGCCGCCGCTACGCGGTCCTGAGTGGCGGTGTACAGCACGCGGTGGAGGGCAATGGATGGATGTGGGCCGTCCGGGACGAGGACGGCCGCCGGATGATCGTGTCCGCCCGTTCGTACGAGCGCTACTCGACGTGCCGCGCGTCCTATGTCCGGTTCTGCGCGCTGCTGCGCGGCTTCGGCGACAGCGGAGAGGTGCCGTGGAGCGGCGGCTGAGGCGCCGGAGGCCGCCGCGCCGGAGGTGCGGTGGTGATGCCACGGCAGACTTCCCACGACACGCGCACACCTTCGTAACCGGAAGTTGCCTCTAGGGGGCCCCGCGTTCAGACAGCGGTGCGCGCATGTCAACCGGCGCCCCTGAGCGTCGAGTTGTGCTGAGACGAACCAGGGAACCAACGGTGACGGGCGCGGCCTCCGGCGGGTTCGCCGCCGACGGCCCGCCGGCCGCGGACGCGCCGCGCGGGCTGTACGCCGATCCCGGCCTGCCCGACCGCGTCTTCCGCGCGGTCGCCCGCGGCGGCGGCGGGCTGGTGCTCGCGGTGATGCTGCTGGTCGGCGGTTTCCTGCTGTACCGGGCGTGGCCCGCGCTCGACCGGGCGGGCTGGTCCTTCCTGACCACCGAGACCTGGGAGCCGGACGCCGGCCGCTTCGGCATCGCGGCGGTGCTCGTCGGGACGGTGCTGATCGCGCTGGTGGCCATCGTGGTGGCGGTGCCGCTCGCGGTCGGTGGCGCGCTCTACATCTCCGAGTACGCGCGGCCCGGCCTCCGCGGCACGCTGATCGGCGTCGTCGACCTGATGGCGGCCGTGCCGAGCGTGGTCTACGGACTGTGGGGCCTGTTCTTCTTCGAGGGCGCGGTACTGCCCACCGCCCGCTGGATATCCACCTATCTGGGCTGGTTCCCGCCCTTCGGCGTGGTCGGCGCCGACCCGCGCGATCCGCTCGCCACCGAGACCGTCTACACCTCCTCGACCTTTATCGCGGGTGTGGTGGTGGCCCTGATGGTCGCGCCGATCATCTGCTCGGTGATGCGCGAGGTCTTCACACAGGCACCGGCGGGCGAGCGTGAGGGTGCCTACGCGCTCGGCGCGACCCGCTGGGGCATGATCCGCAGCGTCGTCCTGCCGTTCGGCAAGGGCGGCATGATCGGCGGCACCATGCTCGGTCTCGGCCGCGCCCTGGGAGAGACCATCGCGGTCTACCTGATCATCTCGCCGGTCTTCCAGATCCAGTGGCATGTCCTGCAGAGCGGCACCAGTTCCGTCTCGTCGCTGATCGCGCTGCGCTACGGCGAGGCCAGTCCGTTCGGCATGTCCGCGCTGATGGCCGCCGGCCTCGCGCTCTTCGTGATGACCCTGATCGTCAACTTCGCCGCCTCGTCGATCGTCGCACGCAGCCGCTCCGGCGCCGCCTCGGAGACCTGACCACCGGCGTGAGCCACGCGGCGTCCGCGCCGCGCCCGCCGCACACCAGCCGTACGCAGTGAACCGTAAGGGGAACCGCCCGCCATGACCCTCGCACCCGGGACGCCACCGCCCGTCACGACGTCTCCGCGCACCGTGCTGCCCGCGAGCCTTCCACGGTCACCGGAGCCCGCGGTGGAGCAGCGGCGTGCTCTGGCGCGCGGCCGTGCCTCGGACACCTTCGCGCTGCTGGGCGCCTGCGCCGCGGCGGTCAGCCTGGCCGCGCTGCTCTTCGGCTGGCTGCTGCCGTGGAACGGCGTGATCGGCTTTCTGCTCGTCGCGTACGCGCTCTTCCTCGGTCTGTACGCCCTCCTGGTCTCCTTCGACGAGGACGGGCCGACGGTACGGGACCGGCTCGCCGGAGTCGTGGTGCGCAGCCTGGGCCTGGTCATGGTCGTCGCGCTGGCCTTCGTGATCGTCTACACGCTGTGGGAGGGCCGCGAGGCGCTGCCCCATCTGAACTTCTTCACCGAGGACATGACGCTCGCCGGCCCACTCGACCCGCTGAGCGCCGGCGGAATCCTGCACGCCGTCGTCGGCACGCTGGAGCAGATCGCCATCGCGCTCGCTCTGACCGTGCCCGCCGGGCTGGTCTGCGCGGTCTTCCTCAATGAGGTACCGGGCCGTTTCGCGCGGTTCGTCCGCACCGTCGTCGAGGCGATGACGGCCCTCCCGTCCATCGTGGCGGGTCTGTTCATCTACGCGACGGCGATCCTCGCGCTGGGCACCGGCAAGTCGGGCTTCGCGGCCTCGCTCGCGCTGGCCGTGATGATGCTGCCCATCATCATCAGGGCGTCCGACGTGGTGATCCGGCTGGTGCCCGGCTCCCTGCGCGAGGCGTCGTACGCGCTCGGCACCTCGCGCTGGCGCACCGCCTGGCATGTCGTGCTGCCCACCGCGCGCTCCGGTCTGACCACCTCGGTGATCCTCGGCACCGCGCGCGGCGTCGGCGAGACCTCGCCGGTGCTGCTCACCGCCGGTTTCAGCGCGGAGATGAACGCCGATCCGTTCAGCGGCGCGCAGGTGTCCCTGCCGCTCGCCGCCTTCGAGTTCGTCAAGTCGCCAGAGCCCGCCATGATCGCCCGCGGTTTCGGTACGGCGGCGGCGCTGATGGCCCTGGTGCTGCTGCTGTTCGTCCTCGCCCGTCTCATCGGTGGCCGGGCGCCGGGCCGGCTGACACGGCGCCAGACCCATCGGCGGGTGCTCGCCTCGCGCCGCGACGCGGAGCGCTTCGCCGCCCGTGCCCGCACCTCCTCCGTACCGTCCGCCACGTCCCTCAGGAGTTCCCCGTGAGACCCGCGACCATCTCCCGTCCGGCCCTGGGGCTGGCCGCGCTGTTGTGCGCGCTGCTGGCCACCGGCCCGCTGCCGGCCTGGGCGGCGACCTATCCGAAGATCAACGGAGCGGGCTCCACCTGGAGTTCGAACGCGCTGGACCAGTGGCGCCGCAATGTCGCGTCCAACTTCGGGATGACGGTCAACTTCGCGGCGACCGGATCGTCCAACGGCCGCGAGCAGTTCAGAAACGGCTCGGTCGACTTCGGCGTCTCGGAGATTCCGTACGGACTCAAGGAAGGCGGCGTCACCGACGCTCCGCCGAAGCGAGGCTTCGCCTATATGCCGATCGTGGCCGGCGGCACGGCCTTCATGTACAACCTCAAGATCGGCGGCAAGAAGGTCACCAACCTCCGGCTGTCCGGTGATGTGCTCGCCAAGATCTTCACTTCGAAGATCACCATGTGGAACGCGCCCGAGATCAGAGCGGACAATCCGGGTCTGACCCTGCCGGCCCGCCGGGTCGTGCCGGTCGTACGCTCCGACGGCTCCGGTACGACGGCGCAGTTCACCACCTGGATGGCCAAGGAGCACGCCGCCACCTGGAACGCCTACTGCGCGCGCGCCGGGCGCGCCACGCCGTGCGGCCTCACCTCGTACTTTCCGGTGGTGCCCGGCACGTCGACGATCGCCAAGTCCGGTTCGCTCGGTGTCTCGGGCTATGTGAAGCAGAGCCAGGCCGAGGGCGCCATCACCTATGTCGAGTACTCGTACGCCATCTCGACCGGATTTCCCGTCGCCAAGATGCTGAACAGCCAGGGCTACTACGTGGAGCCCACCGCCTCCAGCGTCGCGGTGGGTCTGCTCGAAGCGAGGATCAACCCGGACAGGGGATCGGCCAACTATCTGACCCAGATCCTGGACAACGTCTACCGCTCCCGCGACAGCAGGTCCTATCCGCTGTCCAGCTACAGCTACATGATCCTGCCCACCTCGCTGGACGGCGAGCAGAATCCGATGACCGAGGCCAAGGGCCTCTCGCTGGGCACCTTCGCCAACTACTTCCTCTGCGACGGCCAGCAGATCGCCGAGGAACTGGGCTACTCGCCGCTGCCGAAGAACCTCGTCCAGGCGGGCTTCGAGCAGGTCCGCCGCATCCCGGGCGCGCCCACGGACAAGATCAACATCAATAGCTGCCGCAATCCCACCTTCTCCTCGGACGGCACCAACACCCTCGCCAAGAACGCGCCGTTCCCGAAGGCGTGCGACAAGAAGGGCGCGACGCAGTGCTCGGACGGCACGGCGGGTGCGAAGGGCCAGCAGACTCCGGTGAAGCCGGGCGCGCGGGGCACCAACGGCGGTTCCGGAACCGGCGGTACGGGCCCCGGCGGTCCGGGCGGCTCCGGCGGGACCACGGGCGGCACGGCGGGCGCCACGGGCGGCACCGGCGGTGCCACGGGCGGCGCGGACGGCAGTCCGGAGTCGGCTTCCGGCGGAGCCTCCGGCGGTGTGACCGACCCGGACACCGGTGAGCTGATCAGCGCGGACTCCGGCGGAGGCGATTCCTCCGTCGTCGCCAATCCGGTCACGCTCGCCTCCGGTGAGGCGACGGGCCTGCGCGGCGTGCTGATGGCGCTGTCCGCGCTGCTGCTGCTCGGCGTGGTCGTCGGCCCACCGCTCGCCGCTCGCGCGCTGGCCGCGCGGGACCGCCGCGGCGGAGGCTCGGCATGAGCAGCCGCGGACGAGCCGTGCTGACACATCTCTCACGGCGCACCACGGCCGGTCTCGGAGCGCTTCTGGCCGCGCTGCTGCTGGCGCTCGTACCGCTGCCTTCCGGCGCGGACCGCGCGCAGGCGGCGCAGGCGGAGGACTCCGCGCTGACGCTGAGCGGCACGAAGGGCCCGTACGACGACTTCTCGGACCTCAAGGTGACCGTCCATCAGACAAAGAACCTGCGGGCCCAGGGTGTGGCGCTGACCTGGACCGGCCGGGAGAGCGACCCGAACGGCCCGAAGTACCGGAACTCCATCCAGATCATGCAGTGCTGGGGAGACGACCCGGCGGGACCCGACCGGGAACAGTGCGAGTTCGGCGGGAACAACGCGGGCAGCCACTGGCTCAGCAAGCGTTCGCTGCCGGCCGGCACGGATCCGCTGGAGACGGAGTACGCCGGCGGCGACGGCACTCCGTTCGTGCCGTTCCGGCCGCTGGAGGGTGAACCGACGGACTCGTCGACCGACTCGACCTATTTCAGCACCAACGACACCAATGCCCAGCCGTGGCTGCGCACCAGGGCCGACGGCTCCGGTGAGGCGGTCTTCGAGGTGAAGACCGCGATCGAGGCGCCGTATCTGGGCTGCGGCGCCCTGGACACGGCGAGCGGTCAGCGGCCCCGGCGCTGCTGGCTGGTCGTCGTCCCGCGCGGAACACACGACCCGGACGGCACGGTCAACCCGAGTGACGGCCTGGTCACCTCTCCGCTGAGCCAGTCCAACTGGAACCAGCGGCTGGTCTTCCCGCTGGACTTCGGCCCGGTGGGCAACACCTGTCCGGCGGACAAGGCCGAGCGCCGTGTCATCGGGTCCGAGCTGCTGACCGAGGCCATCACCTCCTGGCAGGCGAATCTGTGCGCCGGCGCCGGCGCCCGGTTCACCTTCAGCCAGGCCGCCGAGGACTACGCGCGCAGGCTGGTCGAGAACCCGACGGCGACCTCGCCGGGACTGGGCATCACCGTCGCACCGGCGGAGGGCGCCACGCCGGTGGTGCACGCGCCGGTGGCCGTCAGCGGACTGACGGTCGGCTTCTTCTGGGAGGACGAGGCCGCCGGCCAGGTGCGCGACCTCAAGCTCAGTCCACGGCTGCTCGCCAAACTGCTGACCGGGTCGTATCCCTACGACCTGCGCCACATCAGTTTCCAGAATCCCGTCCCGGACCATCTCAAGGACAACGCGCGATCCATTGTCGTCGATCCGGAATTCCGGCAGCTCAATCCCTTCTTCGAACGTCCCGCGCAGCCTCAGCTCTATCCAGGCGGAATTCTCGTCCAGGCCGGTAACTCGGACGCCAACACCATGGTCTGGCGTTATCTTCAGTCGGATCCCGAGGCTCTTGAATTCCTTCGAGGAAAGCCGGATCCGTGGGGCATGAAAGTGAATCCCTACTATCAGAGCCTGGGCCTCGACACGGACAGCCCGCTCGATTTCCCCAAGGCCGACACCACGGAGACCGAGCTGGCGCTGAACGACAACGGGACCGTACGGAAGATTCTGTACGGCCAGCTTGAGAAGTCTCCGTACTCGAACGACATGCACGACGCCGCGCGGCGGGTGCGGCGCGGCTCCAACGGAGCGACGTTCCAGGCGGCGCTCGACAGCTCTCCACAGGGCATCAAACTCGTCGCGGAGGAGAACATCCCCGGCTCCCGCCGTGCGTACGGCATCGTCGACGCGGCGTCCGCCGCCCGCTACCAGCTCGACCTCGCCGCGCTGCCCAACGCCGACGGCGAGTACGTCAAGCCGAGCGCCGAGGCCATGCTCAAGGCGGTCGCGCGGATGCCCGACTCCACCGTCGCCGGTGTGAAGACGCCGGATCCGCGCACGGCCAAGAACGGCGCGTATCCGCTGACGGCGGTCGCCTACGCCGTCGCACCGCTGGACCAGCCGGCCGCGGCGCGCGAGGACTACGCGCGGCTGATCCGGTACGCCGCCGGGGCCGGCCAGACCCAGGGCCTGACGCCCGGAGAGCTGCCGCCGGGATACGCGCCCCTGCCGAAGGACCTGCGGGACCGGGCGCTCATCGCCGCGGACCGGCTGGTACGCGGCCCGGCCGGCGACGCCGCCGCGACCCCGCCGGCCGGCGCCGCGCCGGGCGGCGCCGGCGGAGCGGGCACGGGTGACGGCGCGGCCGGTGGGCCGGGCGCGGCCGACGGCGCCGCCGGGACCGCCGGAGCGCCGGCGGCCTCCGGTACCGGCGGCCCGGACGCCTCCGCCGCGCCGTCCCCGGGTACGGGCAGCCCCGGCGTGGCGCGGAGCGGTCTCGCCTCCTCCGGCGGACTGACCCCGCGCGAAGTGCTCGGCGTCGTCCGCTGGGTGCTGCTCGGTGTGCTGGTCGTCGGCGCGGCGGCGGCGCTGGCCGGGCCCGTACTGCTGAGGCTTTCCGCGCGCAGGGCGGCGACGGCGGGCGGTTCTCCGTGACCTAGGAGGCCGCGCCAGCAATTCCCGGAAGGCAAAGCCTTCCGGGAATCAGTCGCAGCTATGCGTGAATTCTCTAGGTGTGACCTAGGAAATGACCTCGTAACCTTTTCATCCGGCGGAGTTGGTGGTCCTGGACCAAGGATGTGCGGAAATGTTCAAGGCGTCGGCCGACGGGTCGGCAGAACGAAATCCGGATTCTTCTTGACCGTCCATTCCTCGAAATCCGTATGCACGGAGGAGAACAGAAGTGAACGTCAAGTCCCGTGTTCGCCTGGGCGCCGTCGCCGGTGTCGCCGCTCTCGGTGTGGGCATCCTGGCCCCCGTAGCCTCCGCCGACCCGGCGATCGGCGAGTACCGCCAGCTCGTCGGCGTGGGTTCCGACACCACGCAGGACGTCGGCAACGGTCTCGGCTCGGCCATCACCGACCCCGACGGCACCCCGGACAACCAGCTCATCGCCTCGTACAACGCGACGGGCACCGCCACCATCAAGACCCGCGCGGCCGGCTGCACGATCAACCGTCCCAACGGCTCCTCGGCCGGAATCGACGCCCTGCGCGCGGACATCCCGAACGCGGTCAGGTGCATCGACTTCGCCCGCTCCTCCCGGGGCCCCGCGGACACCACGACCAACAAGCTCACCTGGATTCCGTTCGCCAAGGACGCGGTGAGCGTCGCCGTCCGCTCGGACAGTGACCTCAACGACGGCCTCAACCTGAGCACCGCCGAGCTCCACGACATCTACACCTGCGTCAAGACCACGCACAACGACGTCAGCCTGACCCCGCTGCTGCCGCAGTCCGGCTCCGGCACCCGGACCTTCTTCCTGGAGAAGATCGGTGTCACCGAGGCCCAGGTCGGCGCCTGCGTCGACGGCACCGTCCAGGAGCACGACGGCACCGCGCTGAACAGCGCCGGTGACATCGCGCCGTACTCCGTCGCCCAGTACATCGCCCAGACCGGCCACGTGGTGCCGGACCGGCACGGCGTGACGGTGCTCGGCCAGGTGAACGGCGTCGCGCCGCGCAACACCAACGGCTCGCTCAACACCTCCTTCCCGTACGCCCGCGACGTCTACAACGTCGTGGAGACGGCCAAGCTGTCGGACGCCACCATCCGGTCCGCGTTCGTCAACGTGACCACGGGCGGCACCACCACGGTCTCCAAGGTGTGCGCCCAGACCGCCGTGATCTCCGCCTACGGCTTCGGCACCCTCGGCACCGCCTGCGGCACCACGTCCCTGACCGGCGAGCGCTGATCAGCACCCTTTCCGCCACCGCGTCACGGCCGGGCACCTACCAGGTGCCCGGCCCCCGGCGCTTCCCGTCAACGCGTATCCGTCCGACACCGACATCAACACCGACACCGGCACGCCGCGTCCGACACCGGCGCCTCGTGCCCGACACCCCGTGGGGGAACCACCATGAAACGCCTCGCGCGAGCGAGAACACTCCCGGCGCTGCTGATGTGCTGCGCCCTGCTCATGACCGCCGCCGCCGCGGTGCTCGGCGTCGCGGCCACCGCGAGCGCGGCCGGCCGGCTCGGCGATCTGACGCTCAGCCAGACCTCCGGCAGCATCAATGACAACCCGCTGATCCCGCATCTCTCCACGGACGCGGCCTGTCCCGAGGGCCAGGGCGAACAGGTGAGCCTCACGGTGCTGAAGCCGGACGACGGGACGCCCGCCAAGCTCGGCGACGCGTCGGAGGGCGGATACGACACGGGGCCGGTCGAGGCCGACATGGCCGAGACCATCTTCCTCTTCACCTTCGCCACCGCGCTGAGCAACTGGTACGGCGAAGGCCCCTACGACGGCACGTACGAGCTGCGGCTGGAGTGCGTGAGCATTCTCGACCCGAACAAGCCCGAGGCGTTCTTCGGCACGAACATCAAGGTCACCGGCGACACCTGGGCGCTCGCCGAGGCGCAGAGCACCAGTGTGGAGCTGACGGCCTCTCCGGCGGACCACCCGGTCCATGGCAGCGAGGTGACCTTCACGGCGCGGGTGAGCCCGGCCACCGCGGCCGGTGAGATCACGCTGACCTCGGAGCGCGTCAGCGGTGAGCCGGTCCCGCTCGGCAGGAAGGCGGTCGCCGACGGCGCCGCGGTGTTCACGACGGCGGAGCTGCCCGCGGGCGTGCAGAACATCACCGCGCAGTTCACTCCCACCGACCCGGACGCCTACGCCGCCTCGGTCGCCGCGCTCAACGGCTACACCGTCGACGACAGCGGCAGCAGCCCTCCGCCGACCTCGCCGCCGCCCTCCGAGTCCGAGCCGCCGACCGAGCCGGCCGACCTCGATGTCGTCGACGCCGAAGGCAATCCGCTGGGCGCCAACCCGGACCTGGCGGCGGGCCGGCAGGTGACGATCACCGCCCGTGGCTACGGCGAGGACGCGGCGGTGAAGGTCTCCCTCTCCGACAGCGAGGCCGCGCTCCCGGACGCCACGGCGAACGCGGACGGAACCGTCGAGGCCTACGCGTTCACGGTCCCGGACGGGATCGCGGACGGCGACCATGTGCTGACGCTCGCCGAGGACACCGAGGACGGGCACAGCGTCGCGTTCGCCTTCACCACGGGCGGCGAGGCGGACCCGGGCCCGGACCCGAGCGACACCACGGGCACGGACGGCGGTACATCGGCCGACGGCGGCGCCTCGGCCGGCAGCGCGGGCGGCGCCGCCTCCGGCGCCTCCGGTGGCAGCGGCGGCGGTTCGCTCGCCTCGACCGGCACGGGAGTCGCCGCGATCGGTCTGAGCTCCCTCGCGCTGACTCTCGTCGGAGCCGCCTTCGTGATCAGCGCCCGCCGCGGAGGACTGCTGACGTTCACGGCGCCGGGCCCGGCCGGTTCCGCCGGTCCGGCCGGTGACTGACGCCAGGACATCCGCGTGAGGCTTCCCGGGAGCAGGCGCTGACGCCGCTCCCGGGAAGCCGCGTTCCGTACCACCGGCTCATTCCCGTACCACCGGCCTGTCCGTCCGCATCCCGACAGCGAGGAGCGCAGCCACCGTGACCGTTATGACTCCGCCGCCCGCGGTTCCCGCGCCGCCGGCCGCGCACGGCGGGCGCGCGGGGCACTCCGGCCCAGCCCGGCCGCCCGGCCCGCCCCGGCCCGACGGCGGGTCCGCGCCGCCCGCGGCCCGCGCCGGACTGGCACTGACGGGCGCGGCGCTGTGTGTGCTCGCCGCCGTACTGCTCGGCTTCGCCGCGAGCCTCACCGTCGTCGGGCATCTCCAGCACGCGCGTGACCAGCAGGTCGGATACGACGACCTGCGCGAGCAACTGGCCGAGGGCACCGCTCCGGTGGGCCAGCGCGGCAACGACGGAAAGCCGCTGCCGCTGGGCGCGCCCGTCGCGCTGCTCGACATCCCGGCCCTCGGTGTGCACGAGGTCGTCGGTGAGGGCACCACCTCGGGCGTCCTGATGTCGGGCCCCGGCCACCGCCGGGACACGCCGCTGCCGGGACAGGCCGGAACCGCCGTGATCATGGGCAGGCAGTGGGGATACGGAAGTCCCTTCGGCCGGCTGGACACGCTCGCCCGAGGAGCCACGATCGAGGTGATGACCGGACAGGGCAAGGCCCGGTACCGGGTCAGCGGTGTCCGCCGGGCCGGCGACGCGCTGCCCGCGCCCAGCGGCGGCTCCGACCGGGGCCGGCTCACCCTGATCACCGCCACCGGCGCTCCGTACACACCCGCCGGAGTGCTGCGCGTCGACGCCGAACTGACCACGCCCGTGCGGCCCGGCCCGCCGCGCGAACGGCGCAACGGCTGGATCGGGCCCGCCGAGGAAGCGCTCCACGGCGACAACGGCGCCTGGCCGGCCGTCTTCCTGTGGACCCTGGGCCTGTTCCTCGCCGCGCTGACCGCCGCCTGGGCACACCGCGTCCGGGGCCGCTGGCAGACCTGGCTCTGTGCCGTGCCCGTGCTGACGGTGCTGGGCCTGGCCGTCGCCGGGGCCGCCACCCGTCTCCTGCCCAACCTGCTCTGAGAGAAAGGCAGTCGCCCCGTCATGACCGTCACGCCGACCGACCTCGCCGACACCCTTGTGCGGCCCGCGGTGAGCCGCGGCACCGCCGCCACTCTGGAGGCCGACCGGATCTCCGCGTGGTTCGGTGATCACAAGGTGCTCGACCAGGTCTCGCTGACCATGCCCGCGCGCGAGGTCACCGCGCTCATCGGCCCCTCGGGCTGCGGCAAGTCGACATTTCTGCGGATCCTCAACCGTATGCACGAGCTGATCCCGTCCGCCGCTCTCGCCGGACGCGTCGTACTCGACGGAGGAGACATCTACGACCGGGGCCGGCGCATCACGCACGCCCGCCGGCAGATCGGCATGGTCTTCCAGAAGCCCAACCCGTTTCCCGCCATGTCCCTGTACGACAACGTCCTGGCGGGCCTGAAGCTCAACGGCATCAAGGCGGACCGGGACGGCAGGGACCAGCTCGTCGAGGAGTGCCTCACCAAGGCCGGACTGTGGCGTGAGGTCAAGGACCGGCTGCGGCAGCCGGGCGGCGCTCTCTCCGGCGGCCAGCAGCAGCGGCTGTGCATCGCGAGGTCACTGGCCGTACGGCCCCGGGTGCTGCTGATGGACGAGCCGTGTTCGGCGCTCGACCCGACCTCGACGCGGCGCATCGAGGAGACCATCGCCGAACTCAAGTCGGAGATCACGATCGTCATCGTCACGCACAACATGCAGCAGGCCGCCCGTGTCTCCGACTCCTGTGCCTTCTTCCTGGCGGAGCAGGGCACACCGGGAGTGATCGTCGAACACGGTGACACGCACGCGATGTTCAACGCGCCGCAGGACGGGAGGACCTCCGACTACGTCAACGGCCGCTTCGGCTGAGCACCGGCACGCAGGCCCGCACGGCGGATCCCGGGGCCGGACCGTCCGCCGTACGAGCACCAGAGGCTCGATCATGCCGCCTCGATTATGGTGCAAAGGGGTCATAGCGGATAATTCTCCGAGATCCTCGCGACAGGAGAGGTGAGGCCGGTGGCGGTGTCATGGGCCGGGAGCGGACTGCCGCCGGCCGCGCGACGGCGCGTCGCCGAGGCGCGGCGCAGCGGGACCTGGTCGTCCGCGCTGTCGACCGGTGAGTTCGCCTCGATCCGCTCGGTGGGCTTCGAACCGGTCGGCCAGGCCATGGGCTCGGCCGTCTACCACGTGGGGCGGGCCGGCCGGAACTGGGGCTTTTACGACTGTCTCTATCTCGGTGCCGGATTCGCGCTGGCCGCCGCTCCCGGGCCGGTCGCGCTCTCCGGGGCCGACGCGCCGTCGAAGGGCCTGGTCGAGGTGCTCGACGAGGCCCGTGGCGCCGCTCTCGGCAGACTGGCCGCGGAGTGCACCGCACTGGGCGGTGACGGAGTGGTGGCGGCGGAGCTCACCATGGCGCCGTTTCCCTCCCAGCCCAACTGTCTGGAGTTCAAGGTCATCGGCACGGCGGTGCGGGCGCGCGGCGACGTGCGGTCACCGCGTCCCTTCACCTGCCATCTGGACGGCCAGGGCTTCGCCAAGCTGGTGTCGGCGGGCTGGGTGCCGGTGGAGCTGCTGGTCGGCATGTCGATCGGAGTCCGCCACGACGACTTCGGGACCCGCTCGCAGGCCCTCACCTGGCACAACACGGAGGTCGGCGCATGGAGCGAGCTCGTCGGCGAGGTACGGGCCGACGCGCGCCACCAGATGGAGCTCCAGGGGCTGCGCCGTGGCGGCGACGGCATCATCCTGGCCAGTGGCGATCTGCGGATCATGCGGCAGTCCTGCGTCAGGGCGTCCCGGATGGGCTCGGAGGCCGAGGACCACAGGGCCGAGGCGACGATGGTCGGCACCACCGTCGCCCGCTTCCAGGCGCGAGCCGGGCGCCCGCCGACGCTCGCCGTGCTGCCGCTCGGCCGGCGCGGCGAGCGGCTGAGCCGACGGCTCGCGGCGATGGAGTCCAGTCCGTACGGAGATCCGGCGGAGCGCCGCAGGCTCGCCGAGGAACTGACCGAGCTCGGCGACCAGGGATGAGCCGCGCCGGGACGGTCCGAGGGCGCGGGAGCCCAGGAGCCACGCAACTCACGCGGAACCGACAGTGAGGACGAGCAGATGCGCGGGAGCGGAGAAGACGAGGTGACCGGCGACGCCCGGGTCGGCGAGGCGACGGCCGGTGGCGGTCCGAGCGGCGGCGGTCCGAGCGGCCAGGGAGTGCCGGCCGACGCCATGCGGCGGCTGGCGGAACTGGAGCCCGGCAGAGCCGGTTCGATCTTCACCAGCGATCTGTCGGTGAACGAGTTCCTGCTGGTCCGGGAGGCGGGCTTCCGGCCCATCGGTCTGGTGCTGGGCAGTTCGATCTATCACGTCGGCATCCAGCTCGGCCGCTGGAACAAGAACCAGGAGCTGGAGACGCTCAGCCAGGCGATGTACCACGCCCGCGAGCTGGCGATGACGCGTATGGAGGCCGAGGCGGCGCAGCTCGGCGCGGACGGCATCGTGGGTGTCCGCCTCAGCGTGGAGGCGCGCGAGTTCGGCAATGACATCGCCGAGTTCATCGCCATCGGCACGGCGGTGAAGGGCGATCATCCGGCACCGGCCGGAACGGCCTGGCGCAACAACAAGGGCCAGCCCTTCACCTCGGATCTGTCGGGCCAGGACTTCTGGACGCTGATCCGGGCCGGTTACGCGCCGCTCGGCATGGTCATGGGCACCTGCGTCTACCACATCGCGCACCAGCGGATGGGAGCGGCGTTCTCGAACTTCGGCAAGAACGTCGAGATCGAACAGTTCACTCAGGCCCTCTACGACGCCCGTGAGCTGGCCATGGCCCGGATGCAGGCCGAGGCGGAGGAGCTGGAGGCGGAGGGCGTCGTCGGCGTCCAGCTCAACGCTCACAACCACCGCTGGGGCGGCCACACCACGGAGTTCTTCTCGATCGGCACGGCGGTACGGCCGCTGCGCCAGGACCATGAGATCGAACGTCCGACGATGGTGCTCAGTCTCGATGGCTGACGGCCCGGTGCCGGACGCGGCGACGGAGAGACGGCATACGGAGAGACGGCGTACGAAGAGGTCAGGGAGGCCCGATGAGCGACCGTGGTGACGCGCCGTCCGGCGACGGCCCGGGGCCGGACGACGAGACCGGGTCGATCGACGAGCTGGCGGCGGCGCTGCGCCGGGACGCGGCGGACCTGGAGGTGTACGCCCAGGTGCTGACCGGTTCGCTGGCCGAAGCGCTGCCGCCCGGCTCCGTCGTACTGGAGCGCAGACGCGGCATGGCCGACCGGCTCGCCGGCCGTGGCGGCCGGGTGGAGCGGGTCGAGATCACGCTGGACGACCAGCGGCTGATCCTGGTCCTGGCGCACGGGCATCCGGCGGGCGAGATCGCCAAGGTGGTGCGCGGCGTCGTGCTGTCGAGCACACCGGTCCCGCTGGACGAGTGGACGCGCAGACTGGCGGCGGCGGTGGCGCTGCGCGCGCGCTCGGACGCGCGTGCGCGCGCCGCACTGGAACGGCTGATCCTGGGCGGCTGACGCCTGACGGCTGACGGCTGACGCCTGCTTACGGCTCACGGGATACGCCGCGGCCGGGCCCCGCGTGGGACCCGGCCGTGACGGTGTTCCGTGGCACGCACGCGCTACGCGGGCGGAGCCATGAAGTCCTTCGGCTGGAGCGCCCGGTCGACAATGCGGGTGTCGCCGATCGAACCGTAGAAGCTCTGGCCGAACTGCTCGGCGAACTGCGTACCGCCGATGACGAACGGCTTGCCCAGCGTGGCGATGCCGGTGGCCCGCTGCGACGGGTTACGCGCGATCTTCGACCCGTCGACGTACATGACCGTGCGGCGGCCGTCGTTGACCACGGCTATGTGGGTCCAGCGGCCCACCGGAAGCGCGTGGCTCCACGACGTCGGGTCGGCGTCCTGGACATGCGGATAGAGCACGAACTGGAGGAAGCGCTCAGGAGTGACATTGAGACTGCAGGTGGGCTCCTCCGTCGACCAGCCGGTGGTCTTGCCGGCGTCGCCGTTCTGGCCTTCCCAGCTCAGGATGCCCATCCAGTCGTGGTTGCCCTCGAACGGCTCGGGAAGCCTGATGAACGTCTCGATGGTGAAGCCCGAGGTGAACTTCATGCTGTTGAGCGGAGCGCGGTCACCGGTGGTGAGGATCGCGCCGCGGTCCGGCTCCTTGCCGCCGCCGAAGCGGAGACTGGCGTGCGCCGGCTGACCGGTGTGGTGATCGTCCGACCAGGTCAGCGCCTCGGAAGAACTGTCGTGCAGAAGCTGGACCTTGAGGTCGTTGCCATGCCCCGACAGGTCGCGCGCCACGGTCCCCGCCGCCACGGCGGAACCGGGCTTCCCGGCGCTCTTCAGACCGGAGGAGTCGAAGCGCCAGTAGGCGACCGTGCCACGCGGCATGACCCGGGAGGCCGGACGCGGCTTCGGCGGGACGACCGGAGCGAATCCCTTGAACCGCTCGGCGAAGTCGATGTCCAGACTGAACCGGTCCACCGGGCCGGTCAGTTCGATGGTCTTCGCCTCCAGCGGCGTCCGCTTCTCCGGGTCGCGGGCGAGGAACCACGGCGAGAACGTCTCGACGTCGACGGTGTCGCGGGCCAGGTCGAAGGAGTACAGCCGGACCATGCCGGCCCCGCCGTAGTAGCGGTCCTGGTAGTTGGTGATGTGCACATGCACGTCGTGGCCGGCGTCGTTGGTGAGCACGGTGCGGCCGGGCGGCCAGTAGTGTCCGCCCAGCGCCAGGAAGATCTGGTCGTTGCCGCGGATGAGGCGGTCCCAGAGCAGTTGCCCGTTGCCGGAGAGCTGCGCCTTGCCGTCGCCGCTGTCGGCCGAGGCGATGTCATGCGTGGTGAGGACGGCCGGGAGTGAGCGGTGGGCGTCGAGAACGCCCTGGGCCCACTTCAGACCCTTCTCGGAGGCCCGCCAGTCCAGTGCGAGCACCAGCCACTCGCGTCCGGCCGCGCGCAGCACGTGGTAGCTGTTGTAGCCGTCGGGCGAGGAGCCGCCGAAGGTCGGCATGGACGCGAAGCGCCGCGGGCCGAACTCCCTGAGATAGGCGGAGTCGCCGCGCTGGTCGTCGGCGCCCGGGATGTCGTGATTGCCCGCGAGAACGCTGTAGGGCACCTTGCCGTGGATGGTACGGAAGGTGTCCGCCGCCAGCGCGATCTCCTCCTCCGTACCGTGCTCGGTGACATCGCCGAGATGCGTCATAAAGGCGATGTTCGCCTTTTCGCGCTCGGAGACCAGATAGGTGAAGGTCTCCTTCAGCGGCGCCGGATCCGCGCTGTCGGCGTCGAAGAGGTACTGCGTGTCGGGAAGGACCGCGAGCGCGAAGCGGGGGCTCTCCTCGTCGAATGTGTGACTGCCCGATCCCGGCTTTCGCGCGGTCGAGGCCCATGCCTGCTGACCACTCAGCCCCGTGGCGGCCGCTCCCACCACGGGTGCGGCGATGGCCGCCTGCAACAACGCGCGTCTGCCAGGACCGGGATTACTGGTCTTGCTCATACGATCTCCATGCAAATGGCCACTTGTGTGATGGTGTGGATCATCCTGGCCATGGACAACCGGCATGCGACGTGCGCCTTAACGACGAGCGCCCGGCGCCGGGCGAGTGCGAAACGCCGATTGAGCGGACGCGCCGGACACACACGACAGACACACGCGCCGGACACACGCGAACACACACACGCCGGACGCATGCGACAGACACAACGGACCCGATGGATTCGGCGGGCCGCCGGACCGCTACTCGGCGGTGTCCGGGCGGGACATGCGCAGCGCGAGTTCGCGCAGCAGGTCCGCCGACGAGATGTCCGTACGACCCGCGTCATGGACCTCGGCCAGCTCGGCGAAGACAAAGCTGAAGGCGCCGATCAACTGCATGATCGCGGGCAGCGCGGCCTCCGTCACCGTGTGCGCCGCTTCGAGCGGAGTCGCGTCCCGCGCCACCTGGAACGACGGGAAGACCTCGGCGAGCAGCGATCCGATCTGGCCCTCGCCGAGTCCGCTTCCGGCGTCCAGGTCCTGTCCGGCGGTGCGGATCCGCTCCGCGGAGTGCGTGAGAATTCCGATGGCCCTGAGGACGACTTCGCTCTGTTCCATGCCGAGAGCGTAGGTGCTCTGTCCACGGCGGCTGTTGACACGGACGAGCGGCGGAGGAGTCCCGCCGTCCCGGAGGCGGGGCGTAGCCTTTCCGGAGATCGACTGTGCAGATCGACACGACTCGTCAACGGGAGTGCGCGATGACGGAGTACCGCCCCTTCGGACGTACCGGAGTCAAGGTCAGCCCGCTGTGTCTGGGCGCCATGATGTTCGGACCCCGGGGAAACCCGGACCACGACGACAGCGTTCGCATCATTCACCGCGCCCTGGACTCGGGCATCAATTTCGTCGACACCGCCGATGTCTACTCGGCCGGTGAGTCGGAGACCATCGTCGGCAAGGCGCTGGCCGGCGGACGCCGTGACAACGTTGTTCTCGCGACCAAGTTCCACGGCAGCCTCGGCGACGACCCGAACGAGCAGGGCAACTCCCGCCGCTGGATCGTCCGTGAGGTGGAGAACAGCCTGCGCCGTCTCGGCACCGACTGGATCGACCTCTACCAGGTCCACCGGCCCGAGCCGGGCACCGACTTCGACGAGACCCTCGGCGCGCTGTCCGACCTGGTCCACCAGGGCAAGATCCGCTATATCGGCACCTCCACCTTCGAGCCCTCGGAGATCGTCGAGGGCCAGTGGATCGCCGAGCGCCGCGGCCGCGAGCGCGTGGTGTCCGAGCAGCCGCCGTACTCCGTGCTGGCCCGCGGCATCGAACGCGAGATGCTGCCGGTGGCCCAGCGCTACGGCCTCGCGGTGATCCCGTGGAGTCCGCTGGCCGGCGGCTGGCTCTCCGGCCGCTACCGCAAGGGCGCGGCGCAGCCCGCCTCCAGCCGCGCCGGCAACCAGGCCGCGCGCTTCGACATCGGCTCTCCGGAGAACGCCGCCAAACTGGACGCGGCGGACGCGCTGGCCCGGCTCGCCGAGGAGGCCGGGCTCACTCTCGTGGAGCTGGCCCTGGCCTTCGTGCTGGAACACCCGGCGATCACGTCCGCCATCATCGGACCGCGCACGATGGAGCAGTTGGAGAGCCAGCTCGGCGCCGGCGAGATCAGGCTGAGCCGGGACGTACTGGACCGGATCGACAAGATCGTCCCGCCGGGCACCAACCTGTCCGACCGGGACGCCGGATACATCCCGCCGTCCCTCTCCGATCCCGCGCTGCGCCGCCGTCCGACGTACTGAGACCGGCCGGCCCGAAACCGGCCGGCGGTGCCTGCGGCCCGGGCTCCGTGCCCGGGCCGCCCACGCGGCCGGAAGTCGCCAAAACCCGGACGCGGCGGCGGGATCCGACCTACTCTCAAGTTGTGCCGGGCGCGTCCGGCCGGGTGCTCGTTGTAGATGACAACAGAGTGATCCGGCAGCTGATCAGGGTCAATCTCGAACTTGAGGGTTTCGAGGTCGTGACCGCGGCCGATGGTGCCGAGTGTCTGGACGTGGTGCATGAGGTCCGGCCCGATGTGGTCACTCTCGACGTGGTGATGCCACGGCTGGACGGACCGCGCACCGCCGAGCGGCTGCGCGCCGATCCCCGGACCAGCCGGCTGCCGATCGCGATCATCAGTGCCTGTACGCAGTACGAGGTCGAGTCCGGCCTCGCACCCGTGGTGGACGCCTTTCTCGCCAAGCCCTTCGAGCCGTCGGAGCTGGTCCGGCTCGTCCGGAGGCTGGCGTACCGGGACGGCCCACCGTCGGTGGACGGCAGGCGCGGTGCCGGGCGAGCGGGCCGCACATGGGGCTGACCGCATCGCGAAACCGGTTCGCGGAGAGCCCCCCCTCCTCCCATACGCTTGCCCCGTGACCCCCGCGGAGCTCTCCCGTACCGTGCTGCACGCCGTGTGCCGCGCGGTCGAGGACGCTGCCCTGCCGGGCCCGGTGCCCGAGCGCGTCATCGTCGAGCGGCCCCGTCCCGGCGGCCTCGGCGACTACGCCACCAATGTCGCGCTGCGGCTGGCCGGCCCCGCCGGGCGTCCGCCGCGCGAGGTCGCGGAGATCCTGCGCGCGCGCATTGCGCTCGCTCCCGCCGCCGGGACCGGCGGTATCACCGGCGTCGAGATCACCGGACCCGGCTTCCTGAATTTCACTCTGGCGCGGGACAGCCGGGCCGGACTGGTCCGCGCGGTGCTGCTGGCCGGTACCCGCCACGGCCACGGTGACGCGCTCGCCGGTACGACGGCGGCCTTCGCGCCCGCCGCCGAGACCCGTGCCGCTGTCTGGACCGACACCGTCGTCCGGCTGCTGCGTACGCAGGGCGCCGAGGCGGCCGTCGTCCCGGGCGCTCCGGAGATCCTCCGGGTCGTGCCCGCGCCGGACGGTGACGGCATCTTCGCCGCGCTCGGCCCCGACGCCGCCCGCTGGGCGCTGCTGCGGCCCGCCGCACACGACCGGCCGGGCGCCGGCCCGAGCCTGCTCGTCCAGCGCGAGAGCAACCCTCTCTTCCAGGTGCGGTACGCGTACGCCAGGACCCGCGCCCTCGCCCGCGACGCGGCCCGGCTCGGGATCGCCTCCGCGTACAGTGACCCGTCCGGCGAACCGGAACTCCCGTCCGGCGAAGAGGTCTCCGTCCTGCTGACCGCACTCGGCGACCATCCCGCCGTCCTGGAAGCGGCCGCCCGGCTGCGCGCGCCCGACCGGCTCGCCCGCCACCTCGAACACACCGCGGAGGCGTTCCTGCGCTTCCAGCAGACCAGCCGCCCGCTGCCGCTCGGCGACGAGAAACCCTCGGCCGCCCACAGCTCCCGGCTGGCACTCGCCGAAGCCGCCGGAGCCGTGCTGGCCGGCGGCCTGTCCCTGCTCGGCATCGATGCCCCCGAACACCTCTGAAAGAGCCAAGAGATGAGCCGTTCCGCACACCCCGCAGGTCCGCGCCACGCGGATGTCCTCACCGAAGGCCACTACACGGCCCCGGCCGCGGACCTCAACGCACTGGACGAGAAGGTCTGGTCCCGTACGGTCCGCCGGAACGAGGACGGGGTGGCGACCGTCGCCGGAATCGAGGTGACCCGGCTCGCCGAGGAGTTCGGCACTCCGGCGTACTTCCTCGACGAGGCCGACTTCCGCGCCCGCTGCCGCGCCTGGGCCGACGCCTTCGGCGACAACGCGGACGTGTTCTACGCGGGCAAGGCGTTCCTCTCCCGCGCCGTCGTCCGCTGGCTGCGGGAGGAAGGGCTCCATCTGGACGTGTGTTCCGGCGGCGAGCTCGCCACCGCGCTGGCCGGCGGGATGCCGGCGGAGCGCATCGCCTTCCACGGGAACAACAAGTCCACCGAGGAGATCGAGCGAGCGGTCTCCGCCGGTGTCGGACGGATCGTCCTCGACTCCTTCCAGGAGATCGTGCGGGTCGCGCACATCGCGGAGCGCCTCGGCAGGCGCCAGCCCGTCCAGATCAGGGTCACCGTCGGCGTCGAGGCGCACACACACGAATTCATCGCCACCGCGCACGAGGACCAGAAGTTCGGTATCGCGCTCGCCGGCGGCCAGGCCGCCGAGGCCGTGCGAAGGGCCCTGAAGCTCGACGGGATCGAGCTGATCGGCATTCACTCGCACATCGGCTCGCAGATCTTCGACATGGCCGGCTTCGAGGTCTCCGCCCGCCGCGTCGTGGGGCTGCTCGCGGAGGTCCGCGACGAGCACGGTGTGGAACTGCCGGAGATCGACCTCGGCGGTGGCCTCGGCATCGCGTACACCTCGGAGGACGACCCGAGCGAACCGCACGACATCGCCAAGGCCCTCACCGACATCGTCACCCGTGAGTGCGAGGCCGCGGGCCTCCGCACGCCTCGTATCTCCGTCGAGCCCGGCCGCGCGATCGTGGGGCCCACGGCCTTCACCCTGTACGAGGTCGGCACCATCAAGCCGCTCGACGGACTGCGCACCTATGTCAGTGTGGACGGTGGCATGTCCGACAACATCCGTACGGCCCTGTACGACGCCGAGTACAGCGTGGCGCTCGTCTCACGCCGCTCCGACGCCGCGCCGATGCTGACGCGTGTCGTCGGCAAGCACTGCGAGAGCGGCGACATCGTCGTACGCGACGCGTTCCTGCCCGCCGACCTGGCGCCGGGCGATCTGATCGCCGTGCCCGCCACCGGCGCGTACTGCCGCTCGATGGCGAGCAACTACAACCACGCGCTGCGTCCGCCGGTCGTCGCGGTGAAGGACGGCGAGGCGCGGGTCATCGTCCGGCGCGAGACGGAGGAAGATCTGCTGCGTCTTGACATCGGCTGACGACATCCGCTGGTCAATACCGGCTGATGAAATAAATGTCTCGCAATCTGGACGGTGGGCGGAAACTCCCGTCCAGTGAGTGAGACTGGTTCGCATTCATGCTTTAACGGCTGTGTGGGATGAAAGGCGTGGGTCGGATGATGCGTACGCGTCCGCTCAAGGTGGCGCTGCTGGGCTGTGGCGTGGTGGGCTCAGAGGTGGCGCGCATCATGACGACGCACGCCGACGACCTCGCCGCGCGGATCGGCGCCCCGGTGGAGCTCGCCGGAGTCGCCGTCCGGCGGCCCTCCAAGGTGCGCGCGGGCATAGACCCGGCCCTGATCACCACCGACGCGACCGCGCTGGTCAAACGCGGTGACATAGACGTGGTCGTCGAGGTCATCGGCGGTATCGAGCCCGCCCGTACGCTCATCACCACCGCCTTCGAGCACGGCGCCTCCGTCGTCTCCGCCAACAAGGCGCTGCTCGCCGAGGACGGCGCGACCCTCTACGAGGCCGCCGCCAAGCACGGCAAGGACCTCTACTTCGAGGCCGCCGTCGCCGGCGCGATCCCGCTGATCCGGCCGCTGCGCGAGTCGCTGGCCGGTGACACCGTCAACCGGGTCCTCGGCATCGTCAACGGCACGACCAACTTCATCCTCGACCGGATGGACAGCGCCGGAGCGGGCTACTCGGAGGCGCTCGACGAGGCCACCGCACTCGGCTACGCGGAAGCCGACCCGACCGCGGACGTCGAGGGCTTCGACGCCGCCGCCAAGGCCGCGATCCTCGCCGGGATCGCCTTCCACACCCGGGTACGCCTGGACGACGTACACCGTGAGGGCATCACGGAGGTCACCAGCGCCGATCTCGCCTCCGCCAAGGGCATGGGCTGCACCGTCAAGCTGCTCGCCATCTGCGAGCGCGCCGCCGACGGCAGGTCCGTCACCGCGCGCGTCCATCCGGCGATGATTCCGCTCAGCCATCCGCTGGCCTCCGTGCGCGGCGCGTACAACGCGGTCTTCGTGGAGGCCGAGGCGGCCGGCGAGCTGATGTTCTACGGCCCCGGGGCCGGCGGCGCGCCGACCGCCTCCGCCGTCCTCGGCGACCTGGTCGCCGTCTGCCGCAACAAGCTCAACGAGGCGACGGGCCCGGGCGAGTCCGCGTACACCCAGCTTCCCGTGAGCCCGATGGGCGACGTGGTGACGCGCTATCACATCAGCCTGGACGTCGCCGACAAACCAGGTGTGCTCGCCCAGGTCGCGACGGTCTTCGCCGAGCACGGCGTATCCATCGATACGGTCCGCCAGAAGGGCAAGGACGGCGAGGCGTCCCTCGTCGTCGTCACCCACCGCGCGCCCGACGCCGCCCTCTCCGGGACCGTCGAAGCGCTGCGCAAGCTCGACACCGTGCGCGGTGTCGCCAGCATCATGCGTGTTGAAGGGGAGTAAGGGACCCATGACCAGCATCGGCACCCACCAGTGGCGCGGCATCATCGAGGAGTACCGGGACCGCCTCCCGGTGACGGACACCACGCAGATTGTCACGCTCCGTGAGGGTGGTACGCCGCTCGTGCCCGCGCAGGTGCTGTCCGAGCGGACGGGATGTGAGGTACATCTCAAGGTCGAGGGCGCCAACCCGACCGGCTCGTTCAAGGACCGCGGCATGACCATGGCCATCACCCGGGCCAAGGCGGAGGGCGCGCAGGCGGTCATCTGCGCCTCCACCGGTAACACCTCGGCCTCGGCGGCCGCCTACGCGGTACGGGCCGGGATGGTCTGCGCCGTCCTGGTGCCGCAAGGCAAGATCGCCCTCGGCAAGATGGGCCAGGCGCTGGTCCACGGCGCGCGCATCCTCCAGGTCGACGGCAACTTCGACGACTGTCTGACCCTGGCCCGCTCGCTCTCCGACAACTACCCGGTGGCCCTGGTCAATTCGGTCAATCCGGTCAGGATTGAGGGCCAGAAGACCGCTGCCTTCGAAATCGTGGACGCGCTCGGCGACGCACCGGACATTCATGTGCTGCCCGTGGGGAACGCCGGCAACATCACGGCCTACTGGAAGGGCTACACCCAGTACGCGGCCGACGGACCCGCCGGCCGTACCCCGCGCATGTGGGGCTTCCAGGCCTCCGGATCCGCGCCCATCGTGCGCGGTGAGGTCGTCAAGGACCCGCACACCGTCGCCTCCGCGATCCGAATCGGCAACCCGGCGTCCTGGCAGTACGCACTGGCGGCCCGCGACGAGTCCGGTGGCTTCATCGACGAGGTGACGGACCGACAGATCCTGTCCGCCTACCGCCTGTTGGCGTCGCAGGAGGGCGTCTTCGTCGAGCCCGCCTCGGCCGCTTCCGTCGCCGGCCTGCTCAAGGCCGCCGAGGAGGGCAAGGTCGATCCCGGCCAGCGCATCGTCTGCACGGTCACCGGAAACGGCCTCAAGGACCCGGACTGGGCCGTCGCCGGAGCGCCTCAGCCGGTCACCGTCCCCGTCGACGCGGTCGTGGCCGCACAACGGCTCGGCCTGGCCTGACGCGTCCGCGCCCGGGCCCGGTGTGGCCCGGGCCCGCGCACACCCGGAGGAAGCACACCAAGACCGACATGGCGCACAGCGACCGCGCGACACGCATCGTGCGCCTCCTGTGCGCCCTATGTCGCCACAGAACCTTCCTTCGATAGGCTGTAGCCAACCCGCCCCGCCGCACCTGCCGCGGTGTTGCCGCCCTCGTGGCCCCCGGGTGTTCCGTATGTCCTCGAACATCTCGCATTCATCACATCTCGCCGTCACAAGGAGAGTCGTCAGAGCGATGGCCGGTCCCGCGTTCCGCGCCGCCGCCGTACGGGTGCGCACCCCCGCCACCAGCGCCAATCTCGGTCCGGGCTTCGACGCCTTCGGACTGTCGCTGGGGCTCTACGACGACGTGGTCGTCCGCGTCGCCGACTCCGGCCTGCACGTCGACATCGCGGGTGAGGGCGCGGAGACGCTTCCCCGTGACGAAAGTCATCTGCTCGTACGTTCCCTGCGCACGGCCTTCGAGCTGCTCGGCGGCCAGCCGCGCGGCCTTGAGGTCGTCTGCGCCAACCGCATTCCGCACGGCCGCGGTCTCGGCTCCTCCTCGGCGGCCATCTGCGCCGGAATCGTGGCCGCTCGTGCCGTGACCATAGGCGGCGACGCCAGGCTCGACGACGCGGCCATGCTGGAGCTGGCCACCGAGATCGAGGGACATCCGGACAATGTCGCCGCCTGTCTGCTCGGTGGCTTCACACTGGCCTGGCTGGACGGCGGAGCGGCGCGCGCCATCAGGATGGAACCGGCCGAGTCCGTCGTTCCGGTGGTTTTCGTCCCCGGCAGCCCCGTCCTCACGGAAACGGCCCGCGGACTGCTGCCGCGAACCGTCCCTCATGTGGACGCGGCCGTCAACGCCGGCCGTGCGGCTCTGCTCGTAGAGGCGCTGACCAGGCGCCCCGAGCTGCTGCTCGCGGCCACCGAGGACCGGCTCCACCAGGACTACCGGACCCCGGCGATGCCGCAGAGCATCGCGCTGGTCAACCGACTGCGCGCGGACGGCGTCCCCGCGGTCATCTCCGGTGCGGGGCCCACGGTGCTCGCACTGGCCGAGGACGGTGCGGCCGACAAGGTCGCACGGCTGGCGGGCGAGGGATGGGCGGCCAACAGGCTCTCCCTCGACGCCGCGGGTGCGAGTGTTCTGCCGCTCGGCTCGTAGTGACAGGAGATTGCCGGTGCGTGAGAGGGGGAATGTTTGTTGGAGCCGGTAGTGTTAACCTCAAGTCTGCAACCGACGTCTTTGTGGCGCGGTGCTTCGTGTCCCGATTCGGGGCCAACTTCTTCCGGGAGCCTCCCCAACTGCCTGAGCAGCCTGCCTGAGCAGTTTTGAGCACGCACCGGAACCGGCACGACACCCCCCGTTTTTCCCAGCGGTGGGCCGAGCAGGGGGACCTCGGGCCGGACCCATTGCACGTATGCATGTTTCTCCGCCATATCCGGCGGGACCACCGCCCCGGCACGGTCCACAAGATGGGACCGCCGTCGGACAGCACAACCGGTCGCCGAGCCAGAAGGCCGACGTCCGCTCCAGGGAAGGACCCTTCGTGAGCGACACCACCGATCTGATGGGCGTGACTGCCGACAACAGTGTCGACGCCACCGCGCCCGCCGCAGGTGCTGCCACTGGCACCACCGCACGGCGCCGCCGCTCCGGCACCGGCCTTGACGGCATGGTCCTGGCCGAGCTCCAGCAGGTCGCGTCCGGCCTCGGCATCAGGGGCACCGCGCGGATGCGCAAGAGCCAGTTGATCGAGGTCATCAAAGAGACGCAGGCAGGGGCCTCGTCCGCGTCCAAGGGCGCCGAGGCCGACGGCGCCGAGACCAAGCCGAAGCGCCGCGCGACCTCCAAGGCCCGTACGGGTGACACGTCCGCCGCCGCGGAGAAGGCCGACAGGGCCGAGCAGGCCGTGGCCCCGCAGCAGATCGACATCCCCGGTCAGCCGGCCAGCGACGACCAGCCCGTGGGCGAGCGCCGCCGTCGCAGGGCCACCGCGCAGGCGGGCAGCCCGGAGACCCAGACGGAGATCAGGACCGAGGCCCAGGCCGACGTCAAGGTCGAGACCCAGCCCGACACCAGGGCCGAGGCCGCCGTCTCCGCGTCCGGCGCGGGCTCCGCCCCGACCGACACCGACGGACGCCGCGGCGAGCGTCAGGACCGCGGCCAGCGTGGCGAGCGCGGCGACCGTGACCGCGGTGACCGCCGCGACCGGCAGCGCGACCGCCGTGGCAAGAGCGACGAGCAGCAGGGCGGCCAGGGCGGCCAGCAGCAGGGCGGCGGCCAGCGCCAGCAGCGTGACAACCGCGGCGGCGGCGCCCAGACCGTGCCCCAGAACACCGGTCCTCAGGACGACTTCGACGACGAGGCGGGCGGCCGGCGCGGCCGTCGCGGACGCTACCGCGACCGCCGCGGGCGCCGTGGCCGCGACGAGTTCGGTCCCGGTGAGCCGCAGGTCGCCGACGACGATGTGCTGATCCCCGTCGCGGGCATCCTCGACATCCTCGACAACTACGCGTTCATCAGGACCTCCGGCTATCTGCCGGGTCCGAACGACGTGTACGTCTCGCTCGCCCAGGTCCGTAAGAACGGCCTGCGCAAGGGTGACCACGTCACCGGCGCCGTGCGCCAGCCCAAGGAAGGCGAGCGCCGCGAGAAGTTCAACGCGCTGGTCCGCCTCGACTCCGTCAACGGCATGGCGCCCGAAACCGGCCGCGGCCGACCGGAGTTCCAGAAGCTGACCCCGCTGTACCCGCAGGACCGGCTCCGTCTGGAGACCGACCCGGGTGTGCTGACGACGCGGATCATCGACCTCGTCGCACCGATCGGCAAGGGCCAGCGCGGTCTGATCGTGGCCCCGCCGAAGACCGGTAAGACCATGATCCTCCAGGCCATCGCCAACGCGATCACGGTCAACAGCCCCGAGTGCCATCTGATGGTCGTCCTCGTCGACGAGCGGCCCGAAGAGGTCACCGACATGCAGCGCTCGGTCAAGGGCGAGGTCATCTCCTCGACCTTCGACCGTCCGGCCGAGGACCACACCACCGTCGCCGAGCTGGCCATCGAGCGCGCCAAGCGCCTCGTCGAGCTGGGTCACGACGTGGTCGTCCTGCTGGACTCCATCACCCGCCTGGGCCGCGCGTACAACCTCGCGGCGCCCGCCTCCGGCCGCATCCTGTCCGGTGGTGTCGACTCGACCGCGCTCTACCCGCCGAAGCGCTTCTTCGGCGCCGCGCGCAACATCGAGGACGGCGGTTCGCTGACCATCCTGGCCACCGCGCTGGTCGAGACCGGCTCGCGCATGGACGAGGTGATCTTCGAGGAGTTCAAGGGCACCGGCAACATGGAGCTCAAGCTCGACCGGAAGCTCTCGGACAAGCGCATCTTCCCGGCGGTGGACGTGGACGCGTCCAGCACCCGTAAGGAAGAGATCCTGCTCGGCAGCGACGAGCTCGCCGTCGTCTGGAAGCTGCGCCGGGTGCTGCACGCGCTCGACCAGCAGCAGGCGATCGAGCTGCTCCTGGACAAGATGAAGAAGACGAAGTCGAACGCCGAGTTCCTGCTCCAGATCCAGAAGACCACTCCCGGCAACGGCAACGACTGACCGGTCCGCCGTCTTCCGCAATCCGCCCCGTCGCTCCGGCGACGGGGCGGATTTCTGTGTCCGGCTCCCTGCCGCCCGCGCCGCGCACTCCCAGCGCGGAACGCGGCGCTGTGTGAAACGCTTCTTGGGTCTTAACCGCCGATCCACGGCATGTGCCGGCGGACGGCACAGCGAAATCGACAGAGCGACAAACCGGCCTGATGGCCACGGAAGGAGGCAGTGGGACCGATACCACGGACAGAGGGAGACCATGACGGACCGGAGCAGCAGCCGCATACCCGGCCGCGGCGGACGCCGCGAGGCGCCCGGCAGGCGCCGCCGCGCGATGACCGTCGCCGCCTGGTCCACCGCGGCCCTGATCCTTGTCGGCGGATCCGGAATCGGCTACGTCTACACGAAGCTCAACGGCAACATCATGGGCATCGACATCAACGGCCGGCTCGGCGGCGACCGCCCGGCCGATGTCGACAACGGCTCGGAGGACATCCTGATCCTCGGCTCGGACTCCCGGGCCGGCGCGAACCGCGAGTACGGCCGCGCCAGCGGTGCCCGTTCGGACACGGCCATGATCGTTCACGTCTACAAGGGCCACCGGAAGGCCAGTGTCGTCTCGATACCGCGCGACACCCTGATCGACCGCCCCGCGTGCACCGACCGGAAGGGCCGGCCCGTCCCCGCCGAGCGGTTCGCCATGTTCAATTCGGCGTACGAGGTCGGCGGCCCCGCCTGCGCGGTGAAAACCGTCGAGAAGATGTCCGGCGTGCGCATGGACCACTATCTGGAGGTCGACTTCACCGGCTTCAAGAAGCTGATCGACGAGCTCGGCGGCGTCAGGATCACCACCACCCGGCCCATAGACGACAGCAAGAGCCATCTGCGGCTGCCCGCCGGCACCCACACCCTCGACGGAGAGCAGGCCCTCGGCCTCGTCAGGACCCGCAAGAGCATCGGCGACGGCAGCGACCTGGGCCGTATCGAACTCCAGCAGGCCTTTGTCAAGGCGCTGATCACGCAGGTCAGGAGCGTCGACCTGTACACCAGTCCGAAGAAGCTGTACGACCTCGCCGACACCGCCACCCGCGCGATCACCACGGACTCCGAGCTCGACTCGGTCAACGAACTCATCGGCTTCGCCGACGGGCTCAGGCACCTCAGCGGCGGCGACGTCAAGATGATCACGCTCCCGGTGCGCTACGACCCCGCCGACCCGAACCGGGTGCTGCCCATCCCGGACGGCACCCGCCAGGTCTGGACGGCACTGCGCCAGGACCGGCCGATACCCGCCTCCGCCACCAAGGACTCCGCGGCCGGCAAGGACGGCACACACATCGTCAAGGGCGGCTGAGGGGCGCACGGAATACTTCCGCCCGCACCCCGGTTTTGGGAGATACGGCCGGTCCTGGCAGACTGGTACGTCGGCCCCGGTTCACGTACGAGCAATCCGCGCGTACGACCCGGCGCCCTCCCGAAACTAGGAGCCACCTTGAAGCGCGACATCCACCCCGCGTACGTCGAGACCCAGGTCAGTTGCACCTGCGGTGCGTCGTTCACCACCCGGAGCACCATCGAGAGCGGCACCATCCGTGCCGACCTCTGCTCCGAGTGCCACCCGTTCTACACGGGCAAGCAGAAGATCCTCGACACCGGTGGCCGTGTGGCCCGCTTCGAGGCCCGCTTCGGCAAGGGCGCTGCCTCCGCCAAGAAGTAGCGAGCAGTCCGCGCCGGTCCTCGGTGCCCCTCCCGGGGCGTCGAGACCGGCGCTTTGGCGTCCCGAAGCACCTTCGCAACAACCCAGGAGCCACCGATGTTCGAGGCGGTCGAGGAACTGATCGGCGAGCATGCCGATCTGGAGAAGAAGCTCGCCGACCCGTCGGTCCACGCGGACCAGGCGAACGCGCGCAAGCTCAACAAGCGATACGCGGAGCTGACCCCGATCGTCGGCACGTACCGCTCCTGGAAGCAGACCGGCGACGACATCGGGACCGCGCGCGAGTTCGCCGCGGACGACCCGGACTTCGCCGCCGAGGTCAAGGTGCTGGAGAAGCAGCGCGAGGAGCTCACCGAGAAGCTGCGCCTGCTGCTCGTACCGCGCGACCCCAGCGACGACAAGGACGTCATCCTGGAGGTCAAGGCGGGCGCGGGCGGCGACGAGTCCGCGCTGTTCGCCGGAGACCTGCTGCGCATGTATCTGCGCTACGCGGAGCGCGTCGGCTGGAAGACCGAGATCATCGACGCCACCGAGTCCGAGCTGGGCGGCTACAAGGACGTCCAGGTCGCGGTGAAGACCAAGGGCGGCAACGGCGCCACGGAGCCGGGACAGGGCGTCTGGGCGCGGCTCAAGTACGAGGGCGGAGTGCACCGCGTGCAGCGCGTGCCCGCCACCGAGTCGCAGGGCCGTATCCACACCTCCGCCGCCGGAGTCCTGGTGACGCCCGAGGCCGAGGAGATCGAGGTCGAGATCAACCCCAACGACCTGCGCATCGACGTCTACCGCTCCTCGGGACCCGGCGGCCAGTCCGTCAACACGACCGACTCCGCCGTACGCATCACCCACCTGCCGACCGGTGTCGTCGCCTCCTGCCAGAACGAGAAGAGCCAGCTCCAGAACAAGGAGCAGGCCATGCGTATCCTGCGCTCGCGGCTGCTCGCCGCCGCCCAGGAAGAGGCGGAGCGGGAGGCCGCCGACGCCCGGCGCAGCCAGGTCCGCACCGTCGACAGGTCCGAGAAGATCCGGACATACAACTTCCCCGAAAACCGGATCTCGGACCACCGCGTCGGTTTCAAGGCGTACAACTTGGACCAGGTCCTCGACGGCGAACTGGACGCCGTCATCCAGGCCTGCGTCGACGCCGATTCCGCCGCGAAGCTCGCCGCCGCCCAGTAACCACTCTCGCAGTCCGGAGGAACCAGCGTGCAGCCACATCCTGGGGGCCACAGCGACCCTCAGCGGCTCCGCCGCGGGCCCGTCCCCCGCAGCCTGCTGCTCGCCGAGGTGGCCCAGGCCACCCAGCGGCTCGCCGACGCGGGCGTGCCCTCACCGCGCTTCGACGCGGAGGAGCTCGCCGCCTATGTGCACGGCGTCAAGCGGGGAGAACTGCACAACGTCAAGGACGCCGACTTCGACGCCCGCTACTGGGAGGCCGTGGCCCGCCGCGAGGCGCGCGAGCCGCTCCAGCACATCACCGGACGTGCCTTCTTCCGCTATCTGGAACTCCAGGTCGGACCGGGAGTCTTCGTGCCGCGCCCGGAGACCGAGTCGGTCGTCGGCTGGGCCATAGACGCCGTGCGCGCGATGGACGTCGTCGAACCGCTCATCGTGGACCTGTGCTCCGGCTCCGGCGCCATCGCGCTCGCCATGGCCCAGGAGGTGCCGCGCTCCCGCGTGCACGCCGTGGAACTCTCCGAGGACGCCCTCACCTGGACGCGGAAGAACGCCGACGGGTCCCGGGTCACCGTGCACCGCGGAGACGCCCTGACGGCCCTTCCCGAGCTCAACGGCCAGGCCGACCTGGTCATCTCCAACCCGCCGTACATCCCGCTGACCGAATGGGAGTACGTCGCTCCCGAGGCCCGTGACCACGATCCGGAGATGGCCCTCTTCTCCGGCGAGGACGGCCTCGACACCATCCGCGGCATCGAACGCACCGCGCACCGGCTGCTGCGCCCCGGCGGCCTGGTCGTCGTCGAGCACGCGGACACGCAGGGCGGACAGGTGCCGTGGATCTTCAGCGAGGAGTCCGGCTGGGCCGACGCCGCCGACCACCCCGACCTGAACAAGCGCCCGCGCTTCGCGACGGCCCGCAAGGCCACCCTGTGACCGCCCCCGCCGCCCTTCCCGCCCAGGCGGCGAACCACGCACAAGAAATCTGGAGGGCCGGCTGATGGCACGGCGATACGACTGCAACGACGCGACCGATCGTTCGACGGGTCTGCGTGAGGCCGCGTCGGCCGTACGCCGTGGTGAGCTGGTCGTGCTGCCCACCGACACCGTGTACGGGATCGGCGCCGACGCCTTCACCTCCGAGGCCGTCGCCGACCTGCTGGAGGCCAAGGGCCGCGGACGCAATATGCCCACCCCTGTCCTGATCGGCTCTCCGAACACGCTGCACGGCCTTGTCACCGACTTCTCCGAGCAGGCCTGGGAACTGGTCGACGCCTTCTGGCCCGGCGCGCTCACCCTGGTCGCCAGGCACCAGCCGTCCCTCCAGTGGGACCTCGGTGACACCCGTGGCACCGTCGCCATCCGTATGCCGCTGCACCCGGTCGCCATCGAGCTGCTCACCGAGGTCGGCCCGATGGCCGTCTCCAGCGCCAACCTCACGGGACACCCGGCTCCCGAGGACTGCGACGCCGCCCAGGAAATGCTCGGGGATTCCGTCTCCGTCTACCTCGACGGCGGACCCACGCCCGGCATCGTCCCGTCCTCGATCGTCGACGTCACCGGCAAGGTCCCGGTACTGCTGCGGGCCGGTGCCCTCGACGCGGAGGAGCTCCGCAAGGTCGTACCCGACCTCGAGGTGGCCAATTGACCGCCCCTGAGGGGCGTGGCATAGCGGAGACCGCACACACCGGCAACACTTTCCGCATCCTCCACGTCAGTACCGGCAATGTCTGCCGCTCGCCCATCACCGAGCGGCTCACGCGGCATGCCCTGACCGTCCGCCTCGGCGAACGGCTCACCGACGGCCTGATCGTGGAGAGCGCGGGCACCTGGGGCCACGAAGGCGCGGCCATGGAAGCCAACGCGGCGGCCGTACTCGCCGACTTCGGCGCGGACGCGTCCGGCTTCGTCGGCCGCGAACTGCTCGACGAACACGTCATCCGCGCCGACCTGGTACTCACCGCCACCCGCGACCACCGCGCCCAGGTGATCTCCATGGGCCACTCGGCGGGCCTGCGCACCTTCACACTCAAGGAGTTCACCCGGCTGGTACGGGCCATAGACCCGGCGACCCTGCCCGACCCGCTGGACGAAGGCGTGGTCGAACGCGCCCGCGCACTGGTCCGAGCCGCCGCCGCGCTACGCGGCTGGCTGCTGGCCCCGACCGCCGAGGCGGACGAGGTCTACGACCCGTACGGCGCGCCCATCACGTTCTTCCGCTCGGTCGGCGACGAAATCCACCAGGCGCTGGACCCGGTGGTCACGGCCCTCACAGGAGTAAGCAAGTAGCTGTATTTTTTGGGGCTCGGTACTTCTCTTTTTTTTGGGGCTCGGTTCGCCTCCGGGCGCTTTATGCCACTGTCGACGGTCGACCGTGCTCGATTCGCTCGTTCCTCGCGAACCTCCGCGCGCTCTCCCTTTCGACAGCGGCGCGCCCTTCGGCTCACTCGCCTCTTTTTTGGGGCTCGGTTCGCCTCCGGGGCGCTTCAGGTGGTGTCGACGGTCGACCGTGCTCAGGTCGCTCGTTCCTCACGACCCTCCGCGCGCTCTCTCTTTCGACACCACCGCGCCCCTTCGGCTCACTCGCCCCTCTTTTTGAAGGCTCGGTTCGCCTCCGGGCGCTTTATGCCACTGTCGACGGTCGACCGTGCTCGATTCGCTCGTCCCTCGCGAACCTCCGCGCGCTCTCCCTTTCGACAGCGGCGCGCCCTTCGGCTCACATACCTCTTTTTTGGGGCTCGGTTCGCCTCCGGGGCGCTTCAGG